>NZ_JAVMKF010000268.1:72709-86947 GCF_031732815.1 Accumulibacter sp. | reverse complement strand
CCTTCAACGAAGCCCGCTCCGAAGAGCGGGATGAGACCCGTCGCTTACACCCATCGAATTTTGCAAGGAAAATCCGCAGTTGCGCGCGGACCTGTGCGGCTGCCTGCCGAGACCCGCCGTGCAAATCCTCTCGGCGGTCTCAAGCGCCGGATATTTTAGACGTTTTCCCCCGCGCGAACCCCCCGGTATTGCCGCGCGTGCTGGGGGTTCGCGCGGCAAGCGGCATTGCCCAGCCGAAGACGCCTCCGTAGGCGTTGCTCGCGATCAGCTCCGACCGCCAGCGGATCACCCCCAGAGCCTTTGCTTCGCGCTCGTCCAGCCTGGCGGCGCCCAGGATCAACGCAGCCAGGCCGTCCGCTCCCAGCCATTCCGCGCACGTCGGGTAGGTCCAATGGTGCGGTTCCATGCCAACCGTGTAGCCGTTGACCATAGGCCACAGCGGAAGCGACTCCCAGGCAAGCCAGTAGGCGCCGAGCACGCCGAATTTTGGGGCCGAACTGACGTCGGTGGCGGTCGAAGCAGCGTCAATCCGAGCGGCGGCATCCCAGCCCCAGCCCTGCAGGTCCTTGTCTTCGTAGCGCCATGGGCCGATCAGTGCCTCCTGCAGCTTCAAGCTGACATCCTGCGCGCACAGAGATCGCATGATCTCGCGAGCATTGGCGATGAACTGATGCCGCCCGCCGAAGAGCCGCAGGTTGCTCGCGCGAACCTTCTCGGCGGTTTCCGCGGCGTATGCTACCAGCCACTCGCCGGGCATCTGGCTGGCCAGTCGGCGGTAGCCTTGCGCGCCATCGATCTGGCGCGGATCATCGATCAAGCTTATTTCGGGTGCCTTCAGGCGGCCCGGCAGAAGTCTGGCCAGAAAGTCGATTGCGTCTCCCTCCCAGGCCAATTCCGGACAGAGCTCTTGCCAGCGCAGCCTTGCACCCGGCAGCAAGCGCAAAGCCCCGTAGGCGGCCATCACCGCGACCGGATTGTTCGCTCGCAATGCGCTGAGCTTCACGCCTGTTCCTCGACGCTCACCGTCCAGTCGGCGAGCCGTAGCAATGCCTCCAGGTAGGCCAGTCCCCAGGGGCCGTAGGTCCGCTGCAGACAGGCCCAGCACTCGGCCCAGCCAGCCAGCTTTTGCCACAGGCCAAGGTCGGGAGCGGCGGGCAGGAGGGGTCTGCCATGACCATGGTGGCTGCCGACCAAGTAGCGCACCAGAGCACCTTTCTGCAGGACGGCCGAAGCCATCTCGTGTCGCCAGCCGCGCGGCAAACTGAGCCAGCGACTGTCGCCGCCCGGACCTTTTGCGAGCAGGAGCGAGCCGTCGCCACCGACCATGGCCTGCCAGCGGCGATCCTCCTTGCCGGCGTCGTGTCCGGCACCAGCTCGCCGCATCGCGTCGACCAGATCATCGCCGAGACCGCTGGCCTGCGCCAGGGCGGCGGCACGCACGCCGACCGCCTGCAGATGCTCCCTGAGGGCCACCTTGCGCAATGCACTCTGACTCGTCCACTCCGACGCTGCCAGTACTACACAGCCACCGGGATAGGCCAGCACGCGCCCCGGTTCGCCGTCGAGTTGCACGGTCTGGCGGGCCAGGTCCTGCCACGCGACAGCGCCGGCGTGGTCGTCGGCGAGCAGCGCGCGAATCTCGCTGGCCAACTCCGGATGAACGGATGGATGCAGGCGCACCCGCCGCCTGGTGTCGCCGACATCGGTGACCGAACTCGTGCTCCGCGGCGCCCAGCCATAGCGGTCGCAGCCTCCCGCTTCGGCCGGTAGAACCAGGGTATCGCCGGCGCGTGCATCACCGCTATCAACTTCCAGCGCCTGTTCCCCGTCCCAGCGCAGGTATTTGCGCTTGCCGCCTTTGTCGCCCCGCACCAACTCTCCACCGTCAAGGTCGGCGATGTCTTCGCTCCAGCAGCGCAGTGCATGCAGCGGCACCGCCAGCAGTTCGTCCTGGACAGGCGGTGCGGCCTCGATCGACGTACTGTCCCAGTCCGCACGCCAGCACAGGTAGACGTCCGCCGAGCCCGATTTCCAGCCGTGCAACCAGGGGGCAACGTTGATGCCGTGCTTGACCGATGTGCGGGACAGCATGTCGACGTGAGCGGCAAGCAGGAGAGGCGCGTCTTGCTCCTCTTCTTGCGGAGGGGGATTCTCGACCAGCAGCCGGTTCATCGCGCTGACCCCGAAGTCGACGGTTTTCGGCTTGCCACTGGCGACCGCACTCAGCCAATTCCAGGCGCGCTCGATGTCCTGGCCGTAGATGGGATCGGATTTCGTCTTCGGCCGCTGGTAGACGATCACCCCCGGCGTCTCAGCCAGTTCGCCCAGGCGGTTGAGACGGCCAAAACGCTGGCGAAGGGCGGAAAGCGGCGCGCATTCGGTGACCAGGCCGTCCATGTCGAGGTCGGCGCCGACCTCGATGGTCTGTGTCGCCACGACGAAGAGCGGGGCGCGCTGCCCTCTGCTTCCGACGGCCATCCGCGGGAGGTACTCTCGGGTCAGCGCTGTCTTGTCGCAGGGGCGGATGCGTCCGATCAGGAGTACTGCTTCGGCCTGACCTTGCAGGTGCTCGAACACGGCGCGCGCGCGGTCGACCCGGTTGCACACCACGGCTATGACATCGGCACCTTGCCGGCGCAAGCTCAGTGCGGCACCGATCAGGGCCCGTGCGAGGTCTTCGTTTGCGGCAAGCTTGACGAGCGCGGCCGGCTTGCTGGCCTTGAGCCGGCGTGACAATACGGGATGCGCCCAGTCGGCGGCGCTCAGACCATGGGCTTTGCCGCCGTCCCAGGTGGCGGACATGGGCAGGAAGCGCCAAGGTAGCGGCAGAGCATTCCCCCGTAGCGCGGCAACGCTGGTCAGCGTCTGCAGCAGCGGCCGTACCAGATGAACCTCGTCGACCACGAAGAGCGCGTCGTTGCCGAGCAGCCCGGCGTGGATCGATGCCGCGCGCGGACTGATGCCGTAGCCGCTGAACAGCAGTCGGGAGCCGACCTGGTCGACCGTCGAGAGGATCACCGTCGGGCGCAAGGGATCGGCCAGCCAATCCTCCTCGACGGTCAGGCCGCCGCGCAGGGTAACGACAGCGGGTTGCTGCTGCGGGTCGAGGCTGGCGGCGAGGGCAAGAGCGTACTCGGTGACCCCGTCCACGACCAGCCGCCGGTCGATCACATAGACCAGCCGCCGCGGAACCGGGCGCCCGTGCAGCCGCGCCCACAACCATGCATCGATCACGGCCGTCTTGCCACTGCCGGTCGGCGGCGTCAGAGCGTCCGGCCAGTCGTCGGCTGCCATTCGCATGGCCAATGCCGCCTGCCAGGGGAACGGCGGGTAGCCATGGCGTGCGGCATACCAGGATGCAAAGCTTGGTGAGTCTTGGGCCATGGTGTCGGTCACCGGGGATTGTTGGTGGACGGAGGCTGAACGAATCCGACGGGCGAATGTTGGCCGCGTGCTATCACCTGACGACTCGCGAATCATCAACCGGACGCAGCAGGCCCAAACCGAAATGGCGGTCCTTGCCGACAAGCAGCGGTCCGCCGACCCGCCGGTCGAAAGCCAGGACTACGTGAGTCCAGCATCCACGGCCGCGAGGGCTGAACGCGCGGGCCAAGGGCGCAGCCCTGACCGCGGACCATTGGCTCACTTGCACGTCGACCGGGCGCGGATAGCCCGCCATCTCGACCGAATCGGCCAGCACCTCCTCGACGCGCTGGCCGCGCTTGGGGTGGCGGTCGAGCACCACCGGGGTGACCGACGCCCATGTTCTGGATGGAGCACACCATGTTCGCCGCCATAGACCGTGTGGAGTCTGCTGGTGTGCCGGCGGCAGACCGACACTCACTTGTCGGTCGCCGAAGTTCACGTGCTTGACCTGCATCAGCGGTAGCACGCAGTCCGCCCGCGCACTATCGTCGATGCCGTGCGGGAGCCACAATCCGAGCCCAAGCACGTGACCGCGCGCATGCGTGTGGCCCACGTCAGGGATGACCGCCCACGCGGCGTGGTCGCCAGCGTGGCCGTGCAGGAGCGGCGAGGCGCCGTCACCTGCTCGGCTGAGGACGGCGGCGCGCAGGCCGCTGGCCAGTTGCACCGCCCGACGCATATCTACCACGCCAGCGGGGCGCAGCACCAACAGTTCGCCCCAGGGCGATGGCGCGACGCGTTCTGCGACGTCCGTATAGCGCACCATGCCCGCGACGCTGGCCCGCTGCCCAGCATCGAAAGCGGCATCGAGTTCGTCGAGGCGACCAGCGTGCGGCACGCGCAAAAGTTGATCGCCGGTCGACGAGGGCGCCAGGCGATGCGGCATTTCCGGCACCTCGTCTACCAGCGAGAAGGCCACCGGCGTCTTGGCGCGTCCCAGGTAGGTGACGCCAGTGGCGATTGCCGCCAGCGGCTCCTGCAGGTCGCTCGGCGCATCAGGCCAGATCAGGTAGACGGGGCCGCCAATGCCGACGCGGACAGGGTCGTATTTGACGACCTTGGTGCGACCCCAAGGCCGCCTCTTTGGTTTTCCCAACGAAGCCGCGTCCGTGTAGATCGAGCCTGTACGGGCAGCGCTGGCATCGGCGAAAGCCACTTCCGGCGCCAGCCCCTCCAGCTTGCGTAAGGGCTGCGGGTCGATGCCCGTACCGTAGGCAGTGGCGACCAGCGCCTGGAAAACCCGATCGGGGTGCGGCGGCCACTCCGAAGTCGCATGCGCCGCCGGGTTCGCCGCGTGATAGACGCCGTTCAGGAAATCGATGCGAAGAGCCAGCATCAGCGGCTCCGCGCGACCAGTTGCTCCAGGTTGTTGTCAGCGGTGAACAGCACCGGGCTGGCGATGTCGATGTCCGCGAGCGCGCGCTGCAAGGCCTGCCGCGAATCTGCTACGGTAAGCGCGAGAGGTTCGCTGCTCCCCGTTCGACGGATGGCCCAGACGACGCTGTCGGCGACCAGTTCGCAGTCTCGGCGCAGATCAAGACCGTCCTCGATGACCGCGGCGATGCCGTAAATGCCCATCAACGCAAGCGCGGTTCGCGCCGCGAGATCTTTCTCTCCGTTGCCGCCGAAGTGGTAGCGACGCAGGCGCGAGAGGCTCAAGGCCCCACACAGCGTGATGTCTTCAACCAGGACACCTTTGGGATCCAGGCTTAGCGCGTTTCCGTGATTGATTTCGGAAGGTTTGACCCGGCGGGGAAACGTGTCTTTGGTTTTGTTGTCTTTCGCGGGTATCTTTGCGTCATGCTCAAGGGCCAGCCGCCATGTACCGTCAGCCTCCTCGACAATGCCCTGGGTGCTGCCTTCGATGTCCAGCGGATCCATCCTGTTGCCTGCGCGCTGAACCAGAAGCGCATTTCGCCCGAAGATTTCCACGCTGACGCACGCCGGCCACTTGCTGCCGCTGCCTGTCCGACGCCCTGTTTGAGTCGAGTCCCACCCGCCGAGCAGCAGCACGGCGGGATCGTAGCGCAGCAACGCGGAGGCATCAGCCGGACTGGCCGCGATGACCTCCCGGCCGATCGCCGTCTGGCGGAAGCGCTTGCCGTCGAGCAATGAGTCGCGCAGGATCGCGTCGTACGCACGGTGCGGAATCTGCAGCGTCGACAGCGTTTGGCCCGCCACCTGGAGGCGCAACGGGTCGAGCCCAAAATCCGCGCGCCTCAACTGCTCCTCTATCCGGTTGGCGAAGGAAGCAGCGCTGTCGATACTGACCCAAGTCGCCACCCCATCCGCGTCCGGTTCGGTCATGTTGTGTTTGTGGGGCGCGTTCGCGTAGGTTGGCGGCAGCAGGTGACGGCTTCCAGAAAGTGTTGAGAGGCTCGCTTTGACGCTGATGCCAGCGGCTTCTGCCGCAGCAGCCCTGACGGTGGCGTAGAGGTCAGACATGCTCGTTCCCCGGTCGTTGGTAGTTGCCCACAAGTCAGCAAGGTTTCATTGTATCGCCAACTTGCGTCGAAAAATGAAGCGATGAATCCGCTGCGGCAGATCAGGCCTTCCACCCGCAGATCGTCCGATGCGCTGCCTGCGCGCTTGTCAAAGCAAGCCCGAGCGTGCGCGTCCCCGTTCATCGTCACCTGTCGGCCGACCGACAGGCGCCCACAACCATCGACTGGCCAAGAAGAGCGGCGGCGGCTGGCATCCCTTGTAGCCCGATCTGCAGAACTTCGGGCGCCGCCGAAGGGTGTTGGCGTCTGAGGATCGGGCGACGGACTTGCCCCGATCGCCGCGCTGGTCGGCATGGCGCGCTGAACAACGCGGCCTCATCGGCCTGCCGCTGAAGCGCGCGATGCCGCGAGCGAAGCGGAGGTGCCCGCACGCGGGAGGAAGGGTCTGCAGGTCTGCAACGGAAAAGGCGGGCGTTTGACACCAGGCGCTGCGTGCCAGGCCAAGGCCAGCCTCGCTGCGTATGTCTGGATGCCTGATTTTTTGCGTCTTGTCGTCATATTTTGTAGTTATACTATTTGCTTCCGTACGGGTCCGAGCTGTGCCTGGACGACCGGACGGTGGCTTGCCGTTCCTCCCCTTACCGAATGACTGTCAATGTTGATCGAGACGACATGAGCCGGCGACTTGCATGCTCTCGTCGCAGCAGGCTGATGAGTCGCCTTGCTGGCTCGAGGTTGAAGCGCGCGGCAGCCGGTCGGGCTGGCGCCTTTACCGCCAGGCGCCGGCCAGGGGCACGGGCCCTGACGGAGATTCGGATCCCTGCAAGACTGTTCTCTCTGCATGTCTTTTGACGGAAAATCCTCGATGAAATCACTGCACACCCGGCTGACCTGCCTGGTCGGCGGACTGATCGCATTTTCGATGCTGCTTTTTGGCGCCGCTTTCTATCTGCAGATGCGCTCCCAACTGATCGAGTCGGTGGCATCGGAAACGCGCGGCACGGCGACTGGCTTTGCGCTTGCGACGGGCGAATGGGTAGCGTCCAAGGGGCAAATGGTCAGTGCACTGAAGTCGGTGATCGATAAGCCGGAAGCCGAAAAGTCGTTCGCAACCGCCAAACTGGTTGGCGGATTCGATTCGGTCTATGCGGGGTATCCGGACAAGCGTTCACTATTTTCTGAAGCTCAGCCCGACCTTCCAGCCGACTGGGACCCCACGACAAGACCGTGGTACCAGGGCGCAATGCGCGCCGGCGCGGACCAGATCGTCGTCACCAAACCCTACGAGGACGCGGGCAGCAACAAGCTGGTCATTTCGCTTTCCGCCCTGGTCAAGGAAGGCGAACGTGTGCTTGGCGTGGTGGCGGCCGACCTGTTCATTGATCGTGTCGTCGGCGAAGCACTGACTATCAAGCTGGCCGGCGAAGGCATCGGTTTCCTGCTGCATCAGGACGGGACGATTCTCGCCCACCCGACCAAGGAAGCGGTCATGAAGCCGGCCAGCGAGCGCTTTCCGGAACTGACGGCGGAGCGCATCGCCCAGGCCAAGGGCGCCGCCAACACGATGTTTGAAACGCGCGCTATCGACGGCGACCGTCTGGTCTTCCTGGCCCCGATCAAGGCGACCGACTGGCTGCTTTGCGTGTCGCTCGACAAGGCAAAGGTGCTGGCACCACTCGACCGCCTGCTGCTCAACCTGATGCTCGCCTTGCTGGTGACGGCCGCCGTCGCGGCATTCCTCGTACGCCTCGTGCTCGGTCGCATGCTGCGCGGTCTGCATCAGGTGCGCGGCAAGATGGTCGAAATCTCGCGTGGCGGCGGCGACCTGCGCGTCCGCCTGGATGTCCTGTCGAACGACGAAGTCGGCGAAACGGCGGGTTCCTTCAACCAGTTTCTCGATCAACTGCAGCGCATGGTGATATCGCTCAAGGACGAGGCTCAGCGTCTGAACAAGGATGTCGACCAACTCGATGGCAACATCAACGACCTGGCGCGCGCATCGCTCAGTCTGACCGAGAGTTCAAGAGCGAACGCGACCGCGGTCGACGACATTACCCAGGCTGCCTCGAAAATTGCCGATACTGCCGGCGAGACCGAACAGTTGATCCGCGCGACCGGCGAGCTTTCGCAGGAAAGCGCCTGCGAAGTCGACGCCGTCGCCGCGGACGCCGAGCTTTCGATCGGTCACGTGCAGGAACTTGCGCGCGTCATGGCGAGCCTTGACCGCCGTTCCGAGGAGATCAGCAGCATCATCAACGTCATCAAGGGCATTGCCGATCAGACGAATCTTCTCGCGCTCAATGCGGCGATCGAGGCGGCGCGCGCCGGCGAACAGGGACGCGGATTCGCCGTCGTTGCCGACGAAGTGCGCAAACTGGCGGAGAATACGGCCAAGGCAACCGTGGAAATCGCCGGAAAGATTGCGGCCGTGCATGACGAAACAAGTCAGGCCGGACTGACCGTCCAGTCGACGGTAGAGTCGGTCAGCCGCGGCGTCGAGCGGTCGCGCATCGCGGCGCAGCGGATCAAGGAGATCAGCGCAAAAATGGACGAGGCGATTGCGCAGGTGGGTGAAATTGCCCGCTCGACGCTCGCTCAACGCCATGCGACGACGGCAATGGTGCACACCAGCGAAGTGATCAGCCAGCGCGTCGAGGCTGAGGATCGCGTCATCCAGGACGTGCGCAGCACGCTCTCGGCCCTGGCCGACAATGCGCACAACACGCGACGGCTGCTCGACGGTTTTCACGTGTAATCTCAGCCCACGCGTCGGGAATCGCCCCGGTCTTTCAGCCTGGGGACACCGCGGTCAAGCAAGCGAAGGGTTCAGCTTGGAGGACTTGCGCCAGTCAACGGCGGCTGAGCCAGCCAACGAACGGGCAGCAAGCAGATGATCGACATTGAGCCTGTGCGGTCGTGAATTGGCCAATCACGGCAGGATGAAGACCTGATCGCCACGCGCCAGGCGCGGCTGACGGCCGCAACCGTAAGCCATCCGGGAAGCGCTGCTCTGGTCGAGGACGCCGAACTCCCGCCACTGTGGCACTGGCGCTAGCTTCTGGAGGGTGAGCCGGCCGACCGTCTGGTTCGAGATCGGCGTCAGCGGGGGTCGGTTGCGTCACTAGCCTGCTGCGGGCCGCGGGGAACTGCGCGAAGGATCAGCACAGCGCGCCGACCGGCGAAATCACGGTTTCCGCAGCGTCACCAGTATCCATCCGCGCAAGAAGCGCAAGCAATGCACGCGGCTGATCAGTTTCTCGAAACACATGCCAAGGAAAAAGGCCAAGCCATTGAACATCAGGTAGTTCGGGTACTGGCTCAGATACTCGAACGATTCGACGCGCAAGCCAGCGGCGCTTGCCAGTTGCTCGACGGCACCGCGCGTGTTGGTGCGGTAAGCCGTGGGAAACGTGTCTTCCTCGGCACGGCCTTCGACCATCCGGACGACGCGCGCGTGCAGGCGATTCGGGATCAGGCGTGCGACCTGGGTCCCATAGTCCCACATGTTGGCGGTGAGAAAGACAATGACCCCGTTTGGCCGCAGGATGCGCGCGAATTCCCGGTAAACCGATTGCGGATCCTGCAGGTGTTCGAACACGCTACGCGACATGATCACATCGACGCAGGCGTCCGGCAGGGGGATTTGCGCGAGGTCCGCGTTGTAGGTCTCAATACCGGCCGGCACATCTGTAAACGCGACCAATTCGACACCGATCAGTCGCTGCGCTTTGCCCAGATAGGCCCGCAGCACAGGGGCGGTTCGTCCGCAGCCGGCATCAAGCAAGGTCGCTGTCGGGCTCAGGTGCCCGGACACGCGGCGCTGAAAGACGCGGTAGGGATGTTCGCTGTCGTCGTAATATCGTTGGAGCAGTCTTTCGGCTAATGTCGACATGGTGTCCTTGAGCTTGATCAGAATCCGGATGTGGTCCGCACGACTGGATTTTCGAACGTGTACGCGACCCGAGTCAATGGACTATCGCACAGCAGGCCCGGATCAGTGCGTACGTGGCGACGCGCGCGGCCTTTGGACATCCGGCACGCTCGCGCACGCAGCGCCACCGTCTTGCGGCGCGCAGGAGGACACGCTTGCTCGCGCGCAGCCAGCGCACGCGGCCCAGACCTTCGCTGTCCGCGCCAGGAAGCCACGCTGCCGACCTGAGGAACATTGCCCGCGGCGTGATCAAGCGAGCAAGCCGGCACCGGCCGTCTTCGCCCATTTGCCCGCCCTGGATCAACGGGCTATCGAAAAGTCATCGCCGAATCGATGGCTTGCGTACCATGAGATGGACGAGTGGCACTACATGCGCGCAGTTTCCGATTCAGCTGATCCGTTTTCTGGTTCCGCCGATTGCGGCGCTGATGCCCGGCCCGCGATGGATTCCTCGCCGGTCCGGTTCGGCGACAGTGGCTTTGCGCACATGCAGCGAGCAGCCGTTGCGCCGTTTGCAGGTCGCGCTCACCCGACGCCGGGAACGCAGAGGATGTTCCGCAGGGTCGCCCAGCTATCGATGATTCCTGCGGCCTTGAGGTCGACACGCAGACGCTGAACGCACTGGCAGGTGAGCACGGTAATGAAGAGATGTCCGTCCGGGCGTGCTTCCTCTTGGTATGGGATGGGTTGCAAGCTGAGCTCGCTGTACAGAATGCGAAGGACACCCGATCGCTGGCGCAGCGCTGCAGCGGATTGACGCGGTCTGCGCCGCCGCAATGCGACAGGTGATCCGCGCAGTACGCCGCCTACCCGGCCAGTCCGAGTGCACGCAGCCAGGTCGTTGCCAGATCGTGTGCAGGCAGATCGACGCAGAGCGGCGGCGGCCGATCTGGCTGACTGCTCCAGAGGACGTAATCGACCTCGCCGCTTGGTACTCCGCAGCGCGCGTAGACCGCGGGCATGATCGGCACGTGATCGCCGAACCAGCAGAGGCTGGCCGGTCGCGTGCCGCGTTCGAGCGTGCGGCGCAAGTCAGCAATCATTCGATTGGCATTGCGCAGGTGGCGCAGGTAGATGGTCAGATCGTCGCAACCGGCGGGCGGCGGCTGAGTGTACAGCGCGTCGACCTCGCCTGGCTCGACACGTTCGAGGTGCAGCGGTCCGTGGTTCTCCATCGTGATGACGAAGATGAACAACGGGCCGCTGGCCTGACGCAGGATGGCGGCGACGTGCTCGGCGAGCGCGGCGTCGCTGACGTAGGGGCCGCAGCGCTCGGCCTGCGCGAAGGTCCGCAGGTCGAGGAACTCGCCAAAGCCCAGGCGTGGATACGCGCGATCGCGCCGATAGAAGCTGGCCGGATAAGGATGAAGGCAGATCGTACGATAACCCAGGCGTTGCAGATGGGACGCCAGCGTCGGCAATGCGCACCCGGCGGCAAGCCGGCGGTAGGGGTTGAAGCGGTGGACGCCCAGGTGCTCGGCGGCGATTCCGGAAAGAAAAGCAAATTCGGTGCGCACCGTGTTCGCACCCCAAGCCGGAACCTGCAGCTTGCCGTGCACCAGTGCTTCGCTCTGCAGGCGATCCAGCTCGGCCAGCAGCTCGCGGCGGATTCCCGGATGGAGCGCACGCGCGTCGAAGAATGATTCGCTCTGCACGGCGACCAGATGCGGCAGCTCGGCTGCCGACTTGCCCGGCAACAGGCGCTGGAAAGGAAACGCGAGTTGCAGAGGAAGCTGCTCGGCCACGCGATAGCGCCACAGACTGGCGAGCAAGCCAAGCGCGCGGACGTCGTCTTCCGGGACGAAACTCGCCGCCGGCAGTCTGCCCTGACCGGCCCAGACGAGCAGCATGCCGCCGACCAGGACGACGAGCGCTGCGCCCAATTGTCCCGACCAGGCGAAGCGCTCACCCGGGATTGCTTCGCCGAGCAGTCCGACGAGCACCGCCAGGACGAAGCCGCCGGCCGCGCCGATGAATTTTCCCCAACCGAGGAAGGGGATGTAGAGCCGTGGATGGCGGATCGCGTCGGTGAAGTATTCGTAATCCTGGAATACGAAGGCTTCGCGCAGCGCCTTCATCTTGGCGTTGTTGACCAGCACCAGCAGGAGCAGGAAAGCCGACAGGGCAGCACCGGCAAACCATGGACGGCCGAGGAGGAGCGTCAGCACGGCATGCGCCAAAGCACACAGGCCAATGTGCACCGCCCACGCCGAAGCCGGCCGAAGCAGTCGCGGGCACGGCGTCATCAGGCGCTCGATCAGCAGCGAGCAGCCGACTGCGCCCGAGGTGGCGGCGAGCACCGTGGCAAACGCCGCGTCAGGCGCCATAGCCCAGCCAGCGCAGGATGCGCAGGGCAACGGGCGCAGGCAGGACGGCCAGGAACCAGGTGCCGAGATTGAGCGGAAAGGGAAAACTGATGCGCGCCCGGTTGCGCTCGAGGCCGTGCCGGATCGCCCGCGCCGCCTGCTCGGGCGACAACAGGAAGGGCTTCGGCCCCGGCATCGCAGCGCACATCGGCGACTTGACGTAGCCCGGCATGATCACGTTGACGCGAATCCCCTCGCGCCCCAGCCAGCCGCGCAGCGCTTCGCCGTAGGCTTTCAGGCCGGCCTTGCTGGCGCAATAGGACGGTGTTACCGGCAGGCCGAAATACGCCGCCAGCGAGCTGACCAGGGCGATCTGCCCGCTGCCGCGCGCGCGCATCGCCGGCAACACGGCGTGCGTGACGAGCATCGCCGCCTTCAGGTTGACTTCGAGCACGGCTTCCACCTCCGCCCATGCTTCGGCCTCACCAGCCGGGCCGATGTGGCTGTTGACGCCGGCATTGACGATCACCAGATCGAGCGGCCCCAGTCCTGTCAGCCAATCGTGCAAGGCGGCAAAGTCGCGCACGTCGAGATTGCGCGCATATACCGTCGCCCCCAGCGCCCGACAGCACTCGGCAACTGCGCCCAGCTTGCCTGCGTCGCGGCCATGCAGGTGGAGCGTCACGCCCGGACACGCGTAAGCCTCGGCCAAGGCGGAACCGATCGCGCTGGTCGCGCCGGTGATCAGGATTCGCCGGCCCTCGTCGTCAGGCGCCGGCATGCGCACGCCTTTCCCGCCACGACCAATGGAGGACCATGCCGAAACCGACGCAGACGGTGAGGTTCAGCGGAAGCAGGAAGTAGTTCCCCTGCCGCCAGGCAAGAACGATGGCCAGCAGGGAATAGACAAAGGTGAA
The DNA here is from genome assembly GCF_031732815.1 of Accumulibacter sp. Taxonomy (GTDB): domain Bacteria; phylum Pseudomonadota; class Gammaproteobacteria; order Burkholderiales; family Rhodocyclaceae; genus Accumulibacter. Next base: position 73,923 of record NZ_JAVMKF010000268.1, on the reverse strand, counting down.
CAGCTCTCCGGCAAGCAACAGGCGATTGATCCGCGGGGCGCCCACGCGGCGCTCGTCCGCCCCCTTCGGCGTCCGGTGGAACTCGCCGTGCACGCCGCCCAGCGCGCGCAAGCCGCCGGCGAAGTAGTACCACGCCATCGGCAGGAACATGGCGACATAGCGATAGATATCCCAGAGTGCGCGCACGACGCTGGCTGCCTGATCAAGGCGGACACCCTGGCGGATACCCCGGTCCGCCCCGAAGGCATTGTCCAGCGCCCAGATCGCGACCAGCACGAAGAAACCGACGGCGACCCATTGCATGCCCGAACGCCCGAAGTCGAGCAGGTAGTTGAGCGGCAGGCTGAGGAGGACGAGCAGATAGATTGCAGCGAGGAGCAGCGACGAGAACATCGTCGAAATCGCGTGCAGTCGCCGAATCAGAGGCATGCGTTGGCGGAACATCTGGCCGACGTGTTTGCACGCGCCATGGATCAGGCCGCGCCCCCAGCGTTCGCGCTGCACGCGAAAGGCGCTGATCGTCTCGGGCAGCACCGACAGCGAGATTACCTGCGGCAGATAAGCGTACTTCCAGTCGCCGAACTGCGCCCGGTAGCCGAGATCCACGTCTTCAGTCACGGTGGACGCGTTCCATCCCCCCAAAGCTTCGACACAGGCACGCCGCCAGACGCATGAACTGCCGCTGAGCGAAACCATGTCGCCGTCCTCGCTCAAGCCGACGGTAACGTATTGCTGGTGCCCCATCTCCATCGCCTGAAAGCGCGTCAGGAACGAGACGTCGCGGTTCTCGTAGGCGATCCCGGTCTGCAGGAAACCCAGAGCGGGGTCGCTGAAACAGGGAATGGTCTGCAACAGGAAGTCTTCCGGCGGAACAAAATCCGCGTCGAAAATGGCCACGAACTCGCCGCTCGCCTGGCACATGCCATGCCGCAGATTTCCAGCCTTGTAGTCCACGCGCTGCGGCCGACGGAGCAGCCTGACATCGATGCCGCGTGCGGCATGCGCGTCGACCGTGGTCTGGGCAAGCTCGCTGGTCGCATCCGACGAATCGTCGAGCACCAGGATCTGCAGTGCGCCGGCCGGATAGCGCAAGCGACACGCGGCGTCGATCAGGCGCTGCACGACCGCTGCTTCGTTGCAGATCGGCAGGAGAACGGTAACCGGCGGGCTGAAGTTCTCGGCGCCGGCGGCCGGCGCTGGCGACAGCTCGCTCA
>NZ_JAVMKF010000268.1:64493-72609 GCF_031732815.1 Accumulibacter sp. | reverse complement strand
CCGCAGGTTGCTGTCGTCGCAGGCGTCGAACACCATGTCGAGGAAGAGCCGGCGATCGTTCAGAATGCGGCGGTAGTAGCTACCGGTGAAACATGCTTCGGCGCGAGTGAAATTGAAACCGGTGAAGTTGTGGAAGGTCGGCTGGTAGGGCATCGCCAGTGTGCTGACCGAAACATGCGCGGGCACCTTCTGCCGATAGCGTTCGAGACAGTCTTCGTCGGTCGTGAACACGTGGTCGAAGGCCTGCGCAACATCGATGAAGGCGTCGAAGAAAGCGCCGTCGTCCTTGTTCCAGAAAACGCTCGGGATGCCGCGGCTTCTCGCCCGTTCGACCAGGCGGTAGATGGCCTTCGGCTTGTCCAGGCGCAGCCAGCCCGGCTGCTTGGCCAGCTCATAGCGCCAGGCGCCGTGCGCGCCGTGGAAAGCCGATTCGACGAAGAGCAGGTCGGGCTTCCAGGTATCGATCACCTCGGCGAAATTGGCCGGCGTCAGCGCGCGCACCCGACACTCGGCCGACAGGCAATCGCTGGTGAAGTAGTCGGCGACCAGCGCGAGCTTCAAGCGCCCGAACTCGCCGGGCCGCTCGACATCTTCCGCCACCGTCGGATACTTGTAGACCAGCGAACCCAGGCGCCGAATCACTCTGCCGACCATGCAGCGCCTCCCCAGTGCCTGGCCGTGTCGGCCGCCGGTGCCAGCTCGGCCCGCGCCAGGTCGACCGTGTGCGTCGCTCTGATCTTGCCGCTGGCATAGAGATCGAGGAAGTCGGCGGTCGTGATCACGTCATAGTCGCGGGTCAGGCGCGCGAGCAGCCTGCGATAGCCTTCCAGCCGGCGATCGTCGCGATACGTCGCATATCCCTGCGCGTCCCAGTGGAGCAAGGACCACGAGTGGAGCAGAAAGACCGAGAATTGCGGACTGCCACTGAACGCGTCCAGCAGGAGCTTTCCCCACCACGGACGAAATCTGAAATAGCTCGACTCGGGATAGGTCAGGCGCGCCCACCAGTTCTCCTTGCCGATTCCGGGGAGAATTCTCCTTTCCGTCATCGGCACTTCGATGACGCCGTTCGACCACAGGTAAGGATGGTTGGTCGGTTCGCTGTACGGGCACTGGCCGGCGTACACCGCATACATCGAGTTGTTGAACGACAGCGGAATGTCGGCCGCGGCGAGGGCGCTGATCGTGCGCGCATTCCAGCGGAACGAACCGGCTCGATGCGCCCGGATCGGCTTGCCGGTGACGCTCGAAAGAAGCTGCGCGAAATACGCGATGACCAGTTCGGCGCGTGCCGTATCGGTGTACTTGTTCATGTGTTCCGGGCCGGATTCAAGTCCGCGTGCCGTCCAGAAGTCTGCCGGCAGATACTCCGGATGCGTGTGCAGTTGAACGTCCTGACCGGCCCCGTCGAGCCAGCGAACGACTTCGTGGATCTCGTCGAGTTGGTCGTAGGCGCCGCATTGATCGACGAAGAAGACGTGTCTGACGGCGAATTCGCGCCCGATCGAACACATTTCGCGCACGCCGGCGCTGCCCTTGTCGTGCTTGCCCCACATCAGCCGCTTGACGTGCTCGGCACTGGCGCGCTTCGGCAGAGCCTCGACGTCGACCGTGACCAACGCATAGCGCTGCTTGTTCACGCTGGCAACTCCGCCCGCGCGAGATCGACCGCTGGCGCCAGCGGAATCTTGCCGCGCGCGTGCAGATCGACGAAATCCCGCGCCGTAATCACGTCGTACTCGCTCGCCAGGCGCGCCAGCAGCTTGCGATATCCCTCCAGGCGCCGCTCGTCGCGGAAAGTGGCGTGGCCATGCTCGTCCCAATGCAGCAGCGACCAGGAATGGAGCAGGACGACGGAGAACTGCGGCTTGCGCCGCAGAGGATTGGCCAGGAAACCGCCGGCGCGTTCGAGCAAAGGAAAACGGCTGGCTTCCGGATAGGTCAGGCTGACCCAGATCTCTTCCCCGCGACCGACCGACAAGACCTTCCTTTCGGTCAGCGGTACTTCGATCACGCCATTCGACCAAGCGAAGGGCAGGTCGGTCGGTTCGCTGTACGTGCATCGCCCGGCACGATAAGCGCGCATCGAATTATTGAACGACAAGGGAATGCCGATCGCCCGCAAGGCGCGAATCGACGACGCATTCCAGCGCAAGGAACCGGCGCGATAGGCGAGAACGCGTTTGCCGGTGAGTTCGCCAAGCTGCCTGGCGAAGTGCCCGATGAGGAACTCGGCCCAGTCGTCCTGGCGGTAGGCGTTCATGTACTCCGGGCGGAAGTCGAGGCCGTTTTCCGTCCACACCTCGGCCGGCAGCACTTCCGGATGCATGTGCAACTGGACATCCTGACCCTGCTCGTCGAGCCAGCGAACGACCTCGCGCATTTCGGCCGGATGGCGATAGAGGCCGCACATGTCGACGAAGAAGACGTGCTTGAGCCTGAACTCGTCGCCAATCGCACACAGTTCGCGGATTCCGGCGCTGCCGTGCTCATGCACACCCCAGATCAGGCGCGCAACGTGCTCGTCGGGCGCGCGTTTGGGCAGCGCTTCGGTATCGACGGTCAGCATCGCGTAGCGCTCGCGTCCAGCCATTCGATCAGGTCCCTTGCTCAAATGCGGTGTGCGCGCGCACGACTTGCCGCTGCGCACTCGGCAGCCAGGCAGAGTCGGCGCCGGCCGGCGCTTCCGCGAGCGACTTGTGATTCGCCGTAGCAGACGGCTTGCGCAGGAAAAAGACGTTCATGCTTTGCCCGGTCACCGCGTCGTGCCCGGTCACCAGGCTGACCTCGAAGAACCTGGCGAACAGGTCGATCGCATCGTCCAGTCCATAGCGGCGAACGCTGCCGACGCTATGTTTCTCGTCGTTTGCGGCGCCATCGCGCGCCATGACATCGAGCGCTTCGATGTCGAAGGAAAGCAAGGCAGTCGGTCTCATCGAGCGCGCCGCGCCGCACGTCGGCAGCCCCGCAGGTTGACGCCACACGCCAGCATGCCGGGCGCGACGGTCGACCAGCGCAGCACGCCGGCTAAGCACGCGCGTGGACATTCTGCGCCTCGTCGTCCGCGCTCGGCAGCGCCTGGCCGACAAAATCGCGCCAGCAGCGCTGGCTGACCGCGTAGGCCCGGGCGCGCGCTCCGCACGCGGCCAGCGCCGGGCGATCGGCCAGCGCCAGTTCAATGACGCGCGCCAGATCCGCCGCGTCGCCGGCGCGGAAAAACCAGCCGGGCGGGCTTGCACCCAGTTCGTCGCGGAAGACCGGCAGGTCGGGAACGATCACCGGCTTGCCCATCGCCAGCGCCTCGACCAGCTTGATCGGCGGAATGATCTGGCACACCTTGAACGGCTTGCGCGGGATGCAGACCAGCGCGCAGCGCGCCAGGCACTCGCGTGCGGCTGCCGGCGGGATCTTGCCGAGGAAGCGAATGCGCTCGCCCAGACGCAAGCGCTCGACCTGAGCCGTCAGTTGGGCGCGCGCCTCACCGTCGCCGATCAGCGTCAGGCTGAGCGGGTTTCCCTTCCTGACCAGCAGATCGACGGCGTCGATCAGCGTGTCCAGGCCCTCGTAACCGATCAGCGAGCCGGCGTAGCCGATCGTCGCCGCTTCGACGATCGCCGGATCGGCCGGCGCAAACAAGGCCGGATCGACGCAATTCGGCAACAATGACATGCGCTCGGCGGCAATTCCCCAGTGCTCGCGCGCGTAGCGGCCAAGCTGCTCGGAGATGACGAACAGCCGGTCGGCGTGGCGGGCGACCAGCCCTTCGAGCTGCAATCCCTGCTTGTAGGCTTGCCCGCGTTCGTACTGCGGCATGCGCGAAATCCGCGTCAGTTCCCACAAGCCGCGCATTTCGTAGTGGAAAGGCAGACCGAGTTGGCGCGCGGCGAGCAAGGCGGGCAAGGCGTTGACGTGGTTGGACGCGGCGTGCACGACGGCAACGCGCCTACGCGCGGCAATCTCGGCGACGACCGGAGCAGCCTGCAAAGCGTATTGCAGCACCGGGCGGTCGTTGCCGGGCCGGCTGGCGTGCTGGTAGCGCACGGTTTCGACGACCGTTTCGGCAACGCCTTCGTCTCCCGGCGCGGCGCACTGGCGGTCGCTGCGGTCCCACGGGTAACCGGGACGAGTGAGCGGATGCACATTTGCGCCTGCCGCGCGCAGCGCCCGGATCACTTCGTGCGTGCGCGTCGTGTAGCCGCTGATGTGATAGGGCAAGGCACTTGCCGCGACGTAGAGCACGCTGCCCGCCTCGCGCACATACGGCGCGCGGCGCGCGCACGCGCGCAGGCGCCACTGCAGTACGGCACAGGTCAACACGCGATTCGCTGCCAGCCAGGGCTCACTCAGCAGGCTCGACCAGGGACGGGCAAGCGTGCTCATTTCATCCCGGTCGTTACTGGCCGGCCGCGCTCGGGTTGGCAACCGGCAGCGGCTTGCCGGCGGCGCTCGCGAGGCTTGCCCATTTATCGCTTCCTCAACAGGAAAATGTTCATGCTCTCGTTGCTGACCGAGTCGATCCCGGCAACGATGCTCACCTCGAAGAAGCTGGAGAACAGGCGCACCGCATCGTCCAGGCCATACCGGCGATAGCTGCCAACGCCATACTTCTCGTAGTTCTCGGCGCCGTAGTGTTCCAGCACGTCGGACAGCGCGGTCGTCGCTTCGCCCGACCGGTAGGGAATCGTGATCAGGGCGACTCCACCGGGCCTGAGAATCCGGTGAATCTCGGCCAGCGCAGCACCATCGTCGCGCACGTGGTTGAGGACGTGCATGGCCAGAAAGCAGTCGAAACTTTCCGCTGGAACCCCATCCATATGCTGGATATCCATCTGAAAATCGGTTTCGCTGACGGGCCGAATGTCGAAGTTCTGCAGCTCCCAGGCGTGCGCCAGGATCGACAGCTTTTCGACCGAGTTGGCAAAGCAGGCGAGCACGCGGCGGCCGTCGAACGGATTGCCCACCTTGTTCAGCGCATCGACGACCTGGCGATGACGAGCGCGCGACCCGCAGCCAGGGCAGATATCGGTTTCCTGCCGAACAAAGACAGCGTCGCAGACTGTGCAGACGACCGCTCGTGCCGCTTCGGTACGCACCGGCGTCGAATAGAAGTGCTTGATCACGACCAGAGGCAGATCGGCGTCAGCCAGGTACTCGGAATAGCCGAGCACCTGCGTATTGGTCGCCAGATGCTCGCAGATCTCGCGCAATCGGTCTTCATGTGCGGGGGCCACCGCGTGGAAGACGTCGCCACCGCTACGCGTGAGCAATGACCACGAGTGCAGCGTGAGGTTGAAGGTCTTGATCTGCTTCCGGTCACGAACCCGATCGTACCAGCCGTAGTACTTCGCGACATCGAACGACAAAGGTTCGGGGGAGAAATCGACCGGAATTTCGCATAGCCCGCTACCCCAGGAAAAGGGTTCGTTCGCCGCACCGTTGCCGACGACAGCCAGCATCTGCGCATGCCGCTGGGCGTTGAAATTGCTCAGGCAGGCGAAGCCCGCCTGGCGGGCCGCCGACACCGTGTGCTCGTTGAAGCTGAACCCGCCGCCACGGAGAACGAGCGCCTTGCTCCCGAAAAGCTGGCGGAACTTGAACTGGGCAAAGTTCACCAAATGCTGATTGAGTTCCGCGTCGAGCTGGTGCAAGGCGGGCGGCCCGACATACTCACCTTTGATTCCCCACTTCCTGACTACCCATTCGGAATGCAAATGGGCGTGCAGCTCATGGCCCTCACCGAGCAGATAGCGGCCGATCTCGCCGATCACGCGGTCGCCATAGAGCAAGCAGCCGGAGAGGTCGATGAGAAAATTGGCCTTGAGCCCGTACTCGCGGAGAATTCGGCATATTCGCTTGATCCCGTACTCTTCCCCGTTCAGCCTGCCCCACACCAGCGTATCGATCGGATCGGCCGCAGCCCGCCCGGGCAGCGCCTCGACATCGAAGGACAGAAATGCGCTCGGTTTCATTCACAACTCCTTGTTCACGAACAGCGCGAGTTCCTGGCCAACGGGCATCGCCCGCACCTCGCGCGGCGCGCGGGTCCGTGCAAGCACGCGCCATAGTCCTGCCGGCGGACCCTATGCTCGGCCATCGCAGCGCCTTCTTCCGGCGCCACCAGCACCCAATTTTCTCCAGTCAGCATATCGGCATGTCTCTCACCAAACCTTGCGGAAGCCCTTCTCCTGTGGTCAAGTTGCGCTCCGACGCGAACGGGTGAGCGGACACCAGACCCAGAGCCGGATTACCCCTTCCTCAACCTGCATCAGCATTTGAACAACCGGATCGCCCAATCCGGGCGACCTCGCGAACAGACCCGCTATGGGAATGACTGTGCATGCCGATTTTCACGTCCGGATAAAGCGACACACGATCTTCAACCGCGATTGGCAATTGATACCAAAACTACAGCAAAAGGCGGCTCGACTTGTACATGACATCATGCCGCCAGACGTCCGTACTGGCCAGTCCGTACCCTCGAAGCGCGGATGAACCGGCGATTAGCCGGATTTGTCTCGAACTCGTGTGACCCGCATGCGCCGTTATCCTGGCATCAGCTCAGCGCAAAACAACCCAACCGATCTGCCCAAATTCGGCCCAGGAGTGGACCGAGTCGTGGCTCTTGATATCGCTCCATGCCGCGTCCATCTCGGTTGAGTAGCCGGCAACGTCATCAAACAGCAGAAGCGATCCGACGCGAGCCTTCTGAGAGATGTCCGTGAAAAACTTGAGTGTCGGCTCGTATTCGTGCTGCCCGTCAATAAAGGCCATATCAATCACGGGAGAGTCTTTGAGAACCCCGTCGAGAACGTCGTAGAAGAGACCCGCCGTATATTTGACGTTATCGAGTCCGAGACGCAGGTGCATTTCCTTTGCGTGCTTCACCTTGTACGGGGAAGCATCGACCGTATGAATAAATCTGCCGTTACCCAAAGCCTTTAACGCGGCGGCGATATACGCCGTGCTAATTCCAAGGTTCATACCCAGCTCGAGCACAAAGTTCGGCTTCTGAATGATGCATAGATTGTAGATAATCTGCAACGTTTGCCAGGTCTCGGATGCCCGCACGACCGACGCAATCGTGTCGGTCGCAGAATCAAATGCTCCCTTTTCCGGAAGGCTCCCATCCATCAGGGGCCGGCTATCCTGATCCCAGGCACGCTTCTGTTCTTGTATCTCAACCAGTTTCGTTTTTCCGAATCTCTCTTCCATGACGCAACCTTTTCAATATGTGGATCGGTGGTAGACAGCGAATGAACTCAGAAGTCCGCGGATCGATGGCGGCACAAAGCGTAGACCGGATCTGCAATCGCCTTCTTTGGATCGTTCGAATCAAACTCCAGGACTACCTGCAAGGCGTGCGCTTTCAGGTCATACAATGGAAACAAGCCAAGGAGCTTCTCATTTTTTCGGTAGTATTCTTCGTCAAACGGCTGTGAGATGACATGTTCCCATGCCACATAGAATCCGAGTTGGCGGAAATACGTCAAATAGTGCGAGTGCGTAAGTCGGTTGCACCAGAAATACCACGGTAGTTCGTTAACCCCAAGTGCCGCCTGAATTTCCGCCACTGAGTGAGTAAGGTGAATCCACGGCTGTTTCAGTTCGTGGTACAGATGGCTCAGCGTTGGCGCACCGCCGAGATACGCATGCAAGTACTTCTTGCCGGTAGCCTTCAGCATGTATTGGCATTGCTGCAAAGCGGCATATGGATGCCGCATATGTTCCCAAACGACGTACGATATGATGCGATCAAAGGCATCCGGCCCCAATAACGGATGCCCCTGCTCAGGCAACGCCGATATATCGGCCTCAATGAGGTCCAAGTTATGATGCTTCATGGCTGACCAGGTGTCGTATCCTCTCACTTCGACGCCAACAACCTGGCACCCGTATTCCTCGGCCAAGACATAGGCGAGATCCCCATGCCCGCATCCTATCTCCAGAACCTTCTGATCGCGCAATCCCATCAACCTGTCTATGCGACTCGCTCGCTCTCTGGCGCGCTCAAGGCGGCTCTTATCGTCGTATAGCAATCTGACAACGTCGTTCGGCTTTGCTGATGTTGAATTCATGGTGACCTCGCGTTGGAGTAGCTGCCTTCGCAGCGAACTGA
>NZ_JAVMKF010000268.1:0-64393 GCF_031732815.1 Accumulibacter sp. | reverse complement strand
GATGTTGAATTCATGGTGACCTCGCGTTGGAGTAGCTGCCTTCGCAGCGAACTGACAGGATCGAGTGATGCAGGGGAACGACAGGCTCGGCGGAACTGCCCGGCACGTCAAAGCCCGTGTATTTCATGACCGTGAACAAGCGCGAAAACAGCGCCAAGTTATCGTTGAGACCATAGCGCCAGAGGCCCCTGCGCCAAATGCAACTGAGGCAACCTGGCTGTAGTGTTCGGTGACACTTGAACAAAGTCCTGTCGATCTGTTCCCGCGGCGCGGGGTAGTGAGAGGCTGAGTCGAGGTCACTCTCGCATGTTTCGTCCTTTCCCACTCAGGATAAGCCAAAACCTCGGTGCTGACGAGCTGGCAATCGTACTCTGCTGCCAAAACCTTACAGAAGCCGTGACCGCAGCCGGCCCCGATAACGCTTTGACCGTGCGAGCCTACCAACTTGTCGACGGTACTCGCTCGTTCTCGCGCGCGGCCGATGGCGCTCTGCTCGTTGTAGCTTGACCTTGCTTGCGCCACCAGTTCACAGCTGGACATCAGGGGCTCCATCGTCCTGGCAAGGTTTCTGTTCTTTCGATGCTCGGCGACTGACGACGATCATTCGGTCTTCGACAGTAGGAAGACGTATTCGTGGGTATTGCTGATTTCGTCATACCCTCTGTATTTCGAAACGACAAAGGACTTCGCGAACAATCGAGTTGCATCGTCCAAACCGTAGCGCCGGTAAGTTCCAACGCCAAACTGAGTCAAGGCTTCTTTGCCGTAGTGCTCCGTGATGTTTTCGCATCGCTCTGTCGAGGCGCCTTCCCGACATGGAATGGTAACCAATGCGAGGCCACCTGGTTTCAATACCCGGTGAATCTCGTGGATCGCCTTGGCATCGTCTTCCACATGATTCAGCACGTGGATCGCTACGAATGCATCGAAACTGCTGTCCTCGACCTTATCCATCGCCTGAATATCCATCTGTATGTCGGCATAACCCAGAGGGCGGACATCAAAGTTCAAGACGGTATTGGCCTTTCCAAGAATGGCTTGCTTCTCCACGGGATTGGCGTGACACGCCAACACATCGCGGCCGTCGAAGGGGTTGCCTATCTTCGTTAGCACGTCGAGAATCTGACGATGACGAGCACGAGATTCGCAGCTTGGACAAACATCACTGCTCAGCGGCTTTCCATAGCTCGCACTGCAAACGCTGCAATGGACGATCGCCTCACCGCTTCCACCCGGCGCCAGTATGCAGCGATTGTCGTTCGCCAACCTGATGTCGCTGTGCGCGGACAGGAATTCCTCATACCCCATCGGCCTGCTATTGGCCTTCAGGTGCTCGCACATTCTGTGCAAGCGTTCATCATGCTCAGCAGAAAATCCGACGAAGTGTCCATTCGCGTCCCGCGTCAGCAACGACCATGAATGCATCGTCAAGTTGAAGGTTTGCAGCTTCTTTCTGGACAGCACACGTTCAAAGCTACCCTTATAGACCGCCCAGTCGTGGCTCAATGGTTCCGGAGAGAGATCAACCGGTATTTCGATCAGCCCGTTTGCCCACTGAAATGGCTCATTGTTGACGACTGCCTGATCTTCACTTTTCCAGGCAGCCGCGTGCCGGGCACTGTTGAAGTTGCTGCATGCCTTGAAACCTGTCGCTTTTGCTGCAGCCAGGGTCTCCGAATTGAATTTGTAGGCACCCGCACGGAAGAGGACTGGAGACCGTCCGACAAATTGGCGGTACTTGAATGCGGCAAATCGCAGCAAGGAGTCGCTCAGTCGGTCATCAACGAGGTCCATTCCCACTGGCCCATCCGACCAGTTCTTGTCCGACAGACCCCATTTTCGGATAACCCATTCGGAATGCAGGTGAACATGCACTTCGTGCTGCTCAGAGATCAGGAAGTCAATAACCTCGCGGACCGCTTTGTCGCCGTATAGAAGGCACGCGGAGAAGTCGACCAGGAAATTTCCCTTGATCCCGTACTTTTTCAGAATTTGACTGATTCGGCGAATGCCAAACTCTTTGCCGTCGAACCGCCCCCAAACCAAGCGCCCCAAGGGGTCTTCCTCAGCGCGCCCTGGCAGCGCCTCAACATCGAACGAAAGAAAAGATACCGGTCGATTGCTTGCTCTTGCTTCGATAGCGCGTTGTAAGAACCGGATTTCCTGATCGGTCACGAGCCGTGACGCACGGCCTGCGATTACTCGTTCTGCCGCGCCTTTCGACAGCCGTTTGAACAACTCTGGGGACTCATACAATTTCTCCATGGCACTGGCCAACTCGACGGCGTCTTCTGGAGGAACGACGATCCCGCTGGTTTCATCGACGAACTCCGGAATTGCCGCAACAGAGGTAGTGACGGGCACCAGACCGGAGGCCATTGCTTCGTCGCGAGACACGCCGTGCGAATCCCATCTCGTTGGCACAAGGAACACACCGTACTCCTTGTGCAGGGCGGCTATTTCCGCGTGCGTCAGGAAGCGCTTTTCGACCTGGACATTTGGGAACTTCCGTAAAGGCTGAAGCGTCTCTTCAAAGAGCTTTCCGTCCCCGATCATCCGAAACTCCATGTCACTGAAACATCGAGATTCGGAAAGCTTCAGAAGCGCGGCCACGCTCAGATCGTTGGCATACTGGCGGGAGGCGTACGGTCTGACTGAAAGGACACGCTTGCGCTGCTCGGCGGGTTTTGTCTGATACGAAAAGAGCTCGGTATCGATAGGATTGTGGATGACTGTGTACCGGTCATCGGGCAAGCGGAAGCCCAGGTCTTCGAATACTTCTTCAGCAAAGTACCGGGAAACAAAGACAAGCTTCAGATTCTGGGGCATCGGGTTGAGAACGCGATGCCAGAAAGCCGTGCGCAGCTTGCTTTCCCGCATCGCCTTTGCACGTTCCTGCTCGTCCCGATAGTTGTACTCACGCCGATGCCACGGTTGGATTTCTGCCCCGTGGACCCAGACAGTAAGTTCGAGCTCCTGATAGTGCTCAAGCACCTCCCACATTTCTTCGGACAGGAAGTGCACCATGACTCTCTTGTAGCGTCCGCCCTCAAGCAGTTTGCGCAATGCAAGCTGCCCACCGGTGACCACATCCACGTTTTCGAACTCGTGGTAGCAGGTAGGCACATCGCGACGCAGGCGGAACACATCCACAATCACTCCGCGCTTGCGATATGCGCTCACGCGGCTATGGACAAAGGCGTTGCGGTAGAGATCGTCGTAACTCGGGTAATGGTTGGTGAGCAGCAGGGTGTCGCTGCGCCCCAGCAGTCGCGCCGGTTCCAGCTTCAGATGCCCCCACAGCAGGTACCTGAGGGTCGTCGTTCCACTGCCCGAGATACGCCAGCCGAAACGGACGAACGCGGTTTCCGGCGGAATCTGCGCCGAGTAGTTGCGATTGCTGACGTAAATGAGATGACTGATCTTCTGTTTCCGCGCGTCGAGAAAGACGAAGACATACTGGAGGTCGAGGCCAGGACTGGCTGCGAGGTGGGTTTCCAAGGTCCGACCGACCGGCAGTGCGCTGAGGGGCAAATCCTCGCGTGCGTAGAGATACTCGTGCTTGCCGTCAGGCAGCGACGAGCACACCGTGAGGCCGGCCGCTTCCGCCTGGAAGCTGATCTGAGGGTGCTTGACGCTGCTGTGCAGCTCGCGCAAGCGACTGGCGCTCCACTTCGCCAGATTGCTTTCATCGAAACTCGCCGGCGGAATGTTTTCCGCGGCGAGCACGAGTTCGTCGATGCTCACTCCGGTGTCGAGCGGCAGATCGTCGACGCGCCGTCCGAGCTCGCTTGGATCGCTCGCCTGGCGGCCGTTCCGGCAGTAGTTGAAGGGGTCGATCGCCAGACCCGGCGGGCACCACGCTTCGCCTTCCGGCGGCTCGAGCCAGCGCAACAGGAAAGCTTCGCGCGGCAGCGTATCCGCGTGCACCGCGCACGATCGGCGCACCAGGCGAACGGTTGGCCGATATGCGGTGTCGGCCTCGAGCAGGCGAATATTGCCCTCTACAAGAGCATGGTGTGCCGCCTTGCCGATCACCCGAGCGTCGCTGTAGCGCGTCGCGCACGCCAGGTCGAGCAGATAGTTCGGCCCGTAGTAGTCGTCAACCGCCATCGCCGCCAGCCATTCGTCGGCCGCGACCAAGTCGCCCAGGCGCGCCTGCGCCGCCTGCTGCGGCGTGAGAATGCGGCCTGCCGCGAGTTCCTCGGGCGTCAGGCCGGTCATCTGGACGTTCGGCGCGAGCGCGACGACCAGCCGCTTGCCGGTGTGGGTCTGCCTTCGAAAGTTGTCGATCAGCCAGCGGCAATCGTCCGCCGAGCTGACGCGTGCCGCAACGACCATCGACGGCAAGGCGTGGCTGCCGCGCCAGCCGAGCGCCTTGCACGCCGCGTAGGCCAGTCGGTGCTGATACGTATGTTCCAGCATCACCTTGCGCAAGCCGGCCAGGCGGAGCTTCTCGCCCTCGTCGCCAGACAGGTTTTGCAGGCGGTTGACGATCTCCTTGCCGCTGTCGCTGGCGATGACCAGGTCGCCGAAGAGCAGCCGAACGCCGCGTGAGAAGTTGCTTACGGTGATCGTGTTCGAGCCGAGCAGCTCGTACACCCGGCGCGCGAACATCGTTTGCGACTGCTTGATCGAGTTCAGGTTGATCGCGTAGCGATAGCCCTTATACGCCTTGTCGATCTCGCTGAAGGGCAGCGTACCGACGATATACGGTTGATACTTGGGCGGAAACTGGTAGTTGGCGTCGTCCTTGCCGAAGTTGCGGTCGAAGATCTCGAGCGGTTTGAACTGCGGGAACTCGGCGACATAGGTTTCGAGGTCGCGCGTCCGTTCGGGGTAACGAACGTAGTAGGCCCCGGCGAAGCAGAACGCATCCTTGCGTGCATAGAGCTCGAGCGGATTGTGCATCTTCGGCTGGCAGGCAAAGGGGAGGAGGTAGACACGCGAATGGCCGAGCGCCGCCTTGTAGCGGGCAATGCAGTCGATATCGGTGGTGAACACGTGATCGAACTGCTGCGCCGTGGTCAGAAAGGTTTCGAAATGGATCGGATCTTCCTTGTTCCAGAACAGCGTCGGGACTTGTCGGCGGCGGCACCACTGCAGCACCGAGCGCAGCTCACTGCTCAGCGCGCCGATCTTGCGGTTCCAGAGTTCGTCCTTGCCGCGCCAGGCAGACTCGACAAACAGGAGGTCCGGCTCGAAGCCCGCCAGCTCGGCAATTGCCCCCTGCGGCGTCAGCGCCAACAGATTGCATTCGGGCTGGTAGCTGTGGAAGGTGAACTCGTCCATCACGCAAGCTACCTTGATCGCTTGCAGGGGAAGCGGCGAACAGTCGCGGCGGCCCTGGCTGCTCAGACGCTTCTCGCAGAGCGCGATGTTGGCCGAAAAATACTTCTCGCCCAGACGGCTGGCCAGTTGGCGGTAGAGATCGAGCGCCAGATGGTAGTTGCCTTGGGAAAACTCTTTCGCCGCCTGACGGACGATCGATTGCTGCAGCGACATGGCGTGCATTCCCCTTTCTATTTCGTTGCTCAAGCGGCGAACGGCGCCGCGACGCCGAGCGCAGCGCGCCGTTGGGCGGTCCCGACGCGAACCCGGGCGCCCGGAACCGCACTTCGTCGCTCTCGCCGACGGCTCACGCCAGCCTCCTCGCCGAGCGCTTCCGCCTGGATTGCAGGATGTTGCGGATGCGCAAGTCGGTGCCGACGAGCCTGACCGTAGCGGCGTGCACCGCCTGCGACCGCTCGGTCGTGTCGCACATTACCAGCATCGGCTTGCCCAATGCGGGAGCTTCCTCCTGGACGCCGCCTGTATCGGTGATGAGGAGCGCGCTACGCTCCATCAGGAAGACGAAAGGCTGGTCGCCGAGCGGCGCAGCCAGGTGGACCTCGGGCCCGCCGGAAAGCAGCCGGCGCCCGGTCGTCTGGACATTCGGTTTGAGGTGCACCGGGTAGACCAGAGGCGCCAGCATGGTCGCCTCGGCGCGAGTGCCGAGAACGCTCAGAACCTTCACTCGCCGGACCCATTCTCGGCCGGGTAGACCGAAATCAGGCAGGCGTCCTTTTCCAGTTTACGCTCGCTCATCCGATGGGCGATTCCGGCCGCCTGCAGCTCGCCTTGCCAGAGCTGGGCAATTTCCTTTTCGTCTTCGCGGATGTAGTCGTCGAGCACCAGGTCGATGCGCGCGCCGACACAATGCTGGACGAGCAGCGGACCCGCCGGATAGCGGGCATGCTTGCCGGTCACGGCGGGCGGACCATCGATGATCGCCAGGACTCGCCTGACGCCACCGGCGTACTGCTGCGCGAGATTCGCCAGCACCGCCTGGCAGTCATAATAGGCGTAGGTATTGCCGTTCGGCGCCAGCCAATCCTGCAGCGGTGCGAGCACCAGTTGCACGTTTTCGACGAGTCCCGCCTGCTGCAGATGCGCCCGGGTCTGCCGGTAGTACGGTTCGAGATGCTCGAACGAGATGAAGTGCGTCGGCGCCCGGCCGTCTTCGCGCGCGGCCATCGTGGCCAGCGCCTTGGCGACGATGACGGTCGAGATCCCCGAACCGAACTCGATGATCAGGTCATAGTCGTTGAGGGCCACGAGTTCGACCAGATAGAGACCGAAATCCGGGCTGACCGGCCAGCTATGGCGTTCGCTGTTCACCGTCGGCAGTTCGCCGGTTGCGTAGTAGCTCTGCAAGCCGATGAGCGCCTGCGTCTGCTTGCTCGAATTGGCGATTTCGTTCCTGAACGCACCGTCGAGGTACTTGCGCAGGCGGATCAGTTCGTCGGCCTGCTTCCTGAACTCCTCGTCTACCGCGCCGCTGTTCGCGGCCAGCGCTGCCGCCAACTCCTGAATCTGTTGCGCGACCAGTCTGGTCTGTTCGTCGCGCGCGCGCATCAACTGTTCAAGATGCTGCTCGAGCTCGCGCAGTTTCAGGCCGAGGGCGGCGTTCTCGCTTTCCAGCGAAGCCTGCGTTCTGGTCAGTTGGAGCACTTCCCCCTGCCGCTGCGCAGCGAGGATCGTCTGCTCGTCGCGCACTCGTGCGAGCGCCGCGACTTCCGCTTGCAGCGCATGACTGCGCGTGAGCAGCGCCGACATCTCCTGCTCCTGTCGGCTGCGCGCATGTTGCAGGGTATCGATTTCGCCCTGGCGCTGTGCGGCCAGCGTGCTGCGTTCATCGCGCGCACGCACCAGCGCGGCCACTTCCTCCTGCAGCGCCTGATGACGCTCCGACCATGCCGACTGCGCTTCTTCGAGCTGACGAAGCGCCGCCTGCGTGATCGCCAAATCATCCTGCCGCTGCGCGGCCAGCGCCGACTGCTCATCACGCGCTTGCGTCAGCCTTGCGAGTTCTTCCTGCAGCATCTGAGAGCGTCCCAGCAGGGCCGACTGCTCGTGCTCGAGTTCATCCCGCGCCTGCTGCAGCGCCTCGATCTCGCTTTTCCTCCGTTCCGCCAGCGCGCCGCGTTCGTCCCTCGCCTGCGTCAGGACGGCGACATCGTCCTGCAACGCCTGGCAATGCGCGCGCAAGGCCGATTGCTCGTGCTCGAGTTCATCCCGCGCCTGCTGCAGCGCCTCGATCTCGCTTTTCCTCCGTTCCGCCAGCGCGCCGCGTTCGTCCCTCGCCTGCGTCAGGACGGCGACATCGTCCTGCAACGCCTGGCAATGCGCGCGCAAGGCCGATTGCTCGCGCTCGAGTTCATCCCGCGCCTGCTGCAACGCCTCGATCTCGCTTTTCCTCCGTTCCGCCAACGCGCCGCGTTCGTCTCTCGCCTGCTTCAGGGCGGCGACATCGTCCTGCAGCATCTGGCAGCGCGCCGAGAAGACGGAGCGCTCGTCTTCGAGCCGATCGCGAGTGAACTGCAGGGTGTCCAGCCTGCTCTGCCTTTCCGCGGCAAGCGCCGACTGCTCGTCACGCGCTGCGCTCAGCGCAAGCACTTCCGCCTGCAGCGCCCGGCGACCCGTGAGCAAGACCGATTGTTCGAGTTCGATCCGGCTGAGCGCCTGCTGCAGTCCTGCGATCTCGCCCAGGCGCTGCGCGGCGAGCGCCGACTGCTCGTCGTGTGCCTGACCGAGCGCAGCCATTCCTGTCTGCAGCACCGAGTGTTCGTCTTCGAGCTGGCTGTGCGCGCGTTGCAGTTGCGCGATCTCGCGCAAGCGCAGCAAGGCAAGCGTCGCTTGTTCGTCGCGCGCTTCGCTCACCGCCGCCACTTTGCTCTGCAGCTCCAGGCTGCGCGCGCGCAAAGCTGCGTGTTCCTGGGTGAGCTTCTCGATCTCGCCCAGGCGCTGCGCGGCGAGCGCCGACTGCTCGTCGTGTGCCTGACCGAGCGCAGCCATTCCTGTCTGCAGCACCGAGTGTTCGTCTTCGAGCTGGCTGTGCGCGCGTTGCAGTTGCGCGATCTCGCGCAAGCGCAGCAAGGCAAGCGTCGCTTGTTCGTCGCGCGCTTCGCTCACCGCCGCCACTTTGCTCTGCAGCTCCAGGCTGCGCGCGCGCAAAGCTGCGTGTTCCTGGGTGAGCTTCTCGATCTCGCCCAGGCGCTGCGCGGCGAGCGCCGCCTGTTCGTCGCGTGCCTGGCTCAGGCTGCTGATCTGGCGCTCGACTTCGGCGCGCCGTTCGGAGAACGCGCACTTTTCCTTCGCCTGCTGCAGACGGACTCGCGCTGCCTCGCGGCGCAGACGCTCGGCGTGTCGCAGCTCGGAATCGCTGAAATGCAGGTTCGCTGGGAGGACTTCGAGCAGGGCGGCGGCTTCCAGCAGTTCGCCCGCCTCGTGCAGCCTGAAGGCCAGCCATTTGAGGCGAAACGGACGTGGTTCGCTGGCGTAGGCGCGCCGGGCGAGTTCGGCCGAGCGGACCGGCTCCTGATGCATCAGGCTGCGGGCCAGCGCGGTGAAGGCGTTGGCCTGCATGCCGGCGGACAGCGGCAGGCTGCTGAGCAAGGCATCCACCGCATCCAGGCCGCCTTGCCGATACGCCGCCAGCACCTTTTCGAAGCCCTTGCCGCCGAGCTCGTCGGGCGGCGTCTGTTCCTTCGCGGCCTGCCAGACCTTGTGCAGTTTGCCTGGCACGGCAAGCAGTGCCGCTGTCGAAGTTGTTCCCGCGATCAGGATCTCGCCCAGTTTGCCGGCCAGCGTGTGTTGCGCCTCGATCCGGTGCACTTCCTGTTGCGTTTCGAGAAGGCTGCGGTAGCGCAAGTTCTCGGCCATCAGCTCGGGCAAGCCGTCGTCGACCCAGTCGATCGTCAGCCGACCGGCCAGCGCCTGCCCGCCGGGACCAGCACCACCCTCGTGCAGTCGTTCCAGTTCCTCCTGCACGACGTGCAGCTGATTGAAGAGCAGCCGGTTCTCCTCTTGCAGATCCGCGTCTGGCGTCTCTGCCGTCACCGCTATCGAGCAATCTTGAACTCTGTTCATGGCGCGCGTCGCCTGTGGCAAGGGGGTCATCAATCAAGGTGGTCCATGACGATGCTCTCCAGCAGCTTGAGAATTCCGGCGAGCATGGCAGCGACCAGCAGGGTGACGATCGTGTTGTAGATCCGGCGTGGCTCCATCGGGTATTCAGGCAGCGTCGGCGCCTGCAGGACGGAGACCTTCTCCAGCATCCGGGAGGCATCGATGCGCCCTTTTTCCAGCGCGACGAGCGACGACTTGTAGAGATCCTGCGTGAAACCGACTTCCATCTGCAGGCGTTGAAACTCTTCGACCGAAACGTTCAGTGTCTTGCCCGAGGGCGTCGCGAGTTTTGCCTTTTCCTGTTGGATCTGGCGGTCGACAGCGGCCAGCGATTGCCTGAGCATGACGATGTTCGGGTGATCACGGTCGAGCGTCTTGGGCAGGAAACCCAACTGCGTCTGAATCTGGGCGCGCTGCGTTTCCAGTCCGGCAATGATCGTGCTGATGCTTTCCGCCGTCGCCTGCGGCGAGAGCAGGCCTTTCTCGTTCTGGAAGTTGAGCAGGCGCTGGCTGGCTTCCTGAAAGCGAATCTGGGCGGCGTTGACCTGTTTGATCAGGAAGCTCACCTGCGCTTCGGCCATCTCGTGGCCAAGCTGATTCATATAGCGCTCGCCTTCCTGAACGAGCATGCTGGAGATTGCCTGCGCGGTCTGCGCGTCGTAGGCCTGTACGCGCAAACGCAGGACACCGGCGAAGTCGTCATAATCCACACTGAGGCGGCCCAGGAAATGGCGGTGAAACCACTCCATCGAGGCATCCTTGAACCACATGCGCGAGACAATGTCACGGCCGGAGTCGCTGTAATGCGAACGCAGGTCGAGCTTGGCGTCGAGCGCCTTGAGCATGTCCACCGAGAGCAGGTACTCGCGCAGAAGGAGCTGGTCCGGCCGATTCACTCCGGCAACGCCAGACACCAGCAGCGAGAAATCGAGCGCCGGGGCATTCAGCGAATCGGTCTTGCGAATGATCACATTGGCTTCCGACACGTAGCGGTCGGAAGCGACGAGCGCCCAGTAGACGGTTCCCAGCAAGGCAAGCAGCGCGCTCAGGCGGATCAGCCGGGAAAACACGCGGATCGACAGCCAGCCGCTGCCAGCCCGCGCCAGACGCCCGTTCAGTCGGGTCGGTGGGGGAGTGCTCTGAGTGTCTGCGCTTTCCGTCATTGCGGGATCGCCTCCTTGTAAGCCTTGAGGGCATCATCAATGGCATCGAACCAATAAGCCTTGCCGGCATGAATCCAGATCCCCGACTGGCAAAACTCCTTCAAGGTGCCTTCGTCATGCGCCACCATGATCAGCCCGGCGCGATCGGCCATCTCCTTGAATGCGGTCGCCGTTTTCTTGCGGAATGCGGCATCGCCGGCGGCGGTCACTTCGTCGGAGATGTAGACGTCGAAGTCGAAGGCGAGCGAGAGGGCAAACTGCAGGCGCGAGCGCATGCCGGTCGAGTACGTGCTGACGGGTTCGTCGAAGGCTTCGCGCAACTCGGAGAAGTCCTCGACGAAAGCCAGTCGGTCGGCCAGGTCGGCCTGGTGCCCGTGCACACGGCAAACGAACTTGGCGTTCTGCCGCCCGCTCAGCGTGCCCTCGAGACCGCCCTCACCCATCGGCCAGGAGACGCGGCAGCGACGCTCTATCCATCCTTTCGAGGGGTGATCGACGCCGCCGATCAGGCGCAGCAGGGTCGATTTTCCCGCCCCATTGGCGCCAATCAACCCGACGTTGAGCTTGCGCGGAATGTTCAGGCTGACGCCCTGCAGTACCCAGCGGCCGACGCCGTGCTCGGTCTTGTAGCGCTTGTGGATATCGTTGACGACGATCATTTCATCACCAACTGCAAAGCGAAACGGCGGTAGAGCAGCAAACCGAGGAGCAGGCTGACGATGACCCAGGCGTAGAGGTAGGCCATGTCGACTCCGGGAACGACATGGTAGTAAGGGACGAAGCCCTGGCGGACCAGCTCGACACCGTGCACGATCGGGTTCATCAGCAGGAACTCGCGATAGGGCTGGCGCACCGACGCCATCGGCATGATCACGCCGGAGATCAGGTAGAGCGGCATCATCAGGAGCTTCAGGATGTGCTCGGTCTCGGGTACCAGTTCCATCAGCACCGACGCGACGAGGCCGTAGCCCAGACCGAAAAGCCACAGGCCGCCGACCGCCAGGGCGACCAGCAAGGGGTCGCGCGGCAGGCTGTCGTGCCCGAGCAAGGCAGCGGCGGCGAGGATGGCGCTGGCGATGATCACCATCAGGAAGGCTTCGAGAACCGCGCGCACGATCGCCGGATCGAAGGGCTTGACCTGTCGGTAGGCAAACAGCGGCCGATTGCAGTCAACCGCGTACATCACCTGAATGGCAGTACGACGAAAGAGGAAGAAGCCGAGCATGCCGACGATGATCCATAGGGCAACGTCGATTCCGCCCACCGTATACATGCGCACGGCGGAGTAGACCACGGTGATGAAGGCGATGTGCAAGGCCGGCTCGATGAGCAACCAGAACCAGGCGGCGCGCATGTCGAACAGGCGATCGATCGCCTCGCGCAGGAAGATGGCCTGCCAGACGGCAAAGCTGATCGCCAGCGGATTGCGCGGCTCACGCATGGCACGACCGAAAATGGACGAGGAGTGCGCTCATCGACGCGCTCAGTTCTGCCACGCCCGGTTCAGCGTCACGCTCGGTACGGCGACCGATACGACCAGGCGCAGGAACTTTTCGAACTCGGCGGCGGGCGAGTTCGCGACGTAGATCACATCCCGGTTCTGCACCGGGAAATTCTGCGTGATGAAGAACGACGCCGGGTCGCGCAAGTCGACCTGATAGACCACCGGAACGCTCCCGCCGGCGTGCTTGACCGGGTCGCGCGCGGCGACCAGGCGGGCGTCCTCGAAGCGGAAGACGAATACGCCGCGCGCGTCCGCCCGGCTGTCGTTCAGGCCACCTGAGCGGGCGAGCGCCTGCGCCAATGAAATGCCTTGCGCTTCAAATGGAATTTCTTCGTTCTTGCCGGTCGCCCCGAGCACCGAGAAGCTTTGCGACTGAAACAGCGCGGTCACCACGTCGCCCGGCTTGAGGACGATGTTCTGCTTTGGATCGCGGATGATCGAGTCGAGCGCCATCGTCGCCGTGACATTGTCGCGCGAGAGCTGTAGCGCCATGCGGTTTACCGGTTGCCTGACCCCCCCGCCGGCGGCCAGCGCGTCGAGCAGCCTCTCGCCCTTCGGGGTCAGCGCCATCAGCGTGCTGTGGTTCACCTCGCCGACGACGGTGACGTTCGAGGTATTGTTCTTGATCACGCGCACCAGGACCTGCGGCAGATTGGCCTTGCCATGCAGACGCCGGACGATGTCGTCCTCGATCTCCTGCGTCGCCCGCCCCTTGACCGGAACGCGCCCGGCAAACGGCATGGTGATCGTCCCCGCCGGAGTGACCATCTGTTCGGGGAAGGTGACGACGCGCGTCGTCGTCGGTCCGCTTTTGGCTTCGATGACAACCGCACCGAACAACATGGCGGGTGGCGCCTCCCAGACAGAGACCTCGATGATGTCGCCCGGTCCGATCAGATAGTTGTTCGACGATGCCGCCGGGAAGAAGTCGGAAAACTCGCCCAGCCGTTTGCTCGCTGACAGTTTTCTCGCCAGCGCGTCGTCGACGTCGATCAGCTCGATGCCTTCGATGCGGCCGCCGACGCGCTCCTGCTGCACCTGCTGCACCTGCTCGCGGCTGGCGCCGCTGGCCGAAATCCAGTCGGGAGCGGTCGCGCAGGCGGAGAGGATGAGCGCCGCAGCGCCCAGGCCGGCGTGACGAATGCCGACGCCACACGGGTGCTCAGACCGCGCCATGGGTACTTTCCTGGTGGACAGCGTGATCACTTTTCCATCAACCTCCGGGTGACCTCGAAAGCGAACCGTATCTGCTGTTCGCTGTGCATGGCCGACAGGAAGAATCGCAAGCGCGCTGCCTTCTCTTCGACCGCTGGATAGATGATCGGCTGCACGTTGATGCCGGCTTCGAAGAACTGGTTGGACAGCGTCGCCGCCTTCAGCGAGCTGCCGACGATGACCGGAACGACGGCATGCCCCTGCGCAAAGCCGGTGTTGATCGCCAGGGACTGCAGCAGACCGAGAAATTGCCCGGTACGCGCGCGCAAGCGCTCGACGCGCTCGGGTTCGCGCAGCATGAGGCGCAGCGCTTCCAGCGCAGCGGCGGCGAGCGGCGGCGACATGCCGACGCTGTAGACGAAGCCCGGCGCCGCGTACTTGAGGTGCTCGACCAACGCCCGCTCGCCGGCGATGAAACCACCGCAGCCGGCAAGCGTCTTGCTCAGCGTACCCATCCAGATGTCGACCGCGCTGCCGGCAACGCCGAAGTGCTCGCGGATGCCGCGCCCGGTCTGTCCGAGAACGCCCAGCGAGTGCGCTTCGTCGACCATCAGGAAAGCCTTGTGCCGACGCTTGATGTCGATCAGCGCCGGCAGATCGGGAACGTCGCCGTCCATGCTGTAGACGCCTTCGACAACGACCAGGACGCGCTCGAACTGGCTGCGAATCTCGGCCAGGATCTGATCGAGCGAAGCCGTGTCGTTGTGCGGAAACGAGCGCCGGGCGGCGCCGGAAAGCCGGATTCCGTCGAGCACGCTGTTGTGGATCAGGCTGTCGTGAATCACCAGATCCTTCGGCCCGAACAGGTAGCCGATGGTGCTCACGTTGGTCGCGTGGCCGCTGACGAAGACGATGCAGTCCTCGACTTCGTACAGTTTGGCCAGCGCCTCCTCCAGCTCGCGCTGCACCGCGCGCTCGCCGGCGACCAGCCGACTGGCCGCGGCCGACGTTCCGTAGCGGTCGATTGCATCCTTTGCCGCGCGATTGACCGCCGGATGCCCGGCCAGCCCCAGGTAGTTGTAGTTCGAGAAGTTGAGGTACTCGCGCCCGTCGATGCGCGTCGTTGCGCCGGCGACGCCGTCGTGCACGCGGAAAAACGGATTGACCAGGCCGCGGCGTTCGGCGACCGCCTTCGGCACCAGCATTCTTTCGTAGCCGGGGTGACGGTCGAAGCGCGTGAAGGCTTCCGGAATCGACGGATGCGCCGTCTTGCGTGCCTGCGGCATGGCGATCACCAGGCCGCCGGAACCGGCTTTCCGGCCGAGAATGCGGTCGATCAGCTGGCTCTTGGTTCTCTGGGTGAGACTGGGCTTGCTCATGCGGTCAACCTCGTTCCTGTTCGCGCAAGTCTGCGCACGTCATCGCTGACGGCAACGATCTCGGCCGCCGTCGCGCCTTCGCCGTGTTGGCCGGCGAGCCCGGCGACGACCGCCGCCGGCTGCGTTTCGTCCGCCGTAGCGCCCTCGCCGCTCAGCTTGTCGACGATCCGCGCCGCGACATGCTCGGCCGTCGGCGAATCGCTCAGCATCATCGTCGGCAGGCGAATCCCGCAGCGCTGCTCGAGGCCGAGCGCGAGTTCGACGGCCATCAGCGAATCCATCCCCAGATCGTTCAGCGGTCGATTGGCGTCGATCCGCTCCGGGCTGATGCAGAGCACCTGCGCGACCTCCTGGACGACCAGTTGACGAACGATGCCGGCGATCTCGGCCGGCGTCTTTCCGGCGATCAGCGCGCGCAGGTCGAGCGACTCGCCGGCTTGCGGCTGCTCGCTGCGCCGGCGCTCGAGAAGTTCGAAACGCGTTCCGGCAGCCGCCGGCAGCAGCCGGGCAAGCACGTTCCAGTCGAAGTTCGCTGGCGTGAGCAACCCGGCGTCTTCGCCCAGTGCGCGCTCGAGTTGGGCAAGCGCCTCGGCCGCGCTGCTCGGCGGTCGGCCAAGCCGCTGTTCCAGGCTGTCCCTGATCGCTGCGTTGCGCGCCAGGTAGCCGGCGTCGGCGATCGGCCCCCAGGCAATGCAGGTGGCAGGCAGACCCAGGTAGCGGCGCAGAGCACTCAATCCTTCGACGCCGGCATTGGCCGCGACATAGTTGGCTTGCCCCGGGTTGCCGATCGCGCTGGTGACCGACGAGTAGATGACAAAGTGTTCGAGCGGGATGTCCAGCGTCGCCTGGTGCAGATTCCAGGCACCGAGCAGTTTGGCCGCGAGCACGCTGGCGACGCTGCTGGCATCGAGCGTGGCGAGCAGGCGGTCATCGTAGGTCGTTGCCGCGTGCAGGATTCCCTTCAGCGGCGGCATGCTGGTCTGCACGCGCTCGACCAGCGTGCGCACCGCATTGGCTGCGCTGATGTCGCAAGCCTGCGCGAGCACCCTGACGCCCAGCGCGGCGAAGTCATCGACGATCTGCTTCGCACCGGGGGTCTTCAGGCCGCGCCGGCCGGCCAGCACGAGATTGCCGACGCCGCGCTCGGCGAGCCAGCGCGCCGATTCCAGACCGAAGCCGGAGAGACCGCCGCTGATGATCCAGGTGCTGTCGCGCGCGAAGCTGAGCGCCGGCTCGGCACGCGCCGGCTGTTCGACCGGCGGCTGCGCATCGGCCAGCGAGACGACGATCTTGCCGATATGGCGCGCCTGCTGCATGCTGCGGAAAGCGTCGACGATCCGCTCGGCGGTGAAACAGCGGTAAGGCAGCGGTGCCAGCGCCTCCTCGCGAAAGAGCGCCATCAGTTCGCGGAACAGGCGCGCTGCGAGTTTCGGCCGGCCGATCAGCAACTGGTCGGCGTCGATACCGAAGTAGCTGATGTTGTTCCTGAACGGGCGCAGGCCAAGGGGCGTGTTCTCGAAGAAGTCGCGCTTGCCCAGTTCGAGAAAACGGCCGAACGGCCTGAGCACGTCAAGGCTGCGCCGCATCGCTTCGCCGGCGAGTGAGTTGAGGACGAGATCGACGCCTTCACCGCCGGTCGCCGCCAGAACGTCGTCAGCGAAGGACAGGCTGCGCGAATCGAATACCCGATCGGCGCCGAGCAGCCTGACGAAGTCGCGCTTTTCTTCGCTCCCGGCGGTAGCGTAGATCTCCGCGCCGAGATGACGCGCCAGCTGCAGAGCAGCAATGCCGACCCCGCCGGCGGCGCCATGAATCAGCAGGCGTTCGCCCGGCTGCAGGTCGCCCAGGTGCTTGAGCGCGTAATAGACGGTGAAGAACACCGTCGGCACGCTGGCGGCGGCCTCGAAAGACCACTCTTCCGGCATCAGCGCGACGGCATCGGCGCGCGTCACGACATGGCTGGAAAAGCACGACGCAGCGAAACCCAGGATGGCATCGCCGGGCAGGCGATCGGTTACCCGGGCGCCGACGCGGCTGACCACGCCGGAGAATTCCAGACCGAGACTGGCCCCGGCAAAGCCATTGTCGACCGCTTCCTCGGGCAAAAGCCCCATCAGATACATCAGGTCGCGAAAATTGAGGCCAACCGCATGCGTGCAGACCTCGATTTCGTCATCGCGCAGGGGACGTTCGCAGTCGGGCAGCCAGACCAGATTGCGCAACTGCCCGGGCGTATGGAAATCGAGCCGGAAACGCTTCGCGGGCGGGACCTGGACGAGCGGCGAGGCGCTGTCTTCCTGCAGCATCAGGCAATGGCGCGCGGCGCTGGAAAGAATGATTTCGCCGGTACCGTCCGGGCGCAGCAGTTCGTTCTCCAGCCGCGCCGGCAGGTCCGGCGCGCCCGGGTCGCACGCCAGGTCGAGCAGCGTGCAGCCAAGCTGCGGGTATTCGTTCATGACGACGCGCCCGAAGCCCCACAGCGCGGCTTGCGCCGGACTAGGCGGGCAGGTGTCGGGCAGGCCGCTGGCGAGCGCGCCGCCGCGGGTAAGGATCGACAGACGCGGCGGCTTGCCGGGCTGCGCGGCAAGCGCCTGTACCTGGGTCAGCAAGCGGGCGATGGTCGCTTCCGCGCGCTCAGGTGGATCGTCCCAGCCGAGCAGGCAGACCAGGTGCCCGGGAAGCACGTTCGGCGCCTGATCGCTGGCGATGCTTACTCGTTGTCCGCACGATTCGAGGCGCGCCGCAAGTGGGCCGGCAAGGCGCGCCGACGCCCGGTCGGCAAGCAGCAGCCAGTCAGCCGCGGCCGGCGTCGGCAAGGCGGCGAGATCACCCGCCGGACGCCGCGCGAGCAGCAGGTAGGCGCCTTCGCCCAAGCCCTCGGCAGCCGGTTCGAGGAACGGCTCACAATCCGCGAAACCCTCGTCGAGCAGAGCCTGCTGCCAGGTTTCCGGGGGCAGCAGCGAGGAAAGCGGCTGGCTCGTCGCCTCGTCTTCGTGCCACCAGCCGGGATCGATTCCGGCGATGAAATCGGCGCTCCAATCGGCATGGCGCTCGGCGATCAGCACGATGCCGCCGGCCGCCAGCCAGCGCCGCGTCTGCGCCAGAGCGGCATGCGGGCCGCGCGTGCGATGCAGCGTGTGACGCAGGATGACCAGATCGAAGACCTCCGGCAGCCGCTGATCGCCAGGCAGTTGCCAGTCGGCCGCGATGGTCGTCACGACGATGCCCGGATGCTCCTGGTACTCGCCCTGCTGGCGCGCCAGAGCAGCTTCCGTCGGCAAAGCCAGCACGTAGTCGAAGCGGTCGGCGGCGAGCGAAGCGAGCAGCGTTCGCGGCAGGCTGCTCGCGCCGGCGGCGATTTCGAGCACCCGCAGGCGGCGCGAGCTGGGCCAGTTGCCGATCAGGTGGTGCAGGATTCCGTCAAGCGCGAGACGCAGTCCGCGGTACGCCGGGTCGTCGTCGTAGAGCACTTCGGCGATCGGTGAATGATGCAACTCGTCGAGCCACTCGCGACCATCGATTGCGCCAGTGAGCAAAGCCGGCAACTGCCGCCCGACGCGCCCGAGCAGCGTCAGTTGTGGCAGGCACGCCGGCGAATCGCGCAGCAGCGTCTGCCAGAGCCCGTCGGCCGACGGGAGACCGGTGTCGGTGGCCACCGACCATTGCTCGCCGTCCTGGCGAAGCAGCCCCTCGCGGCTCATCAGGTCGGTCAGCCAGCGACCAAGCGGCGTGGCCCGGCACTGCCCGCCGCCCGCCGGGTGGTGCGCCGCCAGTTCCTGAAAGGCCTGCACGGCGAAAGACAGCGTCAATGCCTCGATCAAGGGCAGCGTTTCCTTGAACCAGGTCTGGCGCGCGGCCTTTTCTGCCGCCAGCGCGGTGCGCGCTTGCCCGGCGAGCTCGGCCACGGGTGGCATTTCGCTGACCAGGCCATCCACCGGATGCGGCCGCAGCCAGGGCACGATGCGCCAGTTGGCGAGTCCCGGGCGCTCGCCTTGCGTGAGCCGCACGGCACGGAAGCGACAAGCGCTGGCGCGCGCCAGCAGCCGCTCCTGATCGTCGAGCAGGGCGAAATCCGCGATGAACGAGCGGGCGCCCTGCCGACGCAGACGCGCGCGCAAACGCGTGGCCGTCCCGGCCAGGCAGAAGTCGATTCGCCCGCACTTGACCGGCAGCAGAGCCATGGCCTGCCCGGCCTCGATCTCGGGCGCGAAGAAGTCAACCAGAGACTGGAAGCACAGATCGAGCAGCGCCGGATGCAGAAGGTAGTCGTCGCGGCCAGGTACAGGCATCGGATCCAGGTCCGCTTCGAGCTCGGCGGCTTGCTCGCCGCCGCCGATGCGGGCGGTGCGCAGACCCTGGAAGAGGGGACCGTAGTCCAGGCCGAGTTTCGCCGCCAGGCGATAGTGCGTCTGGCGGTCGACCTGGCGCGTCAGCCCGCCTGGCGGCTCGATGCCGAGCGCCGGGAGCCGCCCGGACGAGGCGAGCAGACGACCTGCAGCGTGCAGGGTCCATTCGTCGCTGCTCAGGCGCTGCCGGCTTCTGATCTGAAATCCGCCATCGCGCGGATTGACCACCAGCCGCAAGCTGCGGCCGTGTTCGCCGGCGAAGACCAGCGGGGCAACGATGTCGAGCCCTTCGACGATCAGGTGTTCACCGCCGATCAACTCGCGGGCAGCGGCCAGCCCCATCTCGACATAGGCAGCGCCCGGATAGACCACCGCCCCTCCGACCTGGTGCTCGGCCAGCCAGGGAACGACGAGCGGATCGAGCGTGTTCTCCCAGGCCGCTTCGGCGTCGTGCAGACGCCAGCCAAGCAGCGGATGCACACGCCGCCTTTCGCTCGGCGGCGCCCCCTCGTTCGTCGTCGGATGCCAATGGCGTTCGCGCTGCCAGGGGTAGTTGGGCAGACGTACGCGCCGCGCCGGGTGGGGAAAGCAGGCTTGCAGTTGCGCCGGCTCAAGCAGCAGGTGTGCGCGCAAGGCGGTCTCGCCGATCGCGTCGACGCCGTCGTCGGTGCGCCGCAGGCTGGGCAAGACTCGCCCCCGGATGCCGGCGGCACGCAGACTCTCGCCGATGTAGCGTTGCAGGATGGCATGCGGGCCGATCTCGACGAACACGCGGCAACCCAGTTCGGCCAGTTTGCCGATCGCATCGGCAAAACGCACCGGTTCGCGCACGTTGCGCCACCAGTAGCCGGCACCGAGTGTGCCGGCGTCCTGCACCTCGCCGCTCACGGTGGACACAAAGAGCGCCGCGCGCGTCGCCGCCGGGCGAAATCCGGCCAGCCGTGCGAGCAGGTTCGCAGCAGTGGAATCCATCCGCCGGCTGTGAAAGGCATAGTCGAGATCGAGCAGGCGGAAGAATGCGCCGCGCCGCTCGACCCGCTCCTGGACGCGCAGCAGGCCGGGCAGACTGCCGGCCAGCGTCACGTTGCCCGGACTGTTGATCCCGGCCAGTTCGACATCGAGATCTTCCCCCAGCTCGCGCATCACCTCGTCAATGGCGCTGGCCGACAGGCCGACGGCGGCCATCCGCCCGCTGCCCCGCGTCGTCGCCTGCGCCTGGCTGCGCGCGCAGATGACGCGGATGGCCTGGGCGAGGTCAAGCGCACCGGCTGCCCAGGCGGCCGCGATTTCGCCCACGCTGTGCCCGGCAACGGCGACCGGGTGCACCCCCAGTTCACGCAACAGGGTCGTCACGCCGACCTGGAGCGCGAAGAGCAGCGGCTGCGCAACGCTCGTATCCTCAAGTCTGACCGGGTCAGCGGCGTCCAGCTCGGCGAGTAGCGAGAAACCCGTCGCGGCGTCCATGGCCTTGGCCATATCCGCCAGGATCTCGGCAAAGCGCGGCGATTCGGCGAGCAGTGCACGGCCCATGCCGGCCCACTGGGCGCCATTGCCCGAATAGATGAAAGCCACCCCGCCGCTCGCCGGCAGGGCATCCTCGACGACCACGCCCGGCGGCGATTCGCCCTGCGCATAACGCTCGAGCAGAGCGGCGGCGGCGGCCGGCGAATCGGCATGCAGCGCGAGGCGCTTTTCCATGCGCTCGCGCCGATGCGCCACGCCATACGCGAGGTCATAGTAGTCGGCGGCTGAACTGGCGTGCAACAACGGCGCATAGCGACCGGCCATGGCGCGCAAGGCCGCATCGCTGCGCGCCGAGAGAAAGAGTGGCGGCAGGGCGGTTTCGTCGGCCAGCCGATCCGCCGCGGGCAACGGCCGGAATTCCTGCAGCAGGACATGCGCGTTCGCGCCGCCAAAACCGAAAGAGCTGACGGCACCGAGCAAAGGCCTGCCATTGGCGCTGCGCAAGGCGCGGTATTCGGTGACCAGTTCGAGATTCAGGCGCGCGAAATCGATATGCGGATTGGGCGTGCGCAAGTGCAACGCCGGTGGCAGCGCCCGGTTCTTCAGTACGAGGACCGACTTGATCAGCCCGGCCAGACCGGAAGCGGGTTCCAGATGGCCAAGGTTGGCCTTGACCGACCCGATGGGCAGCGCCTGGCTGCGCCCCTGGCCATAGACCGCACCGATCGCGGCAGTTTCAATCGGGTCGCCGACCGCCGTACCCGTGCCGTGCGCCTCGACGAAATCGACCTCGTCGGGAGTGCGGCCGCTGCGCGCGAGCACCGCGCGCATCAGCTCGGCCTGCCCTTGGCTGCTCGGAATGGTAATTCCCGTCTTGCGCGCGCCGTCGGTATTCACCCCGCTGGCGAGGATCACGGCATGGATCTCGTCGCCGTCGGCCAGCGCCTTGTCGAGCGGCTTGAGCAGAACGACGGCGCCGCCCTCCGAACGCACGTAGCCATCGCCCGCCGCGTCGAAAACCTTGCAGCGCCCGTCGGCGGAAAGCATCGACGCCTTGGTGAAGCCGATGAACGGATAGGGGTGCAAGAGCAGGCTGACGCCGCAGACGAGAGCGCTGCTCGCTTCGCCAGTGCGCAGACTGGTACACGCGTGGTGCAAGGCGACCAGCGACGACGAGCAGGCGGTGTCGACGGCGAGCGACGGCCCATGCAGGTCGAAGACGTAGGAAAGGCGATTGGCAGCGAGGCTCAGCGTGTTGCCGGTCATCGAGTGCGCGGTCGTGCTCGCCAGATCGTTCAGCCCGTACGCGCCGTAGTCGAGCCCGGAGATGCCGACATAGACCGCACAGTCGGAACCGGCCATCGACGAAGGCGGAAGACCGGCGTTTTCCATCGCTTCCCAGGTGAGTTCAAGGAGCAGGCGCTGTTGCGGATCGAGCCAGGCCGCCTCGCGCGGCGAGATGCCGAAGAAACCGGCGTCGAACTCGTCGATGCGCGACAGGACGCCGGCGGAAAAGCTGATGCTGCGCCCAGGCTCCGAGCGCTTGCCATGCTCCAGCTCATCGACCGCCCAGCGCTCGGCGGGAACGCGCGTGACGAGATCGCGCCCTTCCCGCAGGGCATTCCAGAAGCTGACCTCGTCGCCGAGGTCGCCAGGAAAACGGAAAGCCATGCCGACGATGGCCACCGCCGGTGACGATTGCGCCGCAGCCGCCGTACGTTTTGGCCGCCGACCCTCGGCGGTCTTCTCGCTCCGCCCATTCTTCCTGAGCTGTTGCTTCATCGGTCAGCCTCCATCTGCGACAGGCTCATCTCACCAGACACGAAAAAGGAGTCAATGCGTCTGCATCCGCTCGACTTGTGATACCCAACGATCATTTGCGAAGGAAACCCCTGTCATTCATGCGGCAAAGTCGTGGTCGTGTCCACAACCCACTTGCGCGTCAAACGCCGGCACGCCCTTGCCAGAGCAATGCCCGAGAGTGGTGATTGGTCATCGCGCGCTCATGGCAATCAAGGGCATCGGCCTGGGGTTCGTGGCCTCCCTTTTCCGGATCAACACCGGGACGCGCGCCCAAGCCATTGTCGCTAAAAGCGCTTCTGTTCCACCCAATTCACTAACGGCGCACAGCGCCTGAACTTTAGTCGCCAGTCACCGATCCTCGCCTGGCTTGGACGCACGTGAGCACGCCGAGCGAACGCTGCTTGCGGCTCGCGGCGCGACCGAGCAACGTTGATCCAGGTTTGAGTCGCGGCCGATATGGGAGACAATAGCAGCTTTCGTGCGTACAGTTCCAGACCATCTGCGCCGGGATAGCAGAAGAAGAGCGGGTGTCCGAGCGCGTAGCGAGCCCGATCATCTGGAGGCGCAGCCCTATGCAACAAGAGGATAGCCGCGCCATGCTGCTGATGATCGACAACTACGACTCATTCACCTACAACCTCGTTCAGTACTTCGGCGCACTCGGGCAAGAGGTCAGGGTATTTCGCAACGATGCGATCAGCCTGGCCGGAATTGCCCGCCTCGATCCCGCGTATCTGGTCATTTCGCCGGGTCCGTGCTCGCCAGGCCAGGCAGGAATCTCGCTCGCGGCGATACGGGAATTTGCCGGCAAGCTTCCGCTGCTCGGCGTCTGTCTCGGCCACCAGGCGATCGGCGAGGCTTTCGGCGGTCGCGTCGTACACGCCCGTCGGCTGATGCACGGCAAGGTATCGCCAGTACACCACACCGGGCAGGGAGTGTTTCGCGGGCAGCCTGACCCGCTGCGCTGCACGCGCTATCATTCGCTCGCCGTCGAGCGTTCTTCCTTGCCGGACTGCCTGGAGATCACCGCCTGGACCGACGATGGCGAGATCATGGGCTTGCGGCATCGGACGCTGGCCGTCGAGGGCGTGCAGTTCCATCCCGAGTCGATCCTGACCGAAAACGGTCACCAGTTGCTCGCCAACTTTCTCGAGGAACACCAGAGATGAAACCACAGGACGCGCTGACGCGGGTCATCGAACACCGCGAAATCTTCCACGACGAAATGGTCGCGCTGATGCGCCAGATCATGGGTGGCGAAGTCAGTCCGCTGATGATCGCCGCCATCATTGTCGGGCTGCGCGTCAAGAAAGAAACGATAGGCGAGATTTCGGCCGCAGCTCAGGTGATGCGCGAACTGTCGACCAAGGTCGAGGTCGGCGACCGCACGCACCTCGTCGATACCTGCGGCACCGGCGGCGACGGCGCGCAGACCTTCAATATTTCGACCGCCGCGATGTTCGTTGGCGCGGCCGCCGGAGTACGCGTCGCCAAGCACGGCGGGCGATCGGTTTCCTCGCAATCGGGCAGCGCCGACGTCCTCGAAGCGCTCGGCGCCAACATCAATCTGACACCGCAGCAAGTCGCGCAAAGCGTCGACGAGGTCGGCGTCGGCTTCATGTTCGCGCCGAACCACCACAGCGCAATGAAGCACGCAGCACCGGTCCGCCGCGAGCTCGGCGTGCGCACCCTGTTCAACATCCTCGGCCCGCTGACCAACCCGGCCGGCGCCGGCAGGCAGGTGCTCGGCGTCTTCCATCCCGACCTCGTCGGCATCCAGGTGCGCGTCCTGCAGCGACTGGGCAGCACGCACGCGCTGACCCTGTTCGGCCGCGAAGGACTCGACGAGATCTCGATCTCTGGTGAGACGCTGGTCGGCGAATTGAAGAACGGGCGCGTCGACGAGTACTCGATTCATCCCGAGCAGTTCAATCTGCCTGTACATGACCCGCGCGTGCTGCGCGCGGCGACCGTCGAAGAATCGAAAGCGATGCTGCTGGCTGCGCTGGAAAACCGCGCCGGAGCTGCGCGCGACATCGTCGCCCTGAACGCGGGAGCGAGCATCTACGTCGGCGGCCTGGCACCTTCGCTGGCCGATGGCGTAGACGCGGCGTTCGAAGCGATCGCCAGCGGTGCCGCGCGGGCGAAGGTCGACGCGTTCGTCGCTTTCTCGCGACGCTTCGCCGCCTGAACCAGGCGTACCAGGCAACCCACCCCGAGCACACCCGTGCGGCTGCCGGCCGCCGAGCCGCGAGTCACCCATGAGCGACATCCTGCAACGTATTCTTGCCGTCAAACGCGACGAGCTGGCCGCCAGCGTCGCCACGATCAGCCTCGCCGAGGTGTGTGCCGCGGCGCAAGCACAGGACCGGCCGCGTGATTTCGCCGGCGCCTTGCGCCGACGGATCGCCGCCGGCCAGCCGGCGGTGATCGCCGAAATCAAGCGGGCCAGCCCGTCGAAGGGAATCCTGCGTGCCGATTTCCAACCGGCGGCGATCGCTGCCGACTACCAGGAGCACGGCGCCGCGTGCCTCTCCGTGCTCACCGACAGGCAGTTCTTCCAGGGTTCGCCAGCAGCGCTGCAGCTCGCCCGGGCCGCTTGCACGCTGCCCGTGCTGCGCAAGGACTTTCTCATCGACGAGTATCAGGTCCACGAAGCGCGCGCGATGGGCGCCGACGCCATTCTGCTCATCGTCGCCGCACTCGACCTGCCGACGATGCGCCATTTCGAGCAGATTGCCGAGGCCTACGGCATGTCGGTACTCGTTGAGGTGCATGACCGGAGCGAACTCGAGCTCGCTCTCGCCCTGGCGACACCGCTGATCGGCATCAACAACCGCAACCTGCGCAGCTTCGAGGTCAGCCTGCAGACGACGCTCGCGCTCTCGGTCGACGTTCCGGCCGAGCGGATCGTCGTCGCCGAAAGCGGCATCCTTGCCGCCGCCGACGTCAGCTTGCTGCGCGGCCATGGGGTCAACGCCTTTCTCGTCGGCGAGGCCTTCATGCGCGCCGACGAGCCCGGCAAAGCCCTGGCGGAACTCTTCGCCTGAGTTCGACGGGCCTGTTGCAGAAAACCAACAATCGCTGCGCCACCACCAGCGAAAGCGATCAGGGAACTTGCTGCAATCTGGCGCCTTTGCCAGAATCCGCCCAACTTCTCGTCTTTTCGAGAGGTCCAGTTTGGTGGAGCGGCAGGTGGCTTCATCGATCTCAAACCTAGAGGAGATTCACAATGCAAAAGAAACTCATCGCACTGGCAGTCGCCAGCGTAGCTTCCGGCGCTGCTTTTGCTCAGACCAATGTCACGATGTATGGCATTGCCGACGCGGGCTATGTCTATAGCTGGGGCAAGGCCAATGTCGTCGGCGGTGGCACCAACAAGTTCAGCGGCATCGAATCCGGCCTGCTGAGCGGTTCGCGTCTCGGTTTCAAGGGTGAAGAAGCGCTGGGTAACGGCCTGAAAGCCATCTTCCAGCTTGAATACGGCCTGAGCATCGACAGCAACGCGGGCGTCGGCACCGCGCTGGCCCGCCAGCAGTTCGTCGGTCTGTCCAGCAACGCGCTGGGTACGGTCGCCCTCGGCCGTCAGTATGCTCCCGGCTATGACGCCACCGCGAGAAACGACGCCTTCGGCGGCGCCGCATTTGCTCCGCAATCGTTCCTGACCACCTCGACCGCCGGCAACAACACGATCACGCCGAACAGCAACGCACGCTGGAACAACGCCGTGACCTACACCACCCCGAACTGGGGCGGCTTCACCGGCAAGGCGATCTATGGCTTTGGCGAAAACGCGGGTAACGACCGCTTCGTCAGCACCAGCGACAACGGTCGTTGGGGCGTCGGCGCCAACTTCTCGGCCGGCATGTTCAACATCGACGGTGTCTATCAAGTACGCCAGAACGTCGTCGCTGCCAACGGCAAGGACATCAACGAATGGTATGTCGGCGCCACGCTCGACCTCAAGTTCGCCAAGCTGATGGCCAGCTACCAGGACCAGAACGACAAGAACACCTTCACCAACAACGACAACAGCACGTGGTCGGTTGGCGCGGTGATCCCGGTCATGTCGTCGAGCGCCATTCACCTGGGCTACGCCGAACTTGACTTCGACCAAGGCAACAAGGGCCTCCAGTTGAACGGCAAGTCCAAGGCTGCCGCTGTGGCCTTCTCGCACGGCCTGTCGAAGCGCACGACGCTGTACACCGGTTACGTTTACACCAAGAACGGCGACGACACCGTTGGCGCCGCTCCGGCTGGCCTGACCGGCACCATCGGCGCGGTCGACCGCAAGAACCACACGTTTACCGCCGGTATCCGTCACACCTTCTGAGCCAATTGGCAAATCAGAGAAACGGGCGCTCAGGCGCCCGTTTTTTTTCGCCCCCAATGTCCTGCCCCCGGAAAGCCGAAGTAGCACGGAAGAGGTTCTGAAAGTCGGACGGCAGCAGAGCGCGTCGCCCTACATCGTCAGGCGGTGAATCTTCCTCGCCTGGCATGCCTGTTCGACAGACGACAAGCGGCAACCAGGCAACCGGCGAAAGCTGCGTCACCTGCCGACGGGTGCGCAACGCGCGCACTTTGGCGGCAAGGCCCGACAGATCACGGTGTTGCAGCTCGACCGCCACTTCCTGATCGAGCAGGCAGACTGTCTCTCCGAACTGCATTGGAAATGGCGCGCCGGGTCTGCCACTCGCTCATTTCATGGCACGCAGCCAATTGATTCCGCGAGCCCATCCTGCTGGCCGGCTGAACATGGCGAATGAAACCGGGACCGGCAGAGCCCGTCACCACGGGCACCCATTCTCAGCACTTCCCGGGACAGGCAGAATGCGCGCGAACCGCGCGTTGCGCGTGGGGACGTGAAATTGGACGTGAAAACAACGAACGTGAAAACGCCCAACCGGGAAGGGTTGGGCGTCGATCCAATTGATGGTGGTGGTGGAGTATAGCACTGGAGCGGACGGTCCTCCCGCAGGCCTGCACCACAGGGCGAAGGCGGGAGGGATTCCGCGCGACATGGAGTAAGGATTCCGTTCCCCGCGCTGTTCCCACCATGCCCCGACATGCATTCATCTAGACCCAAACGCCTCTAACTCGCTCCACCCTTCGATGGAAAACGCGGCGGCA
Organism: Accumulibacter sp.; assembly: GCF_031732815.1. GTDB lineage: Bacteria > Pseudomonadota > Gammaproteobacteria > Burkholderiales > Rhodocyclaceae > Accumulibacter. The sequence continues at coordinate 36,999 of NZ_JAVMKF010000268.1, read as the reverse complement.
GCACCGGGCTGCGAGGGACACCTTTTCGCCAAACAGACGTTCGATCCCTCTCTTTGTAGAACTGAGGGCTGGTCATCCCGGCCTTGCCGATGATGTTGTGGAACTCGCGATTGGTCAGATCAGCGCGGTGCGGATTTGGCAGCTTAACCTTCTCCCCGTTGTCGATCCGGTAGTAGCTGTGATCGCTGTGGTGGTCCTGAACCCCTGCTAGATACCGCCTGATGAAATCGTTGTTGATCTCAGCAACGGACGCCGCGTATGGCACCAAAACACTCTTTCCACCTTTGACCCAGTCGATCCAGTAAACCGGGCAATTGTCCAGGTGCAAGTAGGAGCTCAGTGTGGATTCGCGTGGCTTTGAGAGGCCCATTCCGGTGCGAATGGTCGACTTGACCAGATCCTGCCAAACGGTCGGACCAGCGTTCCCAAACGCTGCGCTGGCCTGCTGAACCATGTGTTCCTTTCGGGACCTCTGCTGCTTGTCTATGCCTCCGGCGTATGCGCCCGGGCTGTTAGCCACCAGGTCCCACAAGTAGTCGTATACGGGCTGAGGGTAGGGAAATCTGGGGCTCGGCTGAACCGCTTTCAGGCCGTAGAAATTGGCGATCGACTCCTCATGCCATTCGTTGATCGGCCGTTTCGCGACCAGCCTACGGTATGGCCTGTACACCGGTAACCCGCCGGTTGCTTCCATCTGAAGGCAGTGGGCATCGAACCGGTAGTGATACAGCTCGTGCGTGTACAGAAATGCCGCCAGGGCGTCTAGGCAATCGGCGAATGACTCCCCGGTGCTGAAGCTCATGTCGGTGGCCAAAGCAAAACAGCGCTTCTTGATGAAGAAAATGCCCCACCGTTTGCGCGCCGGAGCCCTCATGACATCCCGGAAAGACTTGTAAAAGGCCAAGTACTCGACGCCCCCCTCGACGACTCCGCCGGCAGCGCCTTCATGACTTTCCTCGTCTTGTCCCTGACTAACCGGTAGAGACGCGGGGTCGACTTCATCAACCACCTCTTGAGAGTCATCGGCGCTCGGGATATCTAATCCCGGCCGGGGGAACCGATCGGAGCCAGGGTGGACATCGGGATCGGGGTCGTCATCCAGCGAGCTTTCAACATGGCGCGCCGCGTCAGCAACGTTGGATGCAGCAACGGGGTTGGGCCAGGGGATTTGTCCAAACGGTTTATGCATGTGCGACCTCGATTTCAGCCTCTTGGGCGATAGAACTCCGACCCTTCATCTGCGTCCGAGATCTAATGGTACGTTGTATCGATCCGGAACACGGACGGGACGCGCGACTCGTGGCCGTCGAGCCTGGCTGGCGGTCTGCAGGTTCGCTGTCCGAGAAAGTATCCGGAGGATTGCCTGGTCGTGGTGGTACGCCCGGAAGGCATCGGCCACCGAGGTATCGATGAACGTGGCCGTCGTCTGGCCATCCGCCGGAGCCGACACGACACCATCCGGGATGTCTCTGGACCAGCCCCTGGCAGCCCGAAAGCCACTCACCAAGTGTGAAAAGTACGGCCAAGCGTGGTCCAGGTGTGCGTCATCGATGGTGACCAGCACGCCGGTCAGTTCACACTCAACCCGCCCTTGGTCATCCCCATACTCTGCAAAGGCACCCTTCTTAGCTAGGACCAGGTCGAGTGCGACTGCCTCACGGCACGCACCATAGAAGTCCTTCGACCGGTCCCCCGCAAGGCCTTTGACGGCCCAAATGTACGAAAAGTCCGTGGCAGTCCCATCTTGGCGCACCACCCAGAAGCCTGAGTTGCTCCAGCCCGTCCCGGTATTCAAGCGCCGCTCGAAGTGGCCGATCTGCCCGCACCCCTTCGCCGGCTCACCGACATCTTCAAGAATCGGGTCATACCGCTCGATGAGCGACACGAGGTCGGCGTGATCGCTCGGGTCGGCGACACGCTCCCCGTCCCGATACCGATGCAGGATTTCCTTGTAGTGATCAAGAGCGCTTTTCTGGGTCCGGAAGCTCCGGGAACCGATTTCAACAGGCTTTGCCATCCGTTACTCCCCACAAATTGATACCAAACATCACATTTCCAATATCAGAATTTCTTCCAAGCCAGACTCCTGCGCACGCATCGCAGAATTCAACGCAGCAACTGTGAACTCAGGTACCGACGGCGTACGAAAATCGAAGGCCAAACGTCTGGCTTTGATCGTTTCACGATTGACACGCAGGAGCTCCCCAATGCTTGCAGCCAGCGCATCTACGTCCTGCCGGTCGCGGACCAGTTCACGCGGCACAGCACTGACGGGCGCCTTCGGATGAAGCGAGCCAACTGCGGATCGATCGTTGACTTCACTCACAAATGCCTTCACAAGCTCGCGATCGATACCGAGTCGTCGTGCGTGAATATCCAGTGGTGAGAATCCGTCCTCGGCATAAGTCAAAATATGAAACTGCTCCAGCTTGTCGCGAACCTCTGACTCCTTAACTCTTGAAACTCTCAGGGGTACGAGCGCCTGCGGGGTGCATTCATCGGCGGATGTGACATGCTGTTCAATCGACCGACGGAACAGGTGCAAGAGTTCATCGCTCACCACCACGAAACGAATTTCCAGTAGGTTCTGAAGCACCCCTGCCATTTGGGATGCAACACGCACCAGGATTGGAATGGCCTCCTCCGCTGGGTAGCCGTACACACCCATCGAAATCGCAGGAACAGCTAATCGGGTTAAGCCATTTTCATCAGCCAAAGCGATGGTGTTGCGCATGGCTTTCTCGAGGCTACCGGGAGGGTCGGCATCCTCGTAATACTTGGGGCCTCGGGTGTGGATGATGTAGCGACAATCCATATCAAAAGCAGGTGTTGCCAACGCTTCGCCTATTTGAAGAGGCGCGAACTGCGAGCTGTAGGGTTCGAGACGGGGCCCTGCTGCTGCGTAAATTGCGCCACAGACTCCACTACCTGCTCGCAGGTTCGGATTTGCCGAATTGACGACGCCGTCGCAGTCGGTCTTCCTGACGATGTTGCCCTTGACGACGGTGATATTGGCCATGGTCATATTTAATCCCTTCTTAATCGCAGATCAAAGATCAAACACAGCGATCTCTGGACGCGCCCCAAATCTGACTGGTAGAAGTGACGTCCCGAGTCCCTTCGAGACGTAGAGTTTGCAGGCCGTCGTCTCATACCACCCCGAAGCAAAAGGACCGCTGCCCGGGGGCCTCCATATGGGCAACCCAAAAAGAGTGATCTGACCACCATGGGTGTGCCCGGAAAGGCACAGGTTGAATATTCCTGAACGGAGATTGGTCGGCAATTTTTCAAAATAGCCTGGCGAGTGCTGCACTAACACCGCTGTGCCGCCCTTAAGGGGTGCGTTCAAGAGTCCACCGTCTGGTTGGCCAGCAGTGAAATCATCCATGCCCACGATGTGAAGAGTACGCAGCCGAACCCGATAAGAAGCCACCTCATTCACCAGAAGCCGTATCCCGTGGTGTCGGTACTCGTCGCGTAACGCATGAAGATCAACGTCAGCCCAGTATTCCCAATTACCCAAAACAGCAACGGTGGGCGTATCGCCCAGAGCCGCAAGAAAGGAATGAAGAGTCGGAAGCCGATCCAGCCTATCAATTACATCGCCAGAAAGGATTACCAAATCGGGCTTAAGGGATTTGACTCGGTTGGCAACTTCCACCTCACGGTGACTGAAGTCTTGAATGTGCAAATCAGAGAGTTGAACGACTCGGATGCCTTTCCCTGCGAGGTCCGATCGCATGTCGTGAGTACTGACGTCTAACCAGTTCGGCTCGATCCAGACGGCATACACACTGAACAGAGTTATCAGCACAGCGAGCGCGATCCGGAGGCCCATGCCTTACTCCAGCCCGGTGAAACGCACATGCATTCCATGCCCACGCCACAACGGCATAGGTTTCTCCGCGCCGGGGTCGAAGATCTCGTCTACGCTCGCTAATGCGACACAGGCAAAGTGACCAATCGCGCTCATCTTGGCGCAGCTGGCTGCAATCGCCTGCCAGTTGCTCGGGCGCTCGGCGCTATTGGCCGGAAATATTGCGGAACGCACTACCACCCACTCCGGCCGTTTGGACTGACCGATGAACCAGATTGAGGGATCCACCTCCGGATTGCCCTGCCAGGACATCAACTCGAAGCCTTGCTTGTCCAGATGGTCGCGGACCACTTGCACGGCCATGTCGTGAACCTCCCATGGCGTCATCTCGATCTTCTGGTCCGTGACCAAAGCGACGGGATCGATCGGCTTTCTGGTATCCGGGTCCAGCAAGCCCCATCCCGGCATGTCTGCCACCCAGGCGCCACCGAAAAGCTTCTTCTTCATCGGCAGGATGCAGGCTCGACCGTTAGCCATCCTGGCAGCCGTGATGAACCCCTGCGGGTTTCCGGGGCCCCGCACTTTCCCATCGACGTCCTCGACGCGCACGAAGAACAGCTGATTGCCCAGACGGAACGACAGATGCTCCAGGAACGGCGGATAGGGGTGTGCGCGGAGCCATGACTGGATCCCGCCATCGGCCTGTTTGCTCAAGTGGATGCCGGCTGCCTTCCAGCAGGGGAAGAATGCTTCCGACATCTCATGCATTTCAATTTCGTACATGCTGTTCCTCAGTGCGGGCCATAGCGGCTCTTGATACCGTCGATCGTTCGAAATTCGTCTATGTAGCGCGTTTCCCCAGTGGTTTCGTCTTTGAACGTTCGCTGACTGTGCTTAAAACAGGGCTCGCACCAACCCAATTGATACCGCTTTGGATTTGCTGTTTCGCCAAACTGCGTCGGCGCGCCGCAATTCGTGCAGAGAACTTTCCCTTTCGCATCCTTGGTGGGCTGCGCGGTCAGATTCAACTGGTCCAGGATCGGACTCGACGCCACATCGCCCGACAGCTTCTCGGGCTGCACGAAATCCAGTGACATCGTTTTCTCGCCGGCATGGGTGAAGAAGATTCGTACCGTTCCGCCGGTACTGTCGGCAAGCACCTGGCCAATGCCCCAATCCGGCTTCTTCGGATGCTTTACGCGATCGCCTTTCTTGTATTGCATGGGATCTCCTTGATGAGTCGTCGCGCCTGACTCTCAGTCAGCCTGCTTCCTGAGCCAGCCTGGGATGTCGCCAGCGCTCGCCTTTTTGGCACTGCCACCGCCTTCCGCCTCTTCCGGGATGTCTTTCCACACCGTCAGAAAGTGGGCGCCCGGCGCTCCGTCCTGGACCACCGCGTATCCACACCGCAGTTCCTTGCGTCCCCATGTCGTCTGCCACTGTGCCGAGAACGACCACAGCTCGGCACCATCGGCTTTGCCTTGGAGGAATTCCTGCCACGCAGCATTAAGGTGGCCAAAGGGCAAATCAGGTGCAGCCTTGAGCGGATCTGTGACAACCTCACGCCTCTCGATTTCCTGCGCCGTCAGTCGCTCCAGCAGGTGTTCGCGCTCGACTGCAAATTCGCGTTCCTCCGGGGACACGTAGCTTTCCTTCTTCTGGAGCATCTCCTTGACCTTCATGTAGATCGCCACTGGCCAGACGGCGACCACGAGGATGGCCGCAAGGACGGGGGCGACGATGTTGTTGAGGATGCGGTAGGAAAGCTTCTTGCGATCCGGGTTGACGGCTTCGAGCAGCTCACGAAGGGAGTCAGACTCTTTCTCCTTTGTCAGGTGATGTGCGCCGTAGACGATGGCAAGGACAACCGCGCCGATGCCGAGGTACCAGTAGAGATAGATCACGCCGACTCCCCCTCACCCTTACCACTTCGAGGGAACACCGTCATGGCGCCGACCTCGTAGCTTTCGGGAGCGTTATCAGACTCGGCGGTACCGTTATGACGAACCCGGGTGGCCACAATCACACCTCGCTCGATATCCAAGAACAAGTCCCGCTCGAAGGTGCTGCCGTAGCCCATGTGGACATACTCGAGCTGTTTGCCCTGGGGGATGCGGATCGTGCCGGAGTACCAGTGGGCAAACACGCGATCGGGAAAGTCCGGGAAGATGGTTGCCAAAGTTGCATCCGCTCCGCCCTCTAGCGTTCCGCTCAGCCCCACCAGGTACAGGCGGTCATCCACGATTTCCCAGCTACCAACGTAGCCACGCCACAAGGCCGTGCAGTTGGACTCGAAGCGCGGGTTCGTGCCCCCCATGGCGAAATAGTCGCTGAGGGGGTTCGTGCACATGGCAACGTCCTCTCCCTGGTAGTGCAGTCGTTCTGCAATCTGAGCGGTCATGTCATTACTCCCATGCGAGGTGTTTGTTTCCAGTGGCCACCGTTTTCATTTAGAACCCGGGGTATTTCTGCCAAATGCGCTGGTTCATCTCTACGTTCTCGCTGTATTCGCCTATGTCCCAATCTTTGAAGGCGTACAGGTCTTCCGCAAGGGACGTGATGACTTCGTGCAACTCCAGAGGCTCCAGCCATTCGGCTGGTATCGCTCGGACGCCGTGCATGGCGCCCAGCAAGTTGCCGGTGATTGAGCCTGTCGAGTCAGAGTCACCGTCGTGGTTCACGGCGAGGATGACGCCGTGTTTGAAATTTCGTGCCACGAGCGCACAGTAGATTGAGATGGCCAGCGCCTCTTCGGCGATCCACCCCTGACCAAGCTGTGAGATCGCCGCTTCATGAGGTTGACCACTCGCAGCCAGCGTCTCGGCCAACTCGATCGCACGCAGCGTTTCCTCATGTCCAGGCTCGGATCGGAGGATGGCTTTCGATACGACCAGCGCTTCGGGCAATGAGGCGCCGTCGGTTAGCGCAAGGATCAGAACTGCCAGCACACCGCCTGTCAGCGCACCGGTCGGATGTCCGTGCGTCAGGGCTGCCAACTCGGCGCCCAAGCGGAAAGCGTCGTGCGGTGAGTCCTGCTGGCGCAGGCGCCAAGCGAATAACCCTACGGGTGCGACCCGCATGACGCCCCCGCACCCTTTGCTGTCGTTTCGGGCGGGTTCCCCGAGCGACTTCATCGCCCGCAGCGCCGCGAGGCAGGTGTTGCCAGGGGCACGTCGGCTGTGGAGTTCCCGTTGCTGAAAGAGCCAGCCAGTTTCGTCGGTGCCGAAGTCAATGTCGCACGTCGGACGTTCGCCTTGGGTCTGAAGCCAGCGCAGGTAAGCATGAGCCGTCACTCCGGAATAGGTGGTGATGCCCTTCATGCAGCCGCGCACCCACGCCCGTATCAGCCCCTCGGCTGTAAACAGGGTCATTTGAGTGTCGTCGGTAATCATGCCGAGGCCGCCGTAGGCTGGCGCGTACTGGGTGATTCCCTTGGGACCGAATTTGCGAAGGATCTCGGTCCGCTTCATGAACTCAACTGGTGCCCCAAGCGCGTCTCCGACGGCGCCACCCAAGAGACAGCCAGCAAATCGGCCCTGAACTGTTCGGCGCTGCTGACGCTTGCTGCGCCAGCCCAGTGGCGTGGAGTCGTCATCGGCCTCATCGCTCGCATCATCATCGGGCTCCAGATCGCCATCCCCGGACAAGGAGTGGTGGACGCCAAGATCGACAACCGCTTGCGCAGCCGGACGGGCAACGAGGCTCAACTGCGTGCGCCACTCGGGAACTTCAGTACCGTCCCAACTGATGCCCAGGCCTTTCTCCCAGTAGGACAGGTAGGCCTCGCCCCGGTCGGCTGCATAGTAGTTGCCATTTCCCGCAGAGCAGTCGAGCGCGTACTCCCAGTTGTTCTCGCGCATGCAAACCCCGTGCTCCGGGTGCGGCACCTGGCCCAGACCAGTCAGGTACTCCGCACTTTTGGCATCCAGCGGGCGGAATACCGCGACCCTTAGCCGGCCGTCGTCCCGTGGTGTGATCGCGGCAATCAAGTCGTTACCACGCTGCACGGTAACCAGCTTGCCGCTGAGGTCGACTGGCCCGATCTCGATCCACCAGGTGTCGCCGGCGGCCGAGATCACATCGCGTTCGTCTTCCGGCGCCAGCAACTCGGACAAGCGACTCATTGCTGGCTCGAGGTGCTTCCAGTCAGTTTCCCCGTCGCGCGCAACCTCCTGAAGGCCATGCAGCATCATGGCCAGCGGCAGTTCCCCGCCCCCTGTCAGTGCGGCCTGCAGATCAGCGCTTTCGATCGGATAGGCGATGTCCGGCAGGCCGTAGCGCGCCAGCGCCTCCGGCTTGAGATGCATTTCAGCGGAGTTCGGCATGGCGGGCCAAGAGTCCGTCAAACACGGCTTCGAGTTCAGGATGGACGCCGCGAACACCCGCCACGACTTTGGCTGCCCAGTCGAAATAGCCTTGCTTGCGCTCGGGCGACCAGTCTGCCGGCGGTGACGCCAAGATGTCCCGCAGGTTGCAAATCTTGTCGGCCAGCTTCACGAGCTTGGCTTCTTTTGAGATGTGCGGTGCGTGCTCAATCTGACGCTGCTTGCGGACATGCTTGTCCAAAGACTTGTCGTCGGTCACGTCCAGCACTGTTGCGGTGACCTGCGGCCCGAAAACCGCTATGAGCTCTTCGGGTGTGGTCTCGGTGTCCTCGATCGTGTCGTGCAGGACCGCTGCGCACAAAACCACCACATCGTTGACGCCCCCTTCGTTCGCCAGCACGTTGGCCAAGGCAATTGGATGGTTGATGTAGGGCGACGCATCGGCATCCTTGCGGCGCTGATTCCGGTGCTTGTCTGCAGCGAAGGTCACAGCCTTCACAAACAAGCCTAGTGGGTCTGAGTGCTGGTTCATTTACCGGTCCCTTTCCTAGATCTATGGCGCCTTACCGAACGATTGTGATTATCATTTTACGACACACCACCATTCGATCATAGTTTATTGGACTCATTCTAGAGCACAGGATATACTTTCCGCAACAGCCCTCACCAGCCATCGCTAACCCGAATGAGCACCCACAGGATGTCGAACGAACAGCTTGCAGATCTAACCCAGCCACAGCGCGACCGCCTCGCATTCGTGGAGTTGCGCGTGCGCTTTATCGGGGAGATCCGTCGCCAAGACCTGGTTTCGCGGTTCGGAATCCAGTCAGCGGCGGCCAGTCGGGATCTGGCGCTCTACAAAGATATGGCGCCCGGCAACATTGACTACGACTCCAAGGGCAAGTCGTACGTCCTGGGCCCGGACTTCCGTCCGGTCTTTGACTTCCCGCCTGAGCGCGTCCTGTCTTGGCTGACCCAAGGTTTCGGCGACGGGGAGCCGATGCGGCTAAAGGCATGGGTGATCAGCGAGAGCCCGTCACGGCTCACGCATCCTGATCTGGATGTGCTGGCTAGCGTGACTCGGGCGATTCACCAGGAGTGTCCGCTCGGCATCGAGTACCACTCCATCTCCAGTGGGCGCACCGAGCGAGAGATCGTCCCCTTCGCGCTGATCGACAACGGTCTGCGCTGGCACGTCCGCGCCTTCGACCGAAAGTCGCAGGAATTCCGGGATTTCGTCATCACCCGGATCAATCGTCCAGCGGTGCTCAAGGGCCAGCCTGTGGCGCCCCACGAGATGAGCGACCAAGACATTCAGTGGACCCGGATCGTCGAGCTGGAGCTGGTGCCGCACCCGGATCAGCCCCGACCAGAGATCACCGAGATGGACTACAGCATGCAGGGCGGTGTGCTTCGAATGAAGCTTCGGGCCGCTACAGCCGGATACATCCTGCGCAAATGGAGTGTGGACTGTTCCCCAGATCACAGCTTGCGCGGACCTGAGTACCGGCTTTGGTTGAAAGACCACCTCGCCATTTACGGTGTGCGTAATGCCGTCTTGGCCCCGGGCTATCGCTCCCCTGATCAACAACGGATCGAAGCCGATGCCGACTGAATAACAGGACTGTCCCAACGTGAACGTAGAGAACAAACACAACAAAAAGCTGGAGCGACTCGGGTTCAGTTATGAGCGCGGCGGCGTCCATACCGCCCGAACAATGATGCTGGCCGAACTGCGCGCCCTGCTGTCCTTTGAGGACGTAGCCGACGCGGCCAGGGCCGACTACCTGGAGGCCATCCAGACTGCCAATTGCCTGGGCAAGCGCTCGGGCAAAACGCGGACGCTGACCTTCCGGCACCTGGCTGACCTCTACGCGCTCGATCCCAGCTTGTTGGTGTTCCGTGCCCTGCGTTTCTTCTGGCAACGCGATGTGGATGGACAGCCGTTATTGGCAGCGCTTTGCGCCTACTCGCGTGACCCCCTGCTTCGGGCCACGGCTCCCTTTGTCTTGGGCTTCCAGGAAGGAGCCACCGTCACCCGTGAGGCGATGGAAGAGTTCATCGATGCGCAAGAGCCGGGGCGCTTCAGCAAGGCCACGCTCAAGTCCACCGCACAGAACATCAATTCGTCCTGGACTCAGGCGGGTCACCTGGCTGGCCGCGTTCGCAAAGTGCGGGCCCGTGCTGTGGCGACGCCAGGCACGGTCTCGTTGGCGCTGCTTCTAGGCTACGTCAGCGGTCTGCGCGGCGAGTCGCTGCTCAAGAGTGACTTCACTCGAATGCTCGACTGTTCATTTGAAAAGACGATCGAGTTGGCCGAGGACGCATCACGCCGGGGCTGGATCTCACTCAAGCGCGTCGGCCAGGTGGTCGAAGTGCTTTTCCCGAACTTGATCACTGCGCAGGAAATGGAGTGGCTCCGTGAGCAGAATTAAGCGATTGACCCAGTCTTACAGCAAGTACGTGGCTGTGCCATGGCGCGATGACGCCGCCGCCGCCCAGCGCGTCATTTTCTGCGTTTATCACGAGACAGAAGAGCTGCGCCTGCGGGCCAAAGTCGACGAGTTTGAGATCGCCACCCGTGCGGCAGGCCATGACTGGGCGTTGTTCGACTTGACCGATTCGTTCCCGAATTGGCTGGCGTCCCAACGGTACGCCAAGAGCTACTTCCAAAAACCCAACCTGCTGTCCACGCTGCTGCCCAAGTACCTCAGCTACATCGAAGCCGAGTTCGAGACGTTCCTGCAAGACAGATGCGTCAGCGAGGAATTTGTCGTGGCGCTGCAGGGCGTCGGCTCTCTGTTCGGCTTCCTGAAGGTCAAGGAAGTCGTGGACAAGCTCGCGCCCAAGGTGAAGGGACGCCTGCTGGTGTTTTTCCCCGGCAGCTATGAAGACAACAACTACCGCTTGCTGGATGGATACGACGGCTGGAATTACCTCGCCGTACCGATCACCGCAGACAAAGAATTCTGAACAAGGGGAAGCTCATGCTCAATCGCGACATCTACCAAAAGGACCCGTCGACCCGCAAGCTGGTCAACGAGGGCGTGGCCAGCGTCAATGACGAAAAAACCAACCAGGCACTGTCCGTCCTGCGGTACGAGCTTGAAACATTTGTCTGCGATGGCCAGTACGAAAAGGGCCTGGAACACATCCTCGACGTCTACCTGAAGAATATCGAGCAGGCCGAGCAGCCAGCGGTATGGGTCAGCGGCTTCTACGGCTCGGGTAAATCGCACTTGGTCAAGATGCTGCGAGCGCTCTGGGTCGACAGCGCGTTTGATGACGGCGCTACCGCGCGGGGTATCGCGAACCTGCCACAAGGCGTGAGCGACCAGCTCAAGGAACTCAGTATTCAGGCGAAGCGCCACGGCGGCTTGCACGCCGCGTCTGGCACGTTGGGCTCCAGCTCGCGCGACAAGTCTGTCCGCATGGCCCTGCTGGGTATTTTGTTCAAGTCAGTTGGCCTGCCCGAGCAGTACCCAGTGGCACGCTTCGTCATGTGGCTCCAGCATGAAGGCATTTTTGAGGCCGTGCGGGGTCATGTTGAGAAGAGCGGCTTCGACTGGTATGAGGAGCTCGACAACTTCTACGTGGCCGAGGGGTTGCACGAGGCCCTGGTCAAAGCTAAGCCCAACCTGTTCACGTCGCCAGCGTCCTGCGTCGAGACACTGAACAACCTGTACCCCTATGTGCAGGACGTCTCCAGCGGCGACATGCTCAAAGCCATTCGCCAGGCGCTAACACGCGACGGCAAGTTCCCCCTCACCCTGGTGGTGCTCGACGAGGTGCAACAGTACATCGGTGAAGACAGCCAACGCTCCATTGACGTGCAGGAAGTGGTCGAGGCCTGCTGCAAAAACATCGGCGCCAAGATGCTGTTCATCGGCACCGGCCAGACGGCTGTCACCGGCACCTCCAACCTCAAAAAGCTCGAAGGCCGCTTCACCGTCCGCGTTGAGCTCTCCGACGCCGACGTCGATGCAGTGATCCGTCAGGTCATCCTGGCCAAGAAGCCTGAGGCCAAGGCACCGGTCGAAAAGGTGATGCAAACCAACCTTGGCGAAATCTCTCGCCACTTGGCCGGCACCACCATCGGCCACCGAGGTGATGACATTCAATTCTTCCCGCAGGACTACCCGATCCTGCCGGTGCGCCGTCGCTTTTGGGAGAACACACTGCGCGTGCTGGACCAGACCGGCACCGACAGCCAGCTGCGCAACCAACTCTCCATGATCCACAAGGTCATCCAGACCAATGTGGACGCTCCGGTCGGCAGCGTGGTGCCAGCGGACTACCTGTACTTCGACGCAGCAGACAAGCTGCTTCAGTCGCGCATCCTGCCGCGCAAGGTGCATGAGAAGACCATGGTCTGGGCCAAAGGCACCGATGACCAGCGTCTGATGGCACGGTCCTGCGGCCTGGTGTTTCTCATCAACAAGCTGGCCAGCAGCAATCACGAAATCGGCATTCGCGCCACTGTCGACACCCTAGCTGACTTGCTGGTGGAAGACCTCACCCAAGGCTCCAGCGCGCTGCGCAGCAAGCTCCCGAGCGTGCTCGACAAGTGCGAGCTGCTGATGAAGGTGGGTGACGAGTACCGCATCCAGACCGAAGAAAGCGCCGCTTGGAACGACGAGTTCCTTAGCCAACGTAACAGCCTGGCCAACGAGGCCCACCGCGTGGACGCAGAGCGCGACGATCGCATCCGCCGCCGCTTCGGCGAAATGGTGCGCAAGCTGTCGCTGACCCAAGGCACCTCCAAGGTCACACGCGACATCTTCCCTGTGTTCGACGCCCAACTACCCGGCGACGCTGCCGAGAAGGTCTGCGTCTGGGTGCGTGACGGCTGGAGCATCGACGAAAACTCGGTGCGTGCCGACGCTCGCCAGGCGGGCAACCAGTCGCCCACCGTGTTCGTGTTCATCCCCAAGCGCTCGGCCGATGACCTGCGGCACTATCTGATCGACTTCAAGGCGGCCAGTGCCACACTGGACAAGCGGGGCGTTCCCAACACCGCCGAGGGCACCGAAGCCCGCTCGGCGATGGAGACCACCAAGCAAACCGCTGAGGGCAAGATCCGGGAACTGCTGCAAGAGGCTTTCTCGGGCGCTCGCGTCTTCCAAGGCGGTGGCAACGAGATCCTGGGTACCGACCTGCAGGCCATGACGCTGGAGGCCGCCACCAACGCTTTGCAGCGGCTCTACCCGCAGTTCCACATTGCCGACCATGCTGGTTGGGAAAACGTTCTGAAAAAGGCCCAAAACGGCGCGCCAGATGCCCTCAAGAGCGTGGGCGACGACGGCGAGCCCGCCAAGAACTCGGTGTGCAAAGCCATCCTGGCCTTCATTGCTGGCGGCAAGAAGGGCATCGACATCCGCAAGAACTTCGAGGGCGCCACCTACGGCTGGCCGGGTGACGCGGTGGACGGTGGCTTGCAGGTACTCCTGGTGGCCGGGCTGATCCGCGCCCAGGACGAGAAGGGTCAGACCATCGACCCGAAAGACCTGGAACGCAAGGTCATCGGCAAGACCATGTTCAAGGTCGAGTCGGCCACTGTCTCGGCGGCGCAGCGCATCCAGATTCGTAAGGTGCTGCAGAAGGTCGGCCTCACCGCCAAGCAAGGCGAAGAGCTGGCCTACGTGCCGCAGTTCCTGGTCAGCGCGCAAGAGCTGGCCAACCGCGCCGGTGGCGAGGCCCCACGGCCGGTGCGCCCTGAAACGAAGGCACTGGAAGAAATCCGCCTCACAGCCGGCAACGAGCAGCTATTGGCTCTCTACAACCAGCGCGACGAACTCAGCGCCGCCATCGACACCTGGACGGATCTGGCCGAGCGCATCGACAAGCGCCTGCCGGCCTGGAACACCCTCAAGCGTCTGCTGGCCCAGGCCAGTGGGATGTCGGGGGCCGAGGTTTTGGTGGCACAGGTCACGCACCTGGAGCAGCAGCGCCAGTTGTTGGAGGAGCCTGATCCCGTCACGCCGCTGGTGGCCAGCCTCACCCAGTTGCTGCGCGACGAACTGAACCGCCTGCAAACCGATTACCAGACCCGCCACAAGAACGGCATGGCGCGTCTGGACGCCGACACCAACTGGCAGCAGCTAGAGCCCGAACAACGCAACAGCCTGCTCGCAGCCCAAAAGCTCACCCTCACCGATGCACCCAAGGTGCAAGTGGCCAACACCGACGAAGTGCTGGCCACGGTTGATCGGCTGTCGCTTTCATCGTTCGCCGACCGCGTGGCTGCCATCGACTCGCGCTTTGACGCTGTGTTGGTGGCCGCCGCCGAGTTGATGGAGCCAAAGGCGCAGTTCGTCAAGCTGCCCAGCCGCACCATCAAAACCAACGAAGACATCGACGCCTGGCTGCTGGACGCCAAGCAAACCATCGCGCTGGCCCTGAAAAACGGCCCGGTCATCCTTCACTGAGGCCTGACTCCCCATGATGCAAGCACTCGACAAAGACCTGCGCAGCGCGCTGGAAAAAACCGTCAAAGCGGCCCGCACGGTCGCTGAAACTGCCGCGCAAGCGGCGGTGGAGCAACTGGGCGTTGGTCACGACAAGCCCGAAGCTTTTCTGAGCGATGACGAGAAAGCGTTGCGCAACCGCCTGCGCACCCACGGCAAGCAGCTTGGTGATACCCGCGATTCGAAGAGCACCAACCCGACTTACGGCAAGCAAGATGTGCAGCACCTGGTGCAAGAAGTGGCCTACCAGCACTGGCACCGCATGCTGTTCGCCCGCTTCCTGGCCGACAACAACCTGCTGATGTACGACGGCGTTGCCGTCACCATCGAAGAGTGCGATGAGCTGGCCCCCGACGAAGGCGCCAAGAGCGGCTGGGAGCTGGCCGGCAAGCTGGCCGCCCGCATGCTGCCGCAGGTGTTTAAGCCTGGCTCGCCGGTGTTCGAGCTGACTTTCGCACCCGAGCACCAGAGCGAGCTGGAACAGCTGCTCAAGGATCTGCCAGATACCGTCTTCAAAGCCAGCGACAGCCTGGGCTGGGTCTACC
Source organism: Accumulibacter sp. (assembly GCF_031732815.1). Taxonomy (GTDB): domain Bacteria; phylum Pseudomonadota; class Gammaproteobacteria; order Burkholderiales; family Rhodocyclaceae; genus Accumulibacter. The sequence continues at coordinate 21,845 of NZ_JAVMKF010000268.1, read as the reverse complement.
AGTTCTGGCAGGCCGACAACAAGGAGCGTATCAACAAGTCGGAAGTGAAGATCGGCGCCGACGAGTTGCCGGCCGTCACCCAGCTCTTCACCGAGCCGTACATGGTGTCCTTCCTGCTGCACAACTCGCTCGGCGCCTGGTGGGCTACCCGCCACCCGGGCAAGCCATGTCCGGTGAACCTCGACTACTTCCGCACCCTGGAAGACGGCACGCCCGCCGCAGGCAAGTTCGAGGGCTGGCCCGACTCGCTGGCCGACTTCAAGCTGCTCGACCCGTGCTGCGGCTCGGGCCACTTCCTGGTGGCCGCTTTCCTGATGCTGGTACCGATGCGCATGACGGCGGAGGGCCTGAGCGCCAAGGAGGCCGTCAATCGCGTGCTGGCCGAGAACATTCACGGCCTAGAGATCGACCCACGATGCGTGGAGATCGCGGTGTTCGCGGTGGCGTTGGAGGCATGGCGTTATCCGGATGCATCGAGCAAGCCACTCGGGGTACGGGAGATTCCAGCGCCCAACATCGCGTGCTGTGGCCTCAAGGTGGCGGCCAAAGCGCAGGACTGGGAGGCGCTGGTGCCCGACGAGGCACCCAACGCCGATTACGTGCGCCAAGAGTTGCGCCAATTGCACGCCAGCTTCTCGGACGCACCGCTGCTAGGGAGTCTCCTCGACCCCGCGCGAAGCCTGAAGAATGACCTGGCCACGTCCAGCTTCGAGACATTGACAGCCTTATTGCGTAAGGCGTTGGCCACTGAACGTCCGCCCACTCTGACAAATGAAGTTGACGATCGCTGGGAATTGGCCCTGAGCGCGCAAGGTCTTCTTGAGGCCGCTCGCCTGCTTGATGGCCGATACGAATTGGTAATCACCAATGTTCCATATCTCTCAAGAGGCAAGCAGTCGGAAAAGCTCAAGGACTATTGCGAACGTCATTACGACGAAGGAAAGAATGATCTCGCCAATGTCTTTCTAGAGAGGTGCTTGGAGCTATCTCAAAACGGAGGATCTGGAGTTGCACAGCTGGTCATGCCACAAAATTGGCTTTATCAGCCTCGATATACCCGGCAGCGGAAAAATTTGATTCAGTCGTTTGCATGGAATCTTGCAGCCAAGCTCGGCCCTGGAGCATTTGATGGGATTACCGGAGAGGTCGTTACGGTCATGCTTTTCACGTTGTCCAAGAAAGCTCCAAGCAAGCAAGCGGAGTTCTCTGGCATCGACGTTACCAAAGTCAGCAATTCTGAAGGTAAGGCAAGGGCACTTCGATCACAGGAACTTCGTCAAATAGCACAGCAGGGTTTGCTAGAAAACCCAGACCATGTGGTTCGCTTGGATGATGTGGATGCCGGCCATCTGCTTAGCGACTACGCCACATTTAGCAACGGAATTCAAACCGGCGACTATGCACGATTTGGAAGATCATTTTGGGAAATTGCCGCATTTGGTAGTGATTGGATTCGGCAACAGACTACAGTTGAAAAAACCGTTCTCTATGGAGGCTGCTCACAGGTCTTGCTTTGGGAGCAGGGATCGGGTGCTTTAGTCGACTATGTGCAGGAAAAGCTCGGAGGGAGCACAGGCGCTTGGTTGCGTGGCCTTGATGTATGGGGTAAGCGCGGCATCCAAGTTAGTGCCATGGGCAGCCTGCCCGTATCCCTATATGCCGGACGGGCCTTTGACGACAATAGCGTTGTCATCCTTCCAAAAGACGAGAGTGATCTTGGCGCTATCTGGGCATATTGCAGCTCTGCCGAGTACCCGATTGAAGTAAGGAAAGTTAGTCAGTCTCTAAAAGTTCGTGGACCATTAATCGATGTCCCTTTTGACAAGGATCGATGGCAATCAGAGTTTGAATCAGAGTATCCAAATGGATTGCCTAATCGGAGTTCCGATGACCCTACGCAGTGGCTCTTTCATGGGGACCTGAAATATTCCACAGCGCCACTTCAAGTGGCAGTGGCTCGTTTAGTTGGATACGCCTGGCCGCTGGAGTTTGACGGTGAAAACGCCCAGTCGAATGATGAGCGCATCACGGTCTTGGCGAGTCACGCGGACAAGGACGGCATTGTCTGTATCCCGCCAGTGGGCCGGGAAGCATCGGCCGGCGATCGACTTCTCAATCTGATGGCAGATGCATATGGATCAGATTGGAGCAACGACATCCTTGCACAGCTGCTGACCGCGGCTGATCATGCCGGCAAGTCACTGGAAACTTGGCTGCGCGACAAGTTCTTCACACAACACTGTGCGCTGTTTGGCAACCGGCCCTTCGTCTGGCACGTATGGGATGGGCTGCGCGATGGCTTCGCCGCCCTGGTGAACTGCCACAAGCTCGACTACAAGGCTTTGGAAGCGTTGATCTACACCTATCTGGGTGACTGGATCGGCCGCCAGAAGCGTGACGCTGACAGCGGCGTGGACGGCGCCCAGGAGAAACTGGCTGCCGCCGAGGCGCTGAAGAAACGCCTGGAGCTGATCTTGGCTGGAGAGGCCCCCTACGACATCTTCGTTCGCTGGAAGCCGATCGAAGAACAGCCCATCGGCTGGAACCCCGATCTGAACGACGGGGTACGCCTCAACATCCGCCCTTTCCTCTCGGTTCCCGACGTCGGCAAAAAAGGCGCCGGCGTGTTACGCGACAAACCGAAAAGCTTGCATTGGGAAAAGGACCGTGGCAGTGATGTGCCGTCTGCGCCCTGGTACGAGCTTGGCCTTCACTATGGCGGCAAGGTAGGCGACCGCATCAACGATCACCATTTGACGCTGAACGAGAAGCGCGCCGCTCGCGCCAAGCTGGGAAAGGCCTAAGACCATGACGACAGCCCGATCCTGGAAGGCCAAAAACCCTGCAGAGGCATTCTTCCCTGTGGAGATGCGCCCCCTGTTCATGCCGACTGCGGAGGGCCTGGACAAGTTCCAGCAACTCAAGCGCCACTTTGCCGTGGTGGACGTGGAACGGGAGAACCCGTTTGCGGTGGTGACCGACGACTACGAGCTGGTGACGAACAAGGCCGCCTACGACATGGCGGCCGAGGTGATGAAGAAGGTGTTCCACACCACGCAGATCGGCGACATGGAGTGCTTGAACATCACCATGCCCAAGACCCGGTCGTTCTGCCACATCGACCTGATCCACAAGAGCGCCGACTTCTCTCCGTGGGAGAAAGACAAGTGGACGGCCTTCTTGCGCATCAGCAACAGCTACAACCGCACCCGGCTGCTGCGCTTTGAGTTGGGCTTTTGCCGCTGGATCTGTCTGAACGGCATCATCTTTGGCAGCAAGAGCATCGAGTTCAGCTACGCCCACACCCGGCGCGGCATGGACCGGGTAGACCGCTTCGTTGAGAACATCGGCGACATCCGCAAGCTGGAAACCGCGCTGACCGAAAAGCTGCACCAGCTCAAGCGCTACCACGTGCCCGAAAAGGAGATGCTGCCCCTGCTGTGCCGCGCCTTCGACATCAAGGCGACCAAGGACGTGGTTGAAAAGCAGAGGCGCGTCGACGACCTTCTGGCCTTGCGCGAACAAGCCCAAAGCCTGACCAAGGCTTACTTTACGGAGATGGGGCCCCACGGCTATGCGGCGTTGAACGTGCTGACGGACTACGCAACGCGACCTGCAGGCGTGATCGCACCTGAGGCCAGCATGCACGGCCTGCAGCAGAAGGCGGGCAGTTGGATGGACGACTTCATTTCAGCCATCAAGAACCCGGATTTTTCTTTTGACAGCTACCTGGCCGACTACCGCCAAACAGCTGAGGTGATTGAGTCCTTATGATCAAGTCGGTCAACAACTACCCGGTCTCGCAGCTCTTCGACATTGAAGCCGGTGTCGTCTATGCGATCCCGCGCTACCAGCGTGAATACACCTGGAGCAAGGCCCAGTGGGAATCCCTGTTTGATGACGTGCAAGAGAACGACCCTGGCTACTTCCTCGGTTCGATCATCTGCATCAACCAGACCACCGACACCCTGGCGGTGCAGCGGCTGGAGGTGGTGGATGGCCAACAGCGGCTGACGACGCTATCGCTGCTGTTCGCGGCGTTGTACCAGTCGCTGAAGCTGCACGAGAAAGACCTGGATGATGATCAGCGCGTGGAGCTGATCAACCTCAAGCGCAAGCTGGTGCTGAAAAAGGGGGACGACCAATTGCGCATCATCCCACAGATCCAGAACAACAACCAAAACGATTACAAGGCCGTTCTGTCGGACGTTGGCGTGATCAGCCCATTCGACACGCCGGCCTACGCGGGCAACCGGAAGATCTTCCGCGCTTTCCGGTATTTCCAGGCGCGCATCGAAGAGATGGTGAATGCGGGGAGCGACCGCCTGGCTTCGATCATGGCCTTCCTCGACAAGGTGAGCCAGGCCTGCCTGGTGAAGATCGAGGTGGCCAGTCACGCCGATGCCTACACGCTGTTCGAATCGCTCAACAACCGGGGCATGCCACTCACGGCCATCGACCTGATCAAGAACAAGCTGCTTGCACGGCTGGAGACCACCGAGCCTGGCAAGGTGGACCACTACTTCGACGTGTGGAACAAGCTGCTGGGCTATTTAGGCGACGACTACAGCGTCCAGGAGCGCTTCTTCCGGCATTACTACAACGCGTTCAAAGATCCGCTGAACGTGCCGTTCCGCAAGGACGACGACAAGAAGAAGGACCCCCTGGGCCCGGTGGCCACACGGTCTAACCTGATCCAGATCTATGAGAAGCTGATCAACCAGGATGCCAAGAACCACCTGCAGGCCATTCGTTCCGCTGGTCAGCTGTATGCACTGATGCTGGCCCGGAACACGGACGAGGCCTGGGCACAGCTGGACAAGCCGCTGAAGGACTTAGACCGCATTCAGGGCGCTCCGTCATACCTGTTGATGCTGTACTTGCTGGTGCGGCGTGAAGCGCTAGGCATCGATGTAGCGCAACTGGAAGAGATTGCGCGGCTGCTGGTCTGCTTCTTCGTTCGACGCAACCTCACCGACACACCGCCCACACGCGACCTGACTCGCCTTTTCATGGCCACCATCGACAAGGTGGCAGACCTGTCGGGTGACGCTATGGTGAAGACCATCCGCGACGAATTGCTGGCGGTGTCGGCCAGCGATGAAACCTTCCGCAGCAAACTGGAAGGTGCCATCTACGAGGAGAACGCCGGGGTCACCCGGTTTGTCCTGTGCGCCTTGGCCGAGCAGAGCATGACCAAGGAGACCTGGGTCGATCTTTGGAAGTACGAAGGCAAGCTCTTCGTGTGGACCATCGAGCACATCTTCCCGCAGGGTGACAACATTCCCGCGTCTTGGGTGACCATGATTGCCGACGGCGACGCAAAGAAGGCCAAGGCCATTCAAGAGACCCACGTTCACAAGCTGGGCAACCTGACGATCTCGGGCTTCAACAGTGCTCTGGGAAACAAGAGCTTCAAAGACAAGCGCGACCGCACCGACAGCAAGGGCCGTGAGGTAGGCTACAAGAACGGGCTCAAGCTCAACGCTGAATTGGCGACGGCCGAGGCGTGGAGCGTGGCGCAGATCGATGCGCGGACCGCCACGCTGGTTGACCAGGTGATGAGCCTCTTCGCCTTGACGGAGGGCCAGCCATGCGCGTGATCGAGCATCTGGTGAAGACACTGCGTAACTCGGCGATCTTCAACCCCGAGGTTCAAGTTACGCCCTCGTGCATCTTGTGGCCCGACAAAGACCGTCAGTGGGAGGCAGTGATCCCGCGCCTGCAAAGCGAGTTGGCCGAACTGCTGGTGCTGGGCGACTACGCGCCCGAGAACCGCATTGGGCCGGCCATCTGGCTGCGCTGCGTAATTGCGGGCAAGGCACCCGAAGTGACTTTGCCGGCCGACCGTGTGCCGGTGTTTTACCTGCCTGGCGTGAGCCGCCAGGACCTGCGGGCGATCGAAGACTGCCCGGACCTCTTGAAGCCCTTGGCCGAGCTGCAGTACCGGGGCGTGATCTGGTCGCAGGCGAACGCCAAGGACTGGACCATCATGGCCTTCCTGAAGTCCGACCAAGGCGGCATGGGTCTGGACGTGGCCCAGGACAACGACGCCAAGAACGCCATGCAGCTGGCGCTGTACCGGCTGCTGGATGAAGAGCTCGAGCTGTTGAAGGGCAAGCGGCTGGACAAAGACTACTTCAACACCCTGCTGACCGGTGGCGATCCGGTACGCGACCTGCTGCAGTGGCTGGATCAAGGCGACGCGTTTCAGACGACGCGTGGCGCCAACGAATGGAGGGCGTTTGTAGAGGTATGCAAGTCACAGCTGGCGTTCAACCCTCAGGCTGACGGAGTCTTGGCAGGAGCGAATAAGCTGGCGTTACACGAGGGGCCCTGGCATTCGGTCTGGGAACGGTACAGCGAAGCACCGAAACGCTACCCCAATATTCCGAGCCGTATCCGCCAGTGCAAACCGCCGATTTTTGATCTATTCGTCACGGCCGAATCGGCAGGCGGCTGGCCACAGTGGAACGAAGATCAGGAGAAGACGCTCCAGCATGATCTGCTGGCTCTCAACCATCTACCCGCACATGACGCCCGGAAGCGAGTTCTGGAACTTGAGAAGACGCATGCCCCTCGGCGCGAGTTAGTGTGGGCTGAACTCGGAGAGTCACCGCTGTCCCTCGCCATCAAGCACTTGGCAGTGGTTGCGGAAGTGAGCAAGACAGCGTTGGCGGCCGGCTCGGTTGCAGACCTACAGGCGGGGTACGCGGCGCAGGGCTGGCTGGCCGACGATGCTGTGCTTTCTGCGCTGGCCTGCACCGAAAAGCCAGCCGACGTTGATGCCGTGACAGCGGCCATTCGAGCAATCTATCTACCCTGGCTGGAGGAGTCTGCGCGCTACCTGCAAAAGCTGGTCGATGGATCGAACTACCCAGGCGGAACAATCGCCAGCGCCAAGGCCTTCGCCGCCTCCAAGGGCGAGTGCGTGCTGTTCGTGGATGGCCTGCGCTTTGACGCGGCTCGCCGTCTCGCGGCAGTCCTGGAGACACGAGGTTGCCAGGTAGCGGAAGCCATGAGCTGGACGGCCCTGCCCAGCGTGACCGCAACCGGCAAGGCGGCTGCTTCGCCAGTACGAACCAAGATCAGCGGCACCGACGACTGCGACGACTTTGAGCCTTGCGTCGCCGCAACGGGCCAGTCTCTCAAGGGCGGTTACCACCTGAAGAAGCTGCTGAACGACAACCACTGGAAAGTGCTGGACCGTACCGAAAACGGCGACGGCCAGGGCAACGCATGGTGCGAATTCGGAGACATCGACAGCGAGGGGCATGCGCGGGGCTGGAAACTTGCCAAGCACATAGACGCGCTTCTCGCAGAGATCGCAGAACGCATCGCCGCCTTGTTGGCTGCAGGCTGGAACAGCGTTAGGGTGGTGACTGACCACGGCTGGCTCCTCATGCCGGGCAAGTTACCCACAATCCAAATGTCCAAGGACCTCACCGATAACAAATGGGGGCGTTGCGCGTCGATCAAGCCTGGGGCTTCCACAGACGAGCGCTTGTACCCCTGGTTTTGGAACCCAAACCAGCAGTTCGCCTTGGCGGACGGTGTGGGTTGCTACGGCAAATCCGTGGACTACAACCATGGCGGTTTGAGCCTTCAGGAATGCCTCAACTTGGAACTTGTGGTGACCGGAACCGGCAGCTCGTCTGGCAAGCCGATGGTTGAGGTAACAGATATCGCTTGGAAGGGCTTGCGTTGCACGGTAGCGGTAGATGGCCAGTACGCCAATCTATCTCTCGACATTCGCACCCAGGCTGGTGACCCAGCTTCGAGCGTAGTTGTTAGTGTGAAACCGCTGAAAGACAACGGCACAGCGTCAGCGGTTGTTGAGAACGAAGAACTGCAAGGCCGCGCGGCATGTTTGGTCCTACTCACCCCGTCAGGTGAGATGGTGGCCGAGGCCAAAACCGTGATCGGCGGAGGATGATGAATGATTGAATTGGATCAGATAGACAAAAAAGCCGCCTCGGTACTGGACGGGTATCTGGTCCGGAAAGACTTGGTCCGCACCTTCAGTCGCCAGTTTCCGGTACCCACCTACGTCGTCGAGTTCATGCTTGGACGTTATTGCGCCAGCACGGACCAAGACGAGATCGACGAAGGGCTCGAAATTGTTCAGCGTCAGCTCAAGTCCCGCACGGTGAGAGCTGGCGAGGAAGAGCTGTTTAAGGCCAAAGCACTGGAAACTGGCGAGGTAAAGATCATCGACCTGGTGACGGCGCGCGTCGACAACAAGGGCGAGTACGTTGCCAGCCTGCCAAGCCTTCGGCTGACGGATGTGCGGATCAGCAGCGAGCTGGTCAACCAACACGAACGTATGTTGACTGGAGGCTTTTATGCCGAGTTGGGCGTGACGTTTGATGTCGCCATCGCCCAGGAGGCCAAGGGGCGTCCCTTTGGTATCACGTCGCTGCGGGAGATTCAGTTATCGAAGCGCGATGTATTGGATACCTTGGCCAAGGCTCGCCAGGAGTTCACCACCGAGGAATGGAAGTGCTTTCTGCTCCGATCCATCGGCATTGAGTCAGGTGATCTGAGCGACCGCCAGCGAAACGCCCTGCTCCTGCGCATGGTGCCCTTTGTTGAGCGCAACTACAACCTGGTGGAGCTCGGTCCGCGCGGCACGGGCAAGAGCCACCTGTTCCAGCAGGTTTCGCCCTACGCCCACCTGATTTCAGGTGGCAAGGCCACTGTGGCCAAGATGTTCGTTGAGAACACGGCCAAAGGCCGCCGAGGTTTGGTTTGCCAGTACGACGTGGTCTGCTTCGACGAGGTGTCAGGCATCTCTTTCGATCAGAAGGACGGCGTGAACATCATGAAGGGCTACATGGAGTCCGGCGAGTTCAGCCGTGGCAAGGAGAGCATCCGTGCGGACGGCAGCATCGTCTTGGTCGGCAACTTCGACGTCGATGTGGAACACCAGCAGCGCGTTGGGCACTTGTTTGGCCCCATGCCGCCAGAGATGCGCGACGACACCGCTTTCATGGACCGCATCCACGCGTTCCTGCCGGGTTGGGACGTGCCCAAGATCAATAAGGACTTGGTCACCAACCATTTCGGCCTAGTCAGCGACTTCCTGTCCGAGTGCTGGAGCCAGCTTCGGAACCAGAGCCGGGTAAGCGAGCTGCAAAACCGCGTCTTTTTTGGCGGCGCACTGTCTGGCCGAGATACAAATGCGGTCAACAAGACTGTCAGTGGCTTGCTCAAGCTGCTGTACCCGAGCTCGGATGCTCAGGTTCCGGACGAAGACCTGGAATGGGCAGTTCGCATCGCCATGGAGGTTCGGCGGCGAGTCAAAGAGCAACAGAAGCGAGTCGGGGCCGCAGAGTTTCGGAACACTCACTTCAGCTACATCATGGGCGCCGACGGTGTGGAAAAGTTTGTCTCGACGCCTGAGCTGCAAAGCGACAACAGCATTGGCGGCGACCCGCTAGAGCCAGGTCAGGTTTGGACCATCAGCCCCGGTGGCGGCGAAGAAAACTCGGGGCTCTACCGCATCGAGGTCAATGAAGGTCCCGGATCGGGTTTGAAAGTGCTCAACAAGCCCATTCCTCCCGCGTTCCGCGAGAGCATCGGCTTCGCCGAGCAGAACCTGTACGCCAGGTCATTGCAGTTGGTTGGCGACAAAGATCCTCGGCAGCATGAGTTCACGGTGCAGCTCCGAGCGTTTGACGCAGCGAAGTCTGGTGCCAAGCTTGGTGTGGCCTCTTTGGTGGCCCTATGCACATCGTTGTTAAAGCGAAGCGTGCGTGGTGGCTTGATCATCGTCGGAGAGATCAACCTCGGGGGCTCGATCGAGCCCGTCCACAACGCAGTCACGATTGCCGAGATCGCCGTTGAGAAAGGCGCGACGTCGCTTCTGATGCCGGTAGCTTGTCGGCGCCAGTTGGTCGACTTGTCCGACGACATGGCGACCAAGATCGACATCCAGTTCTACTCCGACGCCCGAGATGCGTTGTTGAAGGCCATGGCCGAGTGACCCCAAAGGAACAAAACTATGGCTCTTAACCTTGGCAAGGCGGTCGTCGATTTCCTGACCGCACACCCTGAAGAGAAATTCTCCGCACGACAGATTGCCGAGTGGCTCGTTGCGACCTTTCCGGATGAGTGCAACGCAAAGAAAGCCAGCAGCCAGGCGCTGGAGACGGATGCGGACCTGCTTCAGCAACTGGTTGCTGAGATAGGCTCCCAGCGTCCTCGACTGCAAAAGAAACACCCGGAACTAAAGACAACTGAGGGCCGCCCGCGTAAATATTATTATTCAGTGCAGTCGGATTCTGCCGAGGTTGCAGCAGCCGAAAGTACAGGCGGGACTGTTCCACAGCAAGCCAATACTGCGCCACTTAACGAACTGTCGCTCTACCCAAAGCTATCCGCCTATCTTTGGGACAGGTGGCGGGTCTACTCAAAGCGAATCGACGAGAAGACGTCTTCAAACAAGAATGGACCGAAGGCCAACCACTGGTTGCACCCGGATGTGGTCGGACTGGAAGACTTGGGGGCCGATTGGCATCAGGCAGTACGTGACTGCGCCAGCCAGTACTTCGACAAACGCACAAAACTTTGGTCGTTTGAGGTCAAGCTCCTTCTCAACCGCTCGAACGTTCGGGAATGCTTCTTCCAGGCTGTGTCGAACTCTTCATGGGCAGATGTTGGCTATCTTGTTGCAGAACAGATCAATGACGAAGCCTTGAAGGAGCTTCGGATGCTATCGGCTGCACATGGGATCGGAGTTATCCGACTCGACAAAGAAGACCCAGCTGAAAGTGAAGTTTTGTTGCCAGCCCGAGAGAGAGCGGGAATCGATTGGGACTCAGTCAATCGTCTCGCCACAGAAAACAAGGATTTTCTCGACTACGTCAAGCTGGTGAAGCAGTTTTACCAAACGGGCGAGGCGCGTCTGGCGGATTGGGACGTTCCCAAAATGGACGACTGACCAGCTATTCCAGATGGCCGATCACGTCGAGGCTTTGGTGATCACGCTGAAACGCCCCGATCCAACCGTCGCGTGACTCAACGCGGGCGCGACTCACCAGCAACGTAAACCCTTCACAGCCGCGCGCCTTAGCGGTGGCGAAGTCCGAAGTGTCGAATTTGGCTTCACGCACCAGAGTCGTAGCCACCGACTTCATGGCCGACTCGAACAGATCGAGCAGGGCATCCTGCATGCTGGCGTCGATATTCCGTGAGGTGACATCATCGATGATGGCGGTCTTGAATTTGTTGCTCATTGGTAATGTGCTCCGTGTTGGTGTTGATGACATGAACGCGCTGTTCGCCGATAAAGCCAAGCTCTTCCTAGTGATTTGTGTTCAGGCGTTGCGAAGAAGCAAAACGGCCTCGACCTCCCGCCGCGTGACAAGGCCCGGCAGTACTTTCCCGCCGCCATAGACCCAACGGCGCAACTGACCAGCTGCGTCAGTCCAATCCCGTTGATTGATTCGTCGCCGCAGAGTCGAGGACTGCAACCGCCCGGCACCCAGGTTGAAGGTGAAGTCCACGATCGCTGCGAGCCGCCACTCGGGCTCCGTGGCCAGGACAGGGCAACACCTTACGGTGGCCTTTAAGGCGACGATCAGATCGCGCGCCAGGTACGCTTCACCCTCTTCTTCGGAGATGGGTGCATGCTTCGGGTCACAGAGATGGCCGTAGCCAATCGTCCAGTAGCCTGCCGGGCAGACGTAGGGATACGCCCGGCCAGGATCGTTCTTCGGCACGCGGTGAAAGCCCTCGAAGCGCTTGGCCAGATCAATGGCCGCTTGTGGAACCGCGATCACGGCCGCACCCGGTCGAACACACGCCCCAGGAACCAGAAGTTCAACACCCCAGCCCAGAGCGCTTGGTCGGCCTCCGTCCAGGCATGCAAGATGGCCGTCCCCCAGCCAGCGCCAGCGGTCACGGCTGCCGCAAACGCTGCCGTCTTGGCAGCGCAATACAGCGCCATGAACCAGTAGGTGATCACCGGCCGAACGCTGACCGACAGGGCATCAGCCCAGCCGACGCCCGATTTTTGGCCCTGTGCTGCCACAGCATCACGCAAGGCCTCGACAGCGCCCACGTTCCAGGCCGCATCGGAAGCAGCACCAATCTCTGCCATGCGCTGGGCTCCGCGCAACTTTTCGAACTCCAGTGCTTTGTCCTGCATTGCCAGTTCGTGGCCCCGTTCGCCCTGGCGGTCCAGCCATTTCAGGATCTCGGGCGCTAGACGGAAGGCCCCTCCAAGGAGGCCGCCAAGCAAGGTCTCAATCATTGGGGACCTCCCATCAGCTTGAGCTTGATGGCAGCACCAACCAGAAGCGCGGCCAGGATGCCTGTGGTGACGACCTTGATGGTCGTCTGCCAAGCGGTATGGCGGGCATCGCGCCAGGCTTCAAGCAGATCACGCAACTCTCGAATGTCACGCGCGGCGTGGCCGTTTTCGAGGCCGAGGTGCGACAGGCACCGCTCCGCACCGCGCTCGGCAGCGCGGTCGAGCAAATCGTCGAAGTCCTCTTTGCGCAAGAGGAGCATGTTCTCGACGAGGGCAGGTTTTTCTTGATCAGACATCGGCTGTCTCCATAAAAACGAAACCCGCCCGGCGCGTGAGCACCGGAACGGGTTTCAAGGGATGAAGTTTTGGGTTGGGTGAAGCGGATTTCAGATTTCGATGATTTCGGTGGGCAGATCGGGCGCCAGCCCTTCGATCACCCCGTCGCGCACGAAGACATTGCGGCCCACCAGTTCGGGACTGCCCCCGCGTGCTTTCAATAAGCCGCCACCGGGCAAAACCACGGTTGCGACGTTGGCAGACACGGACTGAACGGCCCCGACCTGCAAGGCCGGATCGGGGATCAGTGCCAGGAATTCCTTGAACAGATTACGCATGGCACTCGACTCCCAGGCTCTGGTAGACCTCGGGCAGCCCCACTTCGACGTTGGTCGAGCGGACCAGGCCCAGTTGGGTCTGGCCTTCGTCCTCGTACTGGATGTAGGCGCCAGGCCGGATGATCCCGGTCGTCGGCAATACCGGCAGACGCAACCCGATCTCCAGTTGCCGTCCGGTGTCGGACAGGATGGACAGGCCCCGCTGGCGTGCGGCAGCCGCTGTCGTGATCAGCGGGTCGGTGACCATCGGCGCCAGCAAATCCCCCGCTGAGCCGGCACGTGTCACCTGGCCGATGACACCTTGCTCCTGACCACTGACAAAGACCCGGTTGTAGGCCGGTTTGTCTCTCCATGCGATCGACTCACGACTCATCGCGGCCGCTGGCAGGACAAAGTCCGGGGTAATTTCACCCCAGTGCCACGGTGCCAATGGGTACAAGGGGCGAACCTGAAACGACATGCTACTTGCGTGCGGAATCAGATACGCCCCTCCGGCACGCGCCAGGGTGGCCAGCGCGCTGATGAACGTCCCCTGATGCGCAAAGACACCGGCAGGCACATTCCACGCTTCCAGCCCATAGTCGATACTCCAGCCCAAGGGGATGCCGTTCATGGTCAGCACGTCATCAAAGAGTTGCTGATGCGATCGCGCATCCATGTTGGTAAAGCTCATCGTCGGCGCGTAGGGCGCATCGAGCACCGCCTGCCGCCCCCGGCCACTGACCCGCAGCATCGTCTGGCCAAATGTGCGCTCGCGGCTGAGGCTTTCTGCTAGGACGCGGAATTCAGTGCCATTGATCCATGCGGAGAGTTCGACCGGGCCTGCGTTGGTGGGCTCGACCAGCGCCTGCGCGGCCCCGGGCAAGGTGGCCTCGAAGCCCCATACCCAGGAGCCGGCATCCAGACGCAAGGACATGGACACGGTCGGCACGCTGACGTTGTCCGAGACGCGCTTCAAGGTGCAGTGATTGATCACGAGATAGACCCTCTGGATGGCAACGACCACCGTGCCGCCCACGGGAGGCGGCAATGGCGAGTAGCCGTCGCACTGGAAGAACAACAGCCCGTCACTGGCAACGGGTGAAGCGAACACCAGATGCGGACTGCGCGAGTAACACGCCTCGGGTGGCACGACCGGAGGAGTTGCGAGGCGCGACAGCCCTGGCGGTGGCACGCGCGCATCCTGGTACCGACCACCCCAGCCCCATCGCTCGGGCTGTGCACTTTGGTGATCGCTCGCCAGACCTCGCGCGAGCGCCACCGCCACTTGCCAGATGCCCCGTCGACTCGCGCGCACCGAACGATCACCATCCTGTTGCAGACACAGAACCCCAACAGCCGCCCCTTCGGCATCCTGATGGGGTGAGATCAGGTCGCGCCATAAGGGGCTGGCATCTTGCTGCCGGAGCGGACTTTCCCAAGGCAGGGACATCGCGGACTGGTGCAGCTGCAGCCAGCGCAAGGCACTGGGCTGCAAACGCTGCGGTAGTCGGTGCTCGATGCCCTGGGGCGCCTGCCGAGCAACTTGCCAATCGCTGTGCCAGCCGGCCAGCGATTTGCGCGCGTCTTGCTGATCGTGCCGAACGCCACGTTCCGATGGGCTGGCCAGTCGCCAGTGATCGCGGCGGTGCGCCACCGTGGGTCGAGCGGTCAAGGAGACATAGCGCAGCGTCGTGTGCATCGACGCCAGCGTCGGAAGCACCCCACTCAAGGCAAAGGGGAAACGTGGTGCAATCTCCACGTGCGGCACCCCAGCCCCCGGCGGTGCAATGCCCATCGGCGTGGCCGCGAACTCGGCCCAGTTCTCCACCAGAGAGGTGCCAAACCGGGATGAATCCCAGCCTTGACCGTGGGCGAAGCTGTGAAACAGCCAGACGCGTGACGCACCGAAGGCGGTGTCCTGCCAGCCGTCCGGAAAGGCCCGGCTCTCCCAGGCGAAGTAAAACGGCGTGTTGAGTGCCGGTGGCCGGTTGAGGAACGCCTGCACGAAGGCGAAATCGACCGTGGCCCCTTGGGTGTCCGCATCGAACACCTTGGGTCGTGCGACGCGCTCGGGTGGCGCAATCCCTCGGGGCGCCACCGTCGCAGCCAGGTTGCGAACCCCAGCCCAGCCGAACTTGGACGCGTCCCCAACGGAAGCCGTCAACGGCTGCTTGATGCCCAGATGGAATGCGGTGTTGGCTGCCGGCGGAACACCGTAGGGCTGATCGAAGTTGAAATCGATACTGCCCGTTGCACCGACGCGGGGCTTGCCAGTCATCCTGGACGACTGCCACCCCGCAGCAAAAAGCTGTGGTGGTTTCTTGATCCGTTCGATGCTGCCGAAACGGCTGCTGTCACCGACCGTGGCCGCCGTAACGACCATGGTGCCACCGAAGTAGAACGCGGTGTTCTGCCCCGTCAGGGGGGCATAGGCAGTCGTGAAAGGGAAATCTCGACTCGCCCCACTGTTGGCAACCGATGGCCAGACGCGCCCGGCACGGGGCACCACCCCGCTGTCGATGCCTTGGGGGGCCACGGTGCGTGCCGCATTGGCCACGCCAGCCACCCCAAACTTCGCGCCTTCTCCGGCTGACACACCAGCGGCCAGGGTATCGCCACTGAAATGAAAGGCGACATTGGCCACGGCGGGGGCCGCATAGGTCTGGTCAAAGGCAAACCAAACCGCTGCCCCGTTCTGATCCGGGTAATAGATCGAGTGCGTCAGGGCGATCCGACTGGAGGACCACCCCAGCGGGGCGACCGTCCAGGCGGCATTCTCGATGCGCGGAAATCCAAACTTGTGTTGATCGCCCAGGCCAACGCCGGCGACCGGTAATGCGCCCGCCATGGCTTGCTCCTCTTGCGGCTCAGGTTAGTGCTTCATGTTTCCCACCCATCAGGTGTTGCGTGCATCAAAGTGCGCTTGCACGCGCGCTGGAGGCAGCACGTAGTTGTAGGCGGCGAACTCCCCGATCTGGCCCTGAAAACGCTCCGAGATACTCGGCGCGGTGGCCGATGCGTTGGCGCCGATGCAGAGCCACGTAGCCGTGCGGTAGGTGTCGGGAAACACCGTCGCGGTCTGCTCGTTGGCCTGCACCCCGTTGATGTACAGGCGGGTCTTCTTTTCAACCCAGGGGTCGTAGGTGACAGCCAAGTGGTAGGCCGACCCGGCCACCAGATTTGGATGGACGAAAAACACCGTCGTGGTCGTGCCGGTCACATCGACGATCGACAACTGCAGATTGCCGGCGACCAGGGACAGGTACATCGGCGGGTTGCCGTTATAGATGCGCAGCAGCCAGATCCGGGTGGTACCCGTCACCGAAGACGGCCGCACGAAACATTCGACCGTGAAGGTCGAGGCCAGCGTGCTGAAGTTGTTGATCAGCAGCGAACCATTGCTGGTGGTGATGGCGCTCGATCCGGTCACGAAGCCGGGGGCGTTGAACACCGGATTGCCCTCGTACCAGGCAAAGTAATCCTGCTGACCCAGCGCATTGATCGGACGCTGGCTCTGCAGCTCGTTCATCCGAAAGTAATAGACCGGGTTGTCCGCTTCAACCTCGGCCATGTACCCCGCGAATTTGGGCGCGACGACATGCGTCTCCCAGTTGAGGTACGAGTCGTAGAAGCTCGCCACCTCGGCATCCGTGAAGGTGCGGTAGTACATCGCAGCCAAGCCGAACCCACCGCCATGCGCCGCCGGCACCGCACCCCAACCGGAGCCGTGTCCATGGGGCGGTGTACCGTAACCGCCAATGGCCAGCGCATCAAAGCGGCGGGCTGCGCCGTTGGGTTGGTTGGTGGTGGCAAGGTAGTCCCAGTTCTCGTTGGTCGGATTGTTCGAGCGCAGCCAACTCCACAAGCGCCCACCGCCCGTGATGGCAGTGGTCTGCACCAGCACACCATTGACGTAGAGTTTCACGCTGGCGTCCTGCTCGTAGGTCACCATGACGTGGTAGATCTCGCCGGCAATGACAGGCGCCGTGGCACGCACGATCGACAGGTTGCGGGTGCTCAGCGCCAGACGCACGTTCATCACCGCCGAGGTCACCTCCAGGGTGGGCCCGGCAGTCATACCGTAGTAGCCCCAATAGTCGTCGTAGCCGTAGTACGCGTGGTCGTCCGAGTCCCGTCGACCACCCCACATGAAGATCAACGCGGTTTCACTCGGCGCCGGCGCCTTGAAGATGTATTCCCAGGTGAGGTTCGTGTAGTTTTCCGGGGGGCTGGCTTGATTGCGACCATTGATGGCGCCTTGGCCTGCACGGATGAACAGGCCGTTGGTGTTGGCGGTCGGCGAAAGATGCCGGCCCGACTTCAGGAAGCGAATCGCGCCGCCGACACGGGTGTCCGGGTAGAAGTCGAAACCCCAGAACTGCTCGGTGGTCTGCAGCATGTTTTCTGCATGGCCGAGGATGTTGGAGCGGAAGTAGCGGTAAGTCGCGCCGTTGAGGTAGTCAGCGAAACTCACCAGCATGCCGAGCGACGACTCACGGCAACGCCGGGCCCAGAAAGACGACTGCGGCGCCAGGTTGCCCTTGGTGTTGATGGGCTGGATACGGTCCCAGACCAGGGCGTTTTTGTACGGTGGGCCGCTGGGGTCATAGGACATGACCAGGAACTCGCGGTTCTCATTGAGGCCGTTGAAGGCGTAACCGCCATTCTGGTCGGTCGTGGTGTAGCCCACCTTGTAAAAGGTATCGCGCTCGAACAGCAGCACCGGGCGGTCGGCCTGGGCCACGCCGTCTTCCGAGACGATGCCGTAGATGCCCCCCGAGCCCCCGATGTTGATGCGCGACGGGATCGGATAGGTGGTCGATTTGGTGGTGGCGCTGAACTTGTAGTCGCCGTTGGCCGCGAGTACCGGGCGGTAGACCATGGCCTGGCGGTTCCAGGTCACGTTGTCCGGGGAGGAATCGATGCAGAAGTCGACCGAGTTGGCCGGCACCACGGAATTGCTGTTGAGCGCTGTCTCAGACAGGTTGGCCATCAGGTAGTCCCAGAGCACCGGGTCGGTGTAGGTGAACTGCACGAAGCGCCAGGACGTGGTCGTCTGGTAATCGGGGTAGTTCACGCCGCAGTAGGTGGCCGTGGCGGTATCAGTGTCGATCAGGTTGGCCAAGGGGAAGGAGGTCCCGTTCATCAGGCCCGCCGAGATCGACAGGGTCACCCCGCTGATCAGCGGATTGCCGTTGACGTCATGCGGCTTCAATGTACGGAAGATCAACTGTCCGTAGTTGTAGGTGTTCACGCTGCGGAAATAGAGTCGCCAGAAGCGCACTGGGGTCGTCATGGTCAGCACCCTTCACAGGCGAAAGATCTTGTTGATGCCGTTGTCCCAGGTGACGATGATGTCGCCACCGTTGGGCGTGATCGGCAGGCCGGTGGCCGTGTCGATGTAGGCAATCAAGGGCGAAGCCGCCTCATCGGGCGTGATGCCATCGGTGCCCAGCACCTCGCGGTAAATCACCAGGGCCTCGATCGAGGGGCCATTGACCGCCGCGAAAGTCACATCCTGCGCATCGGCTGCACCGTTGGTGCTGGTCTTGTTGGTCAGCGTGGTGGGCGCGGTGATGCGGGCTGCCACCGGGATGCTGGTGAAGAACTCATGGGACGACGCAAAGGTGTAGATGCCGGTGTCGACCATGACCACCTTGATGTCGTCGGTGAGCCAGTTCAGTTGTGCTTCGAGAAAGCGCTGCCGGCCCTTGTCGTAAAGGCTGTTTGCCATGAATGGCTCCTGAAAGTGGAATGGAAATGAAACTTGTGCCCTGTCGCAGGTCGCGACCGGATCTGGCTCAGCCGAGAACGGCGTTGGCCATTTGGGCGTAACCGCCCGCGTAGAGCTGGGTCTGCTCAAAGCGGATCTCGCCGTCGCCGGCAAGATCAGAACAATCGAGGTCCATCGCTGTGACGTCCTCACCATTGACCAACCGCGCCCAGGTCGCCAGGCCCGACGCTGTGATCAAAGCGTTTTCCTGGGCGGTCAGCACCAGCTGCCCACCGACCACGCTGCCGCAGGGCCGGGTGAGGCGAACTTCGACCAGCATCACGCTGCTCGGGTTGTCGGAGGGCGCCCTCGGTCGTACCCCGCCGTAGATGCGTACCCGTGCGGCTTGAGTGCCCCGGTCCAGGAAGGCCCGGGTGCTTTCCATGCGCGCCAAGTGGTGTTCGGTACTCAAAGTGATCGTCATGTGATCACCTGCGGCTGCAGCCGATCGGCGATCACCGCCCGGTAGTGATGCTCGTGGTCGTGCGCGACGACCGTGAAGCGCTGATCAGGGTCGAGGTGATCAAAGCGGTAGCTGCCGTCAGCAGCACTCCAGGTCTCGGCCACCAGCAGGTTCGTCTGAGCACTGAAGAGTTGAACCCGACGCACCAGCGCTCGGTTGGGCGTGCTGGCTTGAGCGGCCTTCTCCTTGACGGAACCGGTGATGAGTCCGGCACCACCAAAGTGGATGTTGCGGCGAAACTTGGGCAAGGCATGCCAGCAGGCATCAAACCCACCGACGCGGTCCCACAGCACCGAGTTCGGGCTGTGCCAATGGGGCAGCGCCGCACAACGCGCACCCGGTGCCGTGTTGAGCAGCAAGGTGCGTTCATGCGGCGGGTTCGTGAACTCTTCGCTGGCCACCAGATCACCGATGATCCAGTCCTGGACCTCCGCAACACTGGCCTTGCCCCACTGGATGTACATCGTCGCGCCGCGCGAGACGCCATTGACGAAGTGGTCGACTGAATCGCCGGAACGACTGAACTGAAACGGGTTGGCGCCCGGAAGGTTGTGCTCGGCCAGATAGGGCACGATGGTGACTGTCAGCTGCGTCTCGCCCGTCGTTGGCCACGAATCCTGGAAGCTGTTGGTGCTCCAGACGGTCTTGAGCTCGTAGGTTTCACCGGCCAGCTCATAGGGCCGCGTGACCATCCCGGTCGCGTTACTGCCGTCGTAGCCGGTGTTGCACCAGAAACGGAAGTTCAGCGGCGTGAGCGGTTCGTGCCCCAGTTCGATTTCGCACACCCAGATCCCCGCCACGGCCCAGCCGGAGTAGACGCCGATGTCGACCGCATCCGAGCCCAGCGCCTTGGTGATATCGATCGAGCCGTCCGGGGTGGTGTAGGTGTTGCCCGCGATACGCACCCAGCCCGTCGAACTGCTGACCTGGGCGCCCGAGGTGCCATCGAAGGTGTCCGAACCGCCATCACCCCAGGGATTGCCATCCTTGGACACGCCATAGTTGTTGAAGAAGGGCACGGTGTTGCCCGTGCCCAATCGCGGCAGTAACAGAAGGCTCATGGTTCACCGCCAGGGCCCGGTGATGTCAAACGCCACCTGCGCGCCTTCGGCCTCGGAACTGTATTGGGTGCGTACCAGCAGAAAGCGTCGACCGGACTGGCCGACGACGTTCTCGACGATGGTCTGGTCGGTATAGGGCCGATCCTGGTGCATCCAGTACATGCCCGGCATCATCCCGCGCAGGTGTCCGTCTTCCTGCCGCACATAGGTCGGCATCAGCCACAGGCTGTAGTCAGCCCCATTGGGAAACGGCAGATTGCCGCGTCCGCACACCTGCTGACCGTTGTTGGTGTTGAGCGATGTCACCCCCCAGCGCACGTAGTTGCCGACCTGCGTGTGGTTGCGCAGGATGACCTTGCCCCCGACGTCCAGCGAGTGGGTCAGCCCATAGCCGTTGTACTGGCCGGGGTAACTTGAATACTGGTTATTGATGCTCCAGTAGCGGTCATCCGCGCACAGCACGGTGTGGTAGCGGTCACCCGGTTTGAAACTTTCGAGGTCGCCGAAGCAATAGAAATTGCGTCCGTACCAGTTGTACCCCGCCGCATTGGTCACGAACAGGAAGAAAAGGCGATCGTCGCCCACCAGCACCCAGTTGCGGTTGCCGCCACCGCTGTCGCCATAGTTCTCGTAACCACCTTGCTGGGCGTGGTACCACTTGTGCCAGCCCCACTGGTTGGCTTCCCACTGTGTCCAGTTCTGGTTCGGTTTGCTCGGATCGAACGGGGCTTGGGCGCCGACGATGGTCCCGATGTCCGCCATGTCTTCAACGATGCCGACGTTGGCCCACTTGGCCCAGGTGGTGCCGTAAGAAGCGCCTTTCAGGCTGTCGTCGATCAGCAGCAGGTTGCCTGGTGACTGCACATGGCGACTGCGGTAGGCACGCTTGTGCGTGGTCGCGAATGCGATCTCCCACCCCAGCGGTGCCACCTTGGCCGACAGGCTGGTGGCCGTGGTGGCAGGTGATGCCGGTGTGCCCGTGACCGCATAACTGAAGGTGGTGGCGGTGACCGCGAGCACGCGAAACTGGCCGTTGTAAGCGGATTCGTTGGCCCCCTCGATCAGCACCACCTGGTCTTTGAGATAGCTGTGGCCGGTGGTGATCGTGGCGGTGGCCAAGCCTTCGGCAAAGCTCAGGCGATCGATCGCCTTAAGGTTGAAGCCATGGATCAGCACCGCATCGAGCATGTTGACCAGATCACCCCAGGCGTTGGACACCTGGGGGGCGCCGGCCATGGCGTTGTTGAAGTATTTGACGCTCAAGTCAGTCATCGTGGTTTCTCATCAAGGGGTGTCCACCCATGCCGTTAAGGCGTGTCCACATCGCCGCGCAGCAGCAGGGTGAAGGCGTCATCGGGTACGGTTTCCGGGCCCTGTTGGACTGTGCGCACCACCCAGACGGGAAACTGCGCGCCGATGGTGTTGAAGCGCAGCACGTTGCCGGTCGCCCAGCCGTTGCCCCAACCCAGCGCCGGCAGGAAGAAATAAGGCACGCCGGTGGACGGGTTGTTCGGGGCGCAGTCGGTGCTGGTGTTGCCCGAGGCGATCACGCCGACGTTTTCACCGATCACCTCGAAGGACGTGCTGTTGGTGAAGCGCACGATCCAGCGCTCGGTCAGCGCCCCCCGGTTGGTGACACGGATCGGGTACTGGGTGTTGTTGAAGGTGGCCGTGGCCGATCCACCCGACAGGC
>NZ_JAVMKF010000267.1:1236-2826 GCF_031732815.1 Accumulibacter sp. | reverse complement strand
AAGAAGTGCACGTCGTCTTCGTGCGCGGGAGAATCGAGCTTGATCAACTGTCCGAGCAGCATCAGGGCGGTGCGCTCGACACGCCGGACCTGCAGTTCCTCGACCTGGTAGCGCCGCATGAACTCGCGCACCGTCTCGTCGCGTGTGTCGTGATGTTCGAAGCGGCCGAGCAGGTCGTACAGAACGCCGAGCGGCAGCGCCCCGTCCGAGTACGTCATCGATTCGATCGACAGCTCCGAGAACACCGCCGACATGATCGCGATCGCTCCCGGCAGGATCAGGATGCGCTCGCTGCGCATGCCGCGCAAGCCAAGTGCCTCGGCTGAACCGGCTTCGATCAGCAACTGTCGCAAGCGGCCCAGGCCCTCGCGCGTGATACCGCCGACGCCCGGCGGATTGAGCTCGTTGAGCGCCAGGATGTCGGCCAGCTCCTGCGCCGAACCGGACGAGCCGACCGCCTCCTGCCAGCCGAAGCGCTGGTAGTCTACGGCGATCGCCTCGATCTCGCGCGCGGCCGACAGCTCGGCCGCACGGAAGCGCTTCTTGTCTACCCGTCCCTCGGGGAAAAAGCGCTGGCGATAGCTGATGCAGCCCATGAACAGCGATTCCATCAGGAGCGACTCGGTTCCCTCGCCGATGATGAACTCGGTTGAGCCGCCGCCGATGTCGACCACCAGGCGGCGATGGTCAGCCGGCGGCAGGGCGTTTGCTGCACCGATGAAGATCAGACGTGCCTCTTCACGCCCGCCGATCACCTCGATCGGAAAGCCGAGCGCAACTTCGGCCTGGCGGAGAACCATCGGGGCGTTTCTCGCCACACGCATCGCATCGGTAGTTACCGCACGCACCGTTTCCGGCGGAAAACCACGCAGACGCTCGCCGAACCGACGCAGCGCCTCGACTGCACGCTGCTGGGAGGCGTGGTCGAGCAGTTTCTCGCGCGTCAGACCCGAGCCCAGCCGGACCGCTTCCTTGTACGCATCGAGCGGATGAATCTGGTGTCCGACGACGCGGCCGATCTGCAGGCGAAAGCTGTTCGAGCCCAGGTCCACCCCGGCAATCAGTTCGTAACTCATGGCTCACTTTCCATCCGGCCTGTATGACCTTGTGGGTTTTCGAGTCGGGCATTTTATCACCGCCGCTTGCTTGCTTGCCGGCTGAGGCCGGCTGCTGCGCAGGCGGCCAGAGCAAAAACATTGTCATTGGCTGGGCGCGACGCGATGCGCGTCGAGCGATGGTTGTAATATGTTCGACTGACAATTACAGTCCAGCCGATCCACATTCACCAAGGGAGCCCGCCATGAATACCGCCGTCCAGCCGATCGAAAACCCTCCTCACCAGGCTTCCGTGGCCTTTCCGCCGGAGTACTTCCAGAACCGCGAAATGAGCCTGCTGGCGTTCAATCGCCGGGTCCTCTGGCAGGCCAAGAATCCGCGTACTCCCTTGCTCGAACGCTTGCGCTTCCTGTGCATCGTGAGCAGCAATCTGGATGAGTTCTTCGAAATTCGCGAGGCGGGGATCAAGGAGCAGATCAAGCTGGGATCGGTCGCCATCACGACCGATGGACGGACGGCGCGTGAGGTCTATCG
>NZ_JAVMKF010000267.1:0-1136 GCF_031732815.1 Accumulibacter sp. | reverse complement strand
GTGCTCGGTTGCTACCAGTTTCGCGTCACGCGCAACAGCAACCTGTTCGTCGACGAAGAGGAAGTCAAGAACCTGCGCACCAAGATTCAGGGCGAACTGCCGCAGCGTCACTTTGGCGATGCGGTGCGTCTGGAGGTCGCCAACAACTGCTCGGAAGCAATGACGCAATTCCTCCTCGGCCAGTTCAACCTGACCGAAACCGACCTCTTCCGCGTCGCCGGCCCGGTCAACCTTGTCCGTCTGATGCAGGTCCCCGATTGGGTCGTTCGTAACGATCTGAAGTTCCAGCCGTTCAAGCCGGGAACGCCGAAAGCGCTGCACAAGTGTCACAGCGTCTTCGACAGCATCCGCGGTGGCGACATTCTGCTGCACCATCCCTATCAGAGCTTTGATCCGGTGATCGAACTGCTCGAACAGGCGGCAACTGACGCGCAGGTCGTCGCCATCAAGATGACCGTCTATCGCACCGGGACCGATTCGGTGCTGATGCAGTCGCTTCTGCGCGCGGCACAGAATGGCAAGGAAGTCACCGTCGTCGTCGAACTGATGGCGCGCTTTGACGAAGAGGCCAACATCGGCTGGGCGACCAAACTCGAAGAAGTTGGCGCGCATGTGGTCTACGGCGTCGTCGGCTACAAGACGCACGCCAAGATGCTGATGGTCGTGCGCCGCGAAGAGGGCCGGGCGGGGAGCAGCATTCTGCGCCGCTATTGCCATCTCGGCACGGGCAACTATCATCCGAAGACCGCACGTCTGTATTCCGACTTCGGTCTGCTCACCTGCAACGAGGAGATCGGCGCGGATACCAACGAGGTCTTCAAACAGCTCACCGGCCTCGGCCGTGCGCAGACGCTGACGCACCTCTGGCAGGCGCCGTTCACGCTGCAGCCGAACGTCGTCGCCGGAATTCGTGCCGAAGCGGAAGCCGCGCGCGCCGGCAAGCGTTCGCGCATCATTGCCAAGATGAACTCGCTGCTCGAGCCGGAGACGATCGTCGCGCTGTACGAGGCGTCGCAGGCGGGCGTCAAGATCGACCTCATCGTGCGTGGCGTCTGCGGTCTGCGCGCCGGGGTCAAAGGACTCTCCGAGAACATCAGCGTGCGCTCGATCATCGGTCGGCAGCTCGAACACCACCG
>NZ_JAVMKF010000266.1:0-2834 GCF_031732815.1 Accumulibacter sp. | reverse complement strand
CAGACCGAGTTTACGGTGATGTTGATGGCGGCCGGCGAGAAGAAGGTCGAAACGATCAAGGTAGTGCGTGCGGCTACCGGTCTTGGCCTCAAGGAGGCGAAGGATCTGGTCGATGGTGCACCGAAGGCGGTCAAGGAGGCGATTTCCAAGGCAGACGCAGAGGCCCTCAAGAAGCAACTCGAGGAGGTCGGTGCGAAGGTCGAGGTCAAGTAGTCCCGGATTGGCACGCTGGGCTGACAGCCGGCTGGCTGTCAGCCTTTTGTGCTTTTCCGGAAACGGCTTTTTGCCGAGCGCGCTGGCGCCGGCGCGAGCCTCAGGCGCGAGCAGCGCACAAACGCAAGCGCGATTGGCGCAGGTGGTTCTCGCCGCCAGCCGCCTTGCTTTTGTCCGTTGCGCACCGGCAGGTCACCCGATCTCGCCCGGCGTGTAGCAAAGGATTTGCCTTTTGAGTTCGGAGCGACCATGACCTACTCCTACACCGAAAAGAAACGTATCCGCAAGAGCTTCGCCAAGAGAGTCAGCGTACTCGAGGTGCCGTTCTTGCTGGCGACCCAGTTGGAGTCTTTCTCTGCCTTTCTGCAGGCGAACGTTCCGGCGGCGCAGCGCAAGAACCAGGGATTGCAGGCCGCTTTCAGCTCGATCTTTCCAATCGTCAGCCATAGCGGCAACGCCCGGCTGGAATTCGTCAGCTACGCCCTTTCCGATCCCACTTTCGACGTCAAGGAGTGCCAGCAGCGCGGGCTGACCTTTGCCTCGGCGCTGCGCGCGAAGGTACGTCTGGTGATCCTTGACCGCGAGTCGCCCGACACGATCAAGGAGGTGAAGGAGCAGGAGGTCTACATGGGCGAGATCCCGCTGATGACGCCGACTGGCTCGTTCGTCATCAACGGCACCGAACGTGTCATCGTTTCGCAGTTGCACCGTTCGCCGGGCGTTTTCTTCGAGCACGACCGGGGCAAGACGCACAGTTCAGGAAAGCTGCTCTTTTCGGCGCGCGTCATTCCCTACCGTGGCTCCTGGCTGGACTTCGAGTTCGATCCGAAAGACCTGCTCTTCTTCCGCGTCGACCGCCGACGCAAGATGCCGGTCACCACGCTGCTCAAGGCGATCGGTCTGACGCCGGAGCAGATTCTGCGTGAGTTCTTCGACTTCGACACCTTCTGCCTGGGCGGCAAGACGGTCGACTTCGAACTGGTGCCGGAACGTCTACGCGGCGAAGTTGCCCGCTTCGACTTCAACGACCCGAGCGGCAAGCTGATCATCGCCAAGGACAAGCGAATCACTCAGAAGCACATACGCGAGCTTGACGCGGCGGGGATCAGGCAGGTGGCCGTACCGGACGACTTCCTGATCGGTCGGGTGATTGCCGAGGACATCATCGACGAAGAAAGTGGAGAGATTCTCGCCAACGCGAACGAGGAGATTACCGAGACGCTGCTCGCCAGACTGGTCGAGGCGAACGTCAATGAGTTGCACACACTGTACATCAACGACCTGGATCGGGGTGGTTTCATCTCGCAAACCTTGCGTGCGGACGACACGATGTCTCGGCAAGCGGCGCGCATCGCGATCTACCGGATGATGCGGCCGGGCGAGCCGCCGACCGAAGAAGCGGTCGAAGTGCTCTTCAATGCCTTGTTCTACTCGGACGACCGCTACGATTTGTCGACGGTTGGCCGGATGAAGTTCAATCGCAGGGTGGGTCGCAAGGAGGTTGTTGAACACAAGGTGATGGTCAAGCACGCGCCGGCCCGGCGCGATGCGGTGGTCAAGCTGATCGGCGATGTGGTGAGCGATCCAGTGGCCTCCGTCGAGCAGATGTTGGGTGAATTGAACTATGGCCCGCGTGCTGCCGCGGAAAATCTGACCGAAGCCGTTGCCCTCGAATTGCTGCAACAGTTGAAGGCGGCTGGCGTGGCCGGCGAAGTGCGCGAGCAACTGACGCTGTCGCCGCGCGACATCGTCGAAGTCATTCGCCTGCTGGTCGAACTGCGCAACGGACGGGGCGAGGTCGACGACATCGATCACCTCGGCAACCGGCGGGTACGCTCGGTCGGCGAGCTGGCGGAAAACCAGTTCCGGGCCGGCCTGGTACGCGTCGAACGGGCGGTCAAGGAACGTTTGTCGCAGGCGGAGTCGGACAACCTGATGCCGCACGATCTGATCAACGCGAAGCCGATCAGCGCCGCCGTGCGCGAGTTTTTCGGTTCGAGCCAGTTGTCGCAGTTCATGGATCAGACTAACCCGCTCTCGGAAATCACCCACAAGCGGCGAGTCTCGGCGCTTGGCCCGGGCGGTCTCACGCGCGAGCGGGCCGGCTTCGAGGTGCGCGACGTGCACCCGACGCACTATGGTCGCGTCTGTCCGATCGAAACGCCGGAAGGACCGAACATTGGCCTGATCAACTCGCTCGCACTGTTTGCCCGGACGAATGAATACGGCTTCCTGGAAACGCCTTACCGCAAGGTCGTCGATGGCGTGGTCAGCGATCAGATCGAGTACCTGTCGGCGATCGAGGAGGGAGCCTACCTGATCGCCCAGGCCAATTCTGGAGTGGGCGACGCGGGAATCCTGCAGGACGAACTGGTGACCTGCCGCGAGAAGGGCGAAACGATCCTCGCCGAGTCTGCGCGCGTGCAGTACATGGACGTTGCGCCGAGCCAGATCGTTTCGGTGGCCGCTTCGCTGATTCCCTTCCTCGAGCACGACGACGCCAACCGCGCGCTGATGGGTGCCAACATGCAGCGTCAGGCGGTGCCCTGTCTGCGTCCGGAGAAGCCGCTCGTCGGCACCGGTATCGAGCGGACGGTGGCCGTTGACTCGGGAACGGCCGT
>NZ_JAVMKF010000265.1:7347-16891 GCF_031732815.1 Accumulibacter sp. | reverse complement strand
TTCCGCGACGCGCTGGCGGGGATTCTCGAACAGAGCTTCGGCGTGCAGGTGATCAACGTCAACGAGTACGACGACCAGGGTGAAGTGTTCGGGCGGCCGGATCAGGTCGAACTCGATGTGATCATCCGCAATGGCCTGTTGTTGATCTGCGAGCTCAAATCGTCGATCGACAAAGCGGGAATGTACAGCTTCGAGCGCAAGGCGCGCTTCTACGAGCGACGGCACCAGCGCACGGCCAATCGGCTGATCGTCATTTCCCCGATGATCGACCCGCGGGCGGTCAAGCTGGCGGCGGCGTTGGGGATCGAGATCTACGGCGATTCGACCGAGGTGGAGGCTTTGTAAGGCAAGGCCGGGCCGGGACGCCTTGTCCAGCGCGGCCGCAATTACGCCCCCTCCGGGGTCGCAAGTGACCATTGCGGCTACCGCCGCTGGCGCTCCGCACCGACTTGCCGCTCCGCGGCACTGTCCCGTTCCGGACTGGGGGACCTCAGGGCGAAGCGAAAACCCTGGTGGTCGTTGGGCCAGTCGCGCTGCCACGCGTTGCGCCAAGCCGAGCGAAGCCACCTGGCCCCGTGGAGCCACGAGCCGCCGCGCACGACGCGAAGGCTATCCCACGCGTCGGGCTCCGGCCCCCTTGGGTCGTCCTGCGCCGCCGCGCCGTAGGTCCTCTGTCGGTCGGCGCACCACTCCCAGACGTTGCCGTGCATTTCGTACAAGCCCCAGCGATTCGGCGGAAACGATTTGACCGCCACTGTTCCGCCTCGCTTCGCCGCGAAGTTCGCCTGTTCGTGCGTGATTCCGTCACCGCAGGAGTACACCGTCTTGCTGCCGGCGCGACACGCGTACTCCCATTCGGCTTCGCTCGGCAGGCGGGCCCGAACGACGCGCAACAGCTTGTCGACACCTCGCAGGAACGCTTGCACATCGTCCCAGCTCACCTTCTCGACCGGCTTGCTGTCATCGTCAGCGAAACGGCTCGGGTTGCCGTGCATCACCGCTCGCCATAGCGCCTGCGTGCACGCAGTGTCGGCAAGCCAGAAGCCTTGCGTGATACGCACGCGGTGGCGTGGTCCTTCATTGGCATAACGTCCAGCCTCGCTGGCCGGCGAACCCATCCAGAACTCGCCGGGGGCGATCCAGCGAAAGCGCTGTACGACGCCAGCGATCGTCAGGTCGGCGTAGAGGCCATACGCGAGGTCGGCGCCAAGCACTACTCCCGGCGCGAGCTCGCGCGGCACCGCGCTGTAGCCGTCCGTCCTTGGCGGCCAGCAAGCCGCAGCGTCGTCGCCGGCACGCCAGTCGAGCCGGGCCGGCGGGCCGAGTGGCGACGGCGCGAGCGCGTACAGGCCCTGCTGATCGCGCTCCCAGCGCAGCGCCCACGCCGGGCGCGGCACCTCGCGCACGACGAAACGCTCGTGCGCGGTGGTCACTACCCACGCCGTGTCGGTGCCAGCCTGCTGCAGATCGCCGAGGACGACGACTTCGCCGGCAAGCGGCGGCGAGTGCCATTGCCTGCGCCGTGCCGGCGTTTCCACTTCGATGCCGCTCGCCGCATCGCCTTCGGCGAGGACGAAGGTATCCGACGGCGCGTCTTCGCCGGCCAGCAACAGGTCGTGCCCGTGCTGCAGCAGATGCCAGCGGCGCGCGGCCGGTTTGTCGCCGGGCGGCCACAGGTGGCGCTCGAGGCTGGCCGCGGGCAGCCCGTCGGGAAGCGCTTCGCCCGCCTGCAGTCGGTCACGACGCGCAATGACGTAGGCGTCGGCAAGCTGGGGCACCGTCTGCCAGAGTGTCGCGTGCGCGCGCAGGCCGCAGCGCCCAAGGTACGCGGCGAGCTCGCAAGCCGCGGCGCCGGCCGTGCTTTCAGTCGCGCCGTGCGCTGCGCGCTGCAGCGTGCGTACGGCGCGCGCCCAGCGTTCGCCGGCCTGCGCCGCGTCGAGCTCGGCGAGGTCGGCGGCGAGCGCCTGCTCTTCAAGCTGGATGAGCAGCGACTCGCCGACGTGCCGGCTGGCGACGATCTTCGCCAGCCGTCGGCGCAGCGGCAGTTCTTCACCACGCAGGTAGCGCCGGTGATCGGCAAGGCGTTCGTGGCGCAGTTGCGTGCCGAGCAGGCAGGGTTCGCTGTCGGCGTGGTTCCAGGCGGCGAGTTCGCCCGCCGTCGACACGCCGAGCGCGAGGCGCAGCGCACGCAGCAGTTCGGGTTCGACGACGACGGCGAGCGACAGCGCGGCGAGCAGCCTGGCCAGCGCGTTTTCGTCGACGCCGCGGCGAGCGGCGAAACGCTCGCCGCGCAGCCGCTGCCCGTGTTCCCAGGCGACATAGCGGCAGTTGCGCGCAGTCAGTAGCGGTGCGCCGTCGTCGGGCGGGCCGCCGCCGAGCAGCGTCAGCCGCCCGCCAGCGGCGAGGTGCGCGCGGCAAAGCGCGGCCAGGCCGCCGGCGCACTGCCCGGCGTTGGCCAGGCTGCCGCCATCGCCGGCGAGCAGCCAATGGCGCGCGCCGCACAGCGCTTCGCCGCCGACCGCGCCCCACGCCGGCTTGCTGCCGGGCAGACGCAAACACCAACCGCCCGCCGGCGACCACGAATAGACCGGCAGCCGCCCGCCGGACAGCGCGTGCGCGTGCTCGGCGAGTTCGATCAGATCGGCGTGCAGCGGTGCCGAGGCGAGCGAGACGTCGATCACCAGCGCCGCCTGCGCGCTCCAGTGCGGCTGCATGCGGCGCGGCAGACGCGGTGGCAGGTGGTGGCGCGCCAGATCGACGAGCAGTCGGCGAAGATCGATCTGCCGCCCGCAGCGCGGCGTGCGCAGCGTCTGATTGAGGAAAACCGCCAGCCGGTATCGCGGGCTCAGCGCGATGCGCGCCGGCGCGCGGCGCTGCACGGTGAACGAGGTGTATACGCTGCCCGTGGCGTCCGCCGCGGCGGCGTCCGGCGGCGTATCGGCAGCGACCCGACGCTGCGCTTCGACGACGGCGAAGTGGCGTGGCGAGGGTGCGGGTGCGGATGCAGCGGCCGCCTGCTTTGCCGGGGGCGTGACAGCCGCCGGCGCCGCTGGCGCTTCCTCGGGCTCGTCGTGATCGACAAAGCCGAGCAGCGCGGCGTTGCGGCACGCCTCGTCGGCAGTCTGCGCGTGCAGCAGCCAGAGCAGGTCGGCGCGGCTGACCGCGGTCTTGCGCGGCGGCAGACAGACGCGTACGGCGCGCGCGGTCATGCCGGCGGCTGCTTGTCGAAAACGTAGCGGCGCATCTCTTTCAGCAGCGGCGCCGGGTCTCCGCCGATCCGTTCGAGCACGCGCAGCAGGTCGAGGTATTCGGCCAGACCCGGCGCGTAAACGCCGTTCTCGCTGGCGCGCCGGCGATCGGCGAGCAACTGTTCGGCCGCCTGCGTCAAGGCGCTCGGGTGGGCTTTGTGCAAGGCGGGGAAATGCAGCGCGCCGCGCTCGACCAGGTAGGCGATCAGCTCGCCGTGCGCCTTCGGCAGGCGCAGCGTGAGCACCAGGCAGCGGCGCAGGAAGGCGGCCGGCAGCTCGCGTTCTTCGTTCGAGGTGACGATGACCAGCGGCGCCGGCGCGCCGGCGGGCCGCGCCACGGCGCGCGCCAGCGGCGGCACGCTGAAGCGGCCGTTGCCGAGCGCTTCGAGCAGTCCGTTCGGCAGGTCGGCTTCCGCCTTGTCGATCTCGTCAATCAGCAGCACCGTGCCGCGCGCCGGCGTCCACTCGCCATCCGGCGTTTCGGGCGCGATGCCGCCGGCGCGCGTCGCGGCGAGCTGCGCCGCGGCGCCCGCCCAGTCGAACGCCCACCACAGCGCACCGGGCTCGATATAGCGCGCAGCATTGAGGTCGGCCGGCACCGTGCTGCCGCGAACGGCGGCCAGGTGCGCGTCGGCCAGGCGCGCGACGGCGTCGAAGCGCCAGAGCAGGTCGCTCGCTTCGCTGCGCGCATCGACGACCACCGAGAGGAACAGCCGCCGCGTCGCCGCTGCGGCGGCGTGCGCCAGTTGGCTCTTGCCGGTTCCCGGATCACCGCGCACGAGCAGCGGCCGGCCGGCGGCCTCGGCGGCGCGCAGCGCGCGCACCTGTTCGTCGTCGAAACGATGCCGGCTGGCCGGCCACGAACCCGTCGCAGGCAGCTCGATTTCCTTGCGGTCGTACGTGGGTAGCGTCATGGCGGATTCCATTCGGGTGCGGCAAGCTCGCGCAGGAGGTGGGCTACCAGCGTCAGCAGCGTCGTTTCGTCGTAACGGTAGAGCCCATCGAGCCCCTCGCCCGCCGCGCGGTCCTGCAGCACGAGAACGTCGGTCGCCAAGTGGTCGACGATCCACTGGGTGAGCGCATCGCTCAAGGCCGACTCGTCGCTGGCGGCGAAGACGAAGAAACGCGCCTCGCCCTTCAGCGCGGCAATCACATTTTCGGCACGCAGACGGGCGCAGGTCTGTTCGTCAAGCAGCGCCGGCACGTCGAGCTGCGGGAAGACGTGGCGATGCATCAGACGCGCGAGCTTGTCGCGGCGGCTCGCGTCGTCGCCGGTCTCGATGGTGACGGGGATCGCGGCGCGATCTTCGAGCGGCGCGCGACCTTCCTTTTGCGGTGTCGTCCAGGTCTTGTCGGGCTCCTCGCGATGCGGCAGCGTCGCGCCGGCGATCTCGCTCGCCGGTGCCGGCAGCCGTCCCCGGCTCGCCGTCCTGCCCAGCGGCCGCAGGCGGCGCAGGACGAGCGGGTCGAGGCACAGACGAGCGGCACAGCCCATCGCGGCGCGCAGCCGTTTCTGCGCGGTTTCGCCCTCGCGGCGCGAGACGACGACCTCGCTATCGCGCAGCGCTTCGCCCATTTGTCGCACACAGAGGTAGAGCGCTTCGCACGTCTGCCGGCCGAGCGTGGCGGGCGGAGCAGCCAGCGCGTGCTCGAGACGCTGCGGAAGGCCGGGCCGCGGCCAGTCGTCGCAGACCTCGGCGAAACGGGTGAACACCGGGTGGTCGAGTTGCCTGCCCATGCCGTGCCGTGCCCGTGCGCGCGCATCGTTCCAGGCGGCATCAGTGTCGCTGCCGGGCAGAGCGGCGAGGTGTTGGTCGATGGCGGCCAGCAGGCCGGCGCAATCGGCGTCCCAGGTGCTGTGCCGCAGGGCATGCGCATGGCGGGCCACGAAGCCGCGGATTTCTTCCGGCAGCGCGCCTGCCGCCGGCACGCACGCGCCGTCGATCGGCAGCGGGATGATGTGCAGGCCGCCCTGCAGCGCGTCGGCGATTTCTCGCCGCACGTAGTCCGCCGCCGCCGCATCGTTGCTCCGCTCGTCGAGAATGCGCAGCCAGTCCTTGCCAAGCAGCGGCAGAAAAACGCGGCAGCGACCCAGTTCGCTGGCGATGACCTCGGGAAAAGGCGCGCCGGGAGCAATCGTGCGCGTATCCATGAACACGCGCTCTTTGCCGAAATGGCGGCAGAGCTCCAAGTGCAGGCGACCGGCGGCCTGCTGCGTGTCTTCCCGGCGATAGTTGATGAAAATCTCGGCCGTTCCCCGTTGCCCTGCCGCGCGCCCGGGCCCCCCGTGCAATACCTGCAACAGCAGTGAGTATCCGCGCCGCGCGCCTGCCAAGTCAATCCCGTTGCGCATCGTCTGGCGCGCCTGGGTGCTGCTCCGCGCGCGCATCCATGAGCTCTGTCCACACTGGCGGAGCATCGCGCCCGGCTGGTGATCAGGCAGCGCGACGGCGAAACTCCTCAAGACTTGCCTCGTTCTGGCCGTGACGAACAGATGTTGGATGGTCGAACAGGATCGTCGCCGAAGAAGCGCTACAGGAAGCGGAGCACGGATGTTTCAAACACGACAACGCTTGATCGCCAGCGTGGCCGCACTGCTGTGCATGGCGCAACCGGTCCATGCCGACTGGGCGGACGATGTCAACCAGATCAACAGCCTGACACAGCAGGGCAAGTATCCGGAAGCGCAGCACTTCGCCTCGGAGAGCCTGGCTCGCGCTCCCGGCGGACTTCTCTTCGCGGGCACTGGTGCGCTGATCATCCGTCATCAGCGCGCCAGCATCCGTTTGCTCCTGGGGGATATCGCCGGAGCGATCGAGGACGCCGATGTCATCGTCCGCGCGAACTCGGACCTGCTGACAGCCGAAGCAGGATACGCCATTCGCATCCTGGCCAAGGCAGCGAGCGGCGATACCGCTGGTGTACAAGCCGAGTTTCTCGCCGGTAGCGAGATTATCAAGACGGGTCCGACTTCGACTTTCGGCCCCGCGAAGGCCTTCCGTGAGCACTTCCTGATCGAATCACGCGCCGTTGCCAACCTGCTGCTCGGCCGCCTCGACGAGGCCGAAGCCGATTTCGCCCGCATCATTGCCGGCGATTTCGACACTTCCCTGCCGATGCTCATCGACCTGGTCGAGACCAAGAAGCGATCGTGGACGAAAACGCGCGAGGCAATCGCAAGGCTGCGTGATGGCGACCTGCACGCCGCCCGGGAACTTGCCCGCCATGCGCTGCAAATCCTGTACGACGGCAAGGAGACCAGGAACGGCGCTGGCTTTTCGACCGCCAGGATGGTGCTCGACACACTCGAGCGCAAAGAAAGCCAACGCGTCGCGGCAGTCGAAGAAGGGCTACTGTTACAGGCGCAGCAACAACTGAGCGCCGGCGATCGGCGCGCCGCTTTCGCGACCTTCGCTCGCGCCTTTGCCGAACTACCGCCTTCTGCGGCGCAGGACAAGGCCTTTCAGGGCCTGGCGCTGATCTATCCGACCCTGCCGACAAAACCGGGCCTGCCCGAGGCGGCGCGGAGATTCCTGGTGCAGGCGCGAGGAGTCGTCGAAGACAAGGAGTACGCCCGCGCCGTCGGACTCTACGACCAGGCGCTCCGCCTGGCGCCGTGGTGGGCGCCATCGCACTACGACCGGGCGCTGCTGCTCGGCCTGATCGGCCGCTACGGCCAGGCGACCGAGTCGATGCAGCGTCACCTGCAACTTGCCCCCACCGCGGAAAGCGCCCGCGCGGCGCAAGACAAAATCTACGAGTGGGAACTGAAGATCGATACGCAGCCGGGCAGCGCTGGCCGCATGCGCCAGAGGGGTTATTGACCTGATGGCGGCGATTCACCGAAGCATGCTGGCGGTCGCCTTGGCGAACGCCGTTCTCACCGCACCGGCATGGGGCGAAATCGACTGTCATGGCAGTCTCGCCTCGTACCGTCTGAGCCATCCGAACCTCGACTGCACGTGCACTTCTGCGCGCAGCATGCCAAATTGCAGCAGCACGGGGGGAAACAGCGGCCAGTGGACGCGCTCGACCAAGGGCAAATATGCCAGTGCGCGAGCGTCGATCGGCGCTTCGCTCTTCGGTGCCGTGCTGGGCGCCGTGCTGGCAAGCCCGGGGCCATCGCCGGCAGATCTGGAACGCGAACGCCAGCAGGCGGAACTCCAGCGCCAGCAAGCCGAAGCCGAGCGGCTTGCGGCGCAGGAGCGCGCCCGTCAGGCCGAGGAGAAGCACCGCAAGCTGCTCGGCGCGCTGAGTTCGCTGCCTGGCGCGCCGGCTTCCGGGAGTGCGCCGCCGGCGAGCGGCGTGCGCCTGCTCGCACTCGAAGATGCCGGCGCGGCCCCGACCGATGTCAGCGTCGCGCGCTTGCCCGATCCCGCTGCAGCGGAACACGCCTTTCCCAGCGACGAGGCGGCGCGTGAATGGCTGGCCGGACCGGAAACCCTGTTCTCGGCCGTCTGGAAACCGCTGGCCGTGGCCCCTCCATTGCCGGCAACGCCAGCCATGCTACCGACCTGCACGAACCCGGCGCAGGGCTGCGAGATCAGATTGCCGGCCGCCGCGTCTATCCCTCGCATTGCCACCGGCCAGCCGCCGACACGCGTGGACGCGCAAGCACCCGAGCCGGAAGCCGTCCAGCGAATGGTCAGGCTGCTGCGTCCGCCTTCCTGCACCGCACCCTGCGACGACGAAAAGGATTACCTGCGCGCCTGGGGCGCCGCCAGTCTGCCGCCCGAAGTGGCCCGCGCGGCAACGCTGCTGACGCTGGTCGACCGGCTCAAGGAAACGCGCAAGATCCTTGTCGAAAGCATGGCGCTGATCGCGCTCGACGCCGCCCCGAACAAGAATTTCGCCGCCGGCGTAAAGATCGTCTACAACGTTGGCGAAACCGCCGATACGGTGCTCAAGGATGCGCTGAAAGTCGCCGGCTACGCTGGCACGGCCAACACGCCACCGCCGCAACTGATTCCCTTCGAGGAAAGCGCGACAGCTTTCGCCGGCGACGCCGAAGACCTGCCCAAGCTGATCGGCAGCAGCAGGAACAAGTGGATCGGCACGCTGGTCGTCGAGTCCGCCTGGTTGGCACAGAAACTGCGTCGCGTCTGGGTCACGCAACAATGAAACTCGGCTCGCTGCGTTGGCTGCTGATCGTCATTGGACTGCATGCCGCGTTGGCGTACCCGGTCGAGAGCGTCATCGCGGAGCAAGGGACACGCGTCGAAAATCTGTCTGCGACGATCCGCAAGGCTGGCGCCTGGCTCGGCCCCTCGGCTGATTTCGAGGTTGTCGGGCGGGTCGCCTGGCTGCTTGGCGGAGACAACACGCTGCTCGACCTCGGCTCGGGCAAACGCATCCTGCCCAAGGGCTTCGTCGTGCATGCTTTCGCGCGTACCGCCGAAGGCACGGTTGCGGTAATCACGGAGAACGTGCTCGGCATCATCACGCGTGGCGTCTTCCTCCCAACTACGCGCCTGCCGTTCGGCAACATGCGCGTCGCGGCCGGTCCCGGAGAAAGCTTGCTGCTGTTTGGCGGTCCGCAAGACGACCAGCATCTGATCCGCTACGATGGGGAGCGCCACGCGACGCTGCTGCGCGTCAGCAGTCCGATTGGCGTCGTTACGCACGCCGCCAAGCGCATTTTCCTGACGGCGGGCAACAAGCTCTATACCGTGCGCCCAGGCGAGTCGCCGGCCTTGCTGTTTCTCTTTCCGGACGGCAGCGAAATCACCGGCCTGGCGGTCAACACCCGCAAAGGCGAGATATTCGTTGCCACCGCCGACGCCGTTTTCGCGCTCGACCGCGGCGTTGCGGAAAAGAAGCTCGCCGGCCTGGGCGGTCGGCTGCAGTGGCGCGACGGCTACCTGTATGTGCTCGACCCGGTACATTCCATTTTTGCCCGCGTACGCTTCGTCGGCAATGGCAACTGAAATGCTGCGTTGGTTTGCCCGGATACGCGCGTCCACCCGACCACCGTCAGTCTGCGCAGGGCGGCATGCTCTTGTGGCAATGCTTCTGGCCGCTACCGCCATCCTCGCCCCGGCGCGGGCGGAAACGCCAGCGGGCGGCGCAGATCCCGTGCAGGTGGCGACGGAAGCCGCGCCGGTGATCACGGTCAGCGGACATTTCCGCCTCGTCGTGCCGGCCGGATGGGATTCGGTGATCGATTCGCCGTCGACGCTCGCGCCCGACGATGGGGAACCGGCGCGGGGCCTCACGCTTCATGGGCCATCGCGGGGCGAAGTCGGTTCGCGCATCTCGGTGCACTACCATGTCAACGGTGGCTGGCCGTACCGATC
>NZ_JAVMKF010000265.1:0-7247 GCF_031732815.1 Accumulibacter sp. | reverse complement strand
TCGGTTCGCGCATCTCGGTGCACTACCATGTCAACGGTGGCTGGCCGTACCGATCGATCAAGCACTATCTGCGCGTCTTCGCCAGACCGGCGTTCGGCGTAGCGCCTGCAGGCAGCGGCTACGGCACCGTGGGCGATGCCACGCTGGCCGGGCGTGCGGCGAAGGTTTTCGAGCGCAGCAGAAACGAGTTCGTGCCGGCACAGCAGCGGATCGATTTCGACGAGCGGGGAGAGCAGCGGGGTGAGCAGCACGGCGCGCGAATCTACGACCGTCGGGAAATTTGCGCGCGCCGTGCCGTTTGCCCGGCGTGTCGTCCGTGCGGCCCAGGGGAGGGTGCCGATGAACCTGTTTCCGCCCGCGCCGCGCGCTTGGCGCGGGCGCGATGTCGGCCAGGTGCTGGCGGCCAGGAATTTGCCTCAGGCGGAGGCGACGGACGACGACGGCGGACGGCGGCGGCGCGTACTCCAGCCGACGGCCAGCAAGCCGCCGGCGATCAGCGCGTAGGTTCCGGGTTCGGGAACGACCTCGAAGCGGATGCGATAGACGTTCGTATCGGCGGCGAGTCCGCTGGTGAAGACGTAGCCGGCGGCGGTCGGCAGACCGTCGAAGCCCGCCAGCTCGGCGAAGTTGGCGCTGACCACGCCGTTCTGCGGCGTGCGCAGGTTGTTGTTGCCGACGAAGGCAGCGGCGGCGGGATCGAAGAGCTCGGAGCCGGCGTCCCAGATGTCGGCGGCGGTCTGTTCGATCGAGCTGAGCAGCAGATTGCCGGCGGCGTCGAACAGCCGATAGCGCGTCGGCGAATCGTTGCCGATGAAGAAGTCGTTGCTCGGGACGACCATCGAGGCGAAGGTGAAGAAGGGATTCGCCTGCGGGTCGACCTGGAAAGTGGCGCTGCGCGTCTGGCCGGAGTCGAGGCGGCCGGCGATCGTGCCGCGCGTCGCTCCCGGGTCGGTCGCGGCGAAAGCCGGATGCCAGGCCGAGCCGCTGCCGCCCTCGGCGACCGAGATGATTTGCGCTGTCGGCGTCTGGCCGCTGTTGAAGGCGTCGAAGCTGCCATTGTTGAAGCCCAGATGCAGAGGCGCGAAGCTGATGCTGTTGCCTGGCGCAAGGTTTTCGACGGTAAGGTTGAGCGTGAGCTGCGCCGCGCCGGCGGTGGCACAGAGCGCAAGTGCGGCCGCGCCGGCGGTCAGCCGGGCGGGCGTGAAGGAACGAGGATGCAGCATGATGGATCTCCTTGAGCAATGAGGTAGTGCAGCGGAGCCAGGCGAGGGAAAGACGCAAGGCGCGCTGGCGCCTGCCTTTTTCCGCGCGCTGAATGGGTCAGGGGTCGTCCGCGGAAACCCACCGCGCGCGCCGGCGGTCTGGCCGGCAGGTGCGCGGATCGGCGAGCCTGATCGGGACGAACCCGCGGCGGAGCCTTGTTACTTCTTCATTTCATCCCTGGCCATGGCGTCCTTCTTCATGCCGTCCTTGGCCATGTGATCTTTGGCCATCGCGTCCTTTTTCATACCGTCCTTGGCCATGCCGTCCTTGGCCATGCCGTCCTTGGCCATGTGGTCCTTCTTCATGCCGTCTTTCGCCATGTGGTCCTTGCCCATGGCGTCTTTTTTCATGCCGTCCCTGGCCATTTCGTCCTTCTTCATCTCGTCGGCGGCAAAAGCCGTTCCGCCGGCCAGCGCGAGGCTGAGCGAGAGCAGGGTGTGGGCGACAAATCTCTTGATATTCATGGTTGACTCCTTGCTATTGATTGAATGAAAGCGTGATTGATCGGCAGGTTTGCCGCTTTTTCAGGGCAGTTGGGCGTCGCCGCTCAACTGCCGCCGAACCAGTTGTACCCCTGGTCTTCCCAGTAACCGCCGGGGTAAGTGTTGGTGACGAAAATGGCTTGAATGTGCTTCGGGTTCTTGTAGCCGAGCTTGGTCGGGATGCGCAGCTTGAGCGGAAAGCCGTAGCGCGGCTCCAGCGTGCGTCCGTCGCAACTGAGGGCGAGCAGCGTTTGCGCGTGCATGGCGCTCGCCATGTCGATACTCGTGTAGTAGTCGTCGGCGCACTTGAAGCCGACATAACGGGCGCTCAGGTCGGCGCCGATGCGGCGCAGGAAGTCGGCGAATGGGACGCCGCCCCACTTGCCGATGGCGCTCCAGCCTTCGACACAGATATGCCGCGTCACCTGCTCGCGCTGCGGCAGGCGACGCAATTCGGCCAGCGTCCAGGCGTGGCGGTCGGCGACCAGGCCGCTGACTTCGAGGCGAAAGCCCTCCTCGTCGACCACCGGAATCTCGTTTTCGCCATAGAAGGCGTTGAACGGAAACGGGCGTGCGATCAGCGAATCGGGATAGGTCGGCGCCAGTTGTTGCGGATCGAACAGCCAGCCCTGCGCCTTGTCGTTGAAACGCGAGATGCGCGTCAAGGCGTTCTCGACACTCTCTTCGTCGACCAGCGCGCAGCCGCTGAGCAGGGAAAGCCCGCCGAGCGTCAGCGTACGGCGCAGGAAGGCGCGCCGCTCGGGCACGACGACGCTGCGTCCGACTTCGTTGCGCGCAGCGCGGAGGACGGCGTCGCCGTTGTCGGCCAGCCAGCGAAAGGGGTTTGCGCTCATGGTGATGGTTCCTTTCAGCGCCCGCGAATCATCGCCGGCAGGGTGCGCGGCACGAGCGCGACCATCGCCAGATGCACGACGATGAAAGCGAGCAGCGCCGACATGGCAAGAAAATGGACCCGGCGCGCCGCTTCGTAGCCGCCGAGCAGTTCGCGCAGCAGCGGAAACTGCACCGATTTCCACAGCACCAGACCGGACAGCACGAGGAGAACGGTATCCGCGAGGACAAACAGGTACGCCGCGCGCTGCACGGTGTTGTAGTGCGTCGGGTCGGCATGCGACAGCCGGCCGTGCCAGGCCGCCTGCAGGTCGGCGACGAAGGCGCGCGCCGACAACGGGAAGAACTTGCGGCGCAGGCGCCCGCTCAGCACGTTGCACGCCAGGTAGAGCAGACCGTTGCCGGCGAGCAGCCACATTGCCGCGAAATGCCATTGGATCGCGCCGCCGAGCCAACCGCCGAGCGTCATCCATTTCGGGATGACGAAGGGGAAGAACGGCGCTGCGTTGTAGATGCGCCAGCCGCTGAGCGTCAGCACGATGACGGCGACGACGTTGAGCCAGTGCGTCAGGCGCAACCAAAGCGGGTGAATCACTGCAGTCTTCGGGTTCATGTCCTTTGCTTCCGGATGAGGCGTATATTTCGTCTGGCTTTCGTCTGCCGGCGGCAAGCGTTGCGTGGTCTTCGCCGGACGCTGTCTTGCTTGCCTGTGCAAGGTAGTTCGTCGGCTGGCGGCAGCCGGTTACACCTTCGGGCAGAAATTCCTTGCGCACGGACAAAAGATTTTTTTCGCTCGCGAGTAACCAAAGACCTCGATGCAACGAATAGAGAGAGAGAACCCTTGGCGTGCGCGCGAAGATCGTCTGCGCGAGCTGCTGCTCGCCGGGCTGTCCGGCGACAGCAGGCGCTATCAGGCGTTTCTCGAAGAACTGAGCAAGCACCTGCGGGCGTTTCTGCGCAAACGCCTGCCGAGCTTGCCCGATGAGGTGGAGGACCTCGTGCAGGAAGCGCTGCTCGCAATACACAATCAGCGGCACACCTACGACCAGCGGCAACCGCTGTCGGCGTGGGTGCACGCCATTGCCCGCTACAAGCTGGTCGACTTCTTGCGCCGGCGGGCGGTACACGACCTGCCGAACGAAGCGCTCGATGCGGCTGACGAAATCTTCACCACGGCCGACGCCGACGCCGCCGAGGCGCGCCGCGACCTCCACAAGCTGCTCGACGAATTGCCCGACCGCCACCGTTTGCCGATCATCCACACGCGGCTTGACGGCCATTCGGTCGAGGAGGCGGCGAGGCTGACCGGCATGTCGGTGTCGGCGGTCAAGATCGGCGTGCACCGGGGTCTGAAGGCACTCGCCGAGAAGATCAGGGGGACGCGATGAAGACTGACGAACTGATCCGCCTGCTGGCGACCGGCGCCGACGCGGTCGACACGCATGCCGCCGAACGCCGCCTTGCCGGCGCCGTTGGCTATGGCGCCGTCGGCGCGCTGCTCCTCATGTTTGCGCTGCTCGGTGTGCGGGCCGATCTGGCGCAAGCCGTGAGTTCGCCGAGCTTCTGGCTGAAAACCGGCTTCGTCGCCGGCGTCCTGGCCGCCAGCACCTTCGCCGCCTGGCGTCTGGCACGACCGGGCGCGCGCCTGGCTGGGGTTCCCGCCGCGCTGGCGGCACCGCTGGCCGTGATCTGGGCGTTCGCGGCTTACGCTGTACTCGGCGCCGACCCGGCGCAGCGCGCCGACCTCGTTCTTGGCGCGACCTGGCGCTGGTGCCCGTGGCTGATCGCGCTGCTCTCGCTACCGGCTTTCGTCGCCGCCATGCGCGCGATGCAAGGGCTGGCGCCGACTCGCCCACGCCTCGCCGGAGCCGCCGCGGGACTCCTCGCCGGCGCCACCGGCGCGCTGGTCTACTGCCTGCATTGTCCGGAAAGCGCGCCGCCGTTCATCGGTCTGTGGTATGTCGTCGGAATGCTCGTCCCGGCGCTCGCCGGCGCGGCGCTCGGCGAACGTCTGCTGCGCTGGTAGGCAAGCGCGACGCGCGCTGATCCGCTCGCCGGCGACAGCGTCCGCGCACGGCTTGATGCCTGATCAGCGCCATCGCTCGAGCTGCTCCCTGCCCCGTGCTCCGGCAGGTCTCGCCGATGGAACAAGCGCCCTGTCGCGCAGGGACTACCCAGGCGTGCTGCCGAGCGTGCTTTCCTGTCGGATGGGGCTCGTCGGCCGCCGAACTCGCCGTCTGAGCCCTGCGGATGGGCACTGCAGAGGATTGTCGGCGAGGCGCTGCGCCACCTCTTACGCCTTTTCGTCCGCTGTCCGATCCTGGTCTGCAGCCTGGTCAACGCCGAATTCAGCTTGGTCAAACGCCGAGTTTCCGAGGCCCGCTCGCGTCGCGGGAAATCCACGTATTCGTCAAGGGACACGCTCATTCGAGAATCCGGAATGTCCGTGCCCGAATTCACGCCGGCGGCAGCACCCCAACCGCGTCGTGGATGC
The DNA here is from genome assembly GCF_031732815.1 of Accumulibacter sp. GTDB lineage: Bacteria > Pseudomonadota > Gammaproteobacteria > Burkholderiales > Rhodocyclaceae > Accumulibacter. Next base: position 2,156 of record NZ_JAVMKF010000265.1, on the reverse strand, counting down.
GTGCGGCCAGGGAACGGGCACGTTGGCAGGGTGTTTTTCCCAAACCGGCGTCCCGCACGAATAAGGGTGCCAGTCGTGGCACGAGATCCGGCGACAGCGCCTCGGCAAAGTACCAGCCCTGCAGATAGCTGTTGCCGGCAGCACTCAGCCACGCCAAATGCGACTCGGTTTCGACGCCTTCGCAAACCACCGCGCAGCCGAGGCTGCGGCTCATGCCGAGCACCAGGTGGAGCAAATCTTGTGACCTGCTGTCGGTGTCGACGGCGCGCACAAAGGAGCGATCCACCTTGATGCAGTCAACGGGCCAATCGTGCAGCGCCAGGAGATTGGAGTAACCGGTACCGAAATCGTCGAGAGCGAGATAGATGCCGCGCGCGCGCAAGGCGTCAAGCAAGGCCCTGGCCCGCACCGGCTCACGCAGGAGGTGCGACTCGGTGAGCTCAAAACCAATGCCGTGCGACGGGACCAGATGTCGCGCCAGGACGCGATCGACGGCGGCGAGGAAGCCCGCCTGCCCGATCGTCGCACGGCTGAGGTTGCACAGCAGACGCGGCACCGCCAGACCACTGTCCAACCAGCGTCGCAAGTGCGCGCAGGCCTGGTCGACAATCGCCAGATCGAGATCCTGCAGGCATTCGGCGATTTCGAAGGCGGACAGGAAAACCTCCGGCAGTTGCACGCCTCTGCCGCGGGCTTGCCAGCGTGCCAGAACCTCGAAGCCACTGATACAGCCGGCGGCGAGATCGATCTGGGGTTGGAAGTGCGGCACGAACTCGCCGGCGGCAAACGCTGCCTTCACTCGCTGCACATGGTCCAGCTCACGGCGGCGGGCATGCGCACCATCGGCGCCGCCATAAGACACCGCGGCGCCGCTGAGTGTCGCCTGCTGGGCCGCCAGCAAGGCTTCGTCGAGCAAATCCACCGCCGCTAGCACACGACCGGAAGCCTTTGCAACACCCAGGCGCAAGTGGAGGTTCAAGACTTGCCGGTGTGCGCGAAACGGCGCGTCGACCAGGCACGCGAGACGTTTCAGCGCGGTGTCGACGCCGCCACCAGCCGGTAGCCGCAGTGTGAGAACGAATTGATCGTCGCCACAACGAGCGCAGAACTCATCCTGAAAGCGACAGATGGCGCGCATGCTTTGCGCCAGTTCCGACAGGAACTGATCGGTACGCTCCCAACCGCAAGTGTCGCGCAGGAGCGGCAATTCGCGAATCTGGAAGGCGACCAGCACCGTTTCAACCGACTCACGCCGCCACGTCTCCAGCAGCGGCTGCAGGACTTCCAGAAATCCCCGCCGGTTGGGCAGTCCAGTGGCGTGGTCTTCGTACAGCAAGCTGAGCACGGCCATGACGTGCCGGCTCATCTCCACAAGCAGGCAACGTTGGCGGCGGGCCAGCCGACGTGGCGCGCGGTCCATCACCCAAAGCGTGCCGATGCGAGCCTTGCTGGCGTCGATCAAGACGGCTGCGGCATAGCTACGCACGTGCGGCTCGCCGCGAACCAGCGGGCTGTCGCGAAAGCGGGCGTCATGCCGCGTATCGGCAACCTCGAAGAAGCTCACCTTCGAATCGACGGCATGCGCACAAAACGCTCCGGCGCGGGAAAAGCGGTCGACGCTCAGCCCTACCCGGCTCTTGAGCAGGACTTGATCGTTGTCCACCACACTGACCCCAGCCATGGGCGCTCGGCAGAAGCGGCTGACGAACCCGGTAATCGGGTCCAGTTCGCTTGAGCGCGCCTCGTAGAAAGCACGATAAGCCTTTGTTTGTTGATGATGACGTGGCTTGGTGGCTTTGACGACCTTGTTCATATCGACCAAGAGAAGGACTGGAAGCCGACAATTCCCCATGCGGGACCGGCCTCGTGCGGTACACAGCCCGCCATATTACGGCAAGGATTGGCCCGGATCGCACGAAAGCGACCTGTGAGAGGCATGAACGAGGTCTGTTGCGACCCTTTGCCGCGCCCTTTTTTTGCGGCGATCCTTCGCCCACGGCGGGCGATCCACCGCATGGCGAGCGCAGCCCGGATTGCCAAGCCGGAGAGAACGCGTGCCCGACCGGCGGTGCCTTCTCCGCTCGCCGTACCGCCATGGCGACCGTGTCCTTTCGGCAGAGCTGCAAATCCGCGGCGGCGCTTGAGTGCGGCACCGC
>NZ_JAVMKF010000264.1:0-2848 GCF_031732815.1 Accumulibacter sp. | reverse complement strand
GAGTTTGTCGACTGCCATGTCCATCTGGTCGGCACCGGCGATTCGGGTAGCGGAATCGAGGTCAACCCACAGATGGAGAGTCTGTTTCACCCGCTGCAGTACGCGCAGCGCCTGTTCTACCTGAACGCCGGTTGTGTCCATGATGCGCCCGGCCGCGTAGACGCAAGTTACCTCGAGCGCATGCAGAACCTGGTCGATGGCTTGCGCCCGGGCGCCAAACTGTTGCTGCTGGCCTTCGAGCGCGCGCATGACGAGCAGGGTCGACCGGACGCCAGGCGCAGCGCTTTCTACGTGCCGAACGCCTACGCGCAGGCCGTCGTGGCGCGCTATCCGCAGTACTTCGAGTGGGCTGCTTCGATCCATCCTTACCGGGCCGATTGCGTCGAGGAACTGGCGGCGGCGGTGCGCGGTGGCGCGCGCGCGGTGAAGTGGCTGCCGCCGGCCATGGCGATCGATCCGTCGTCGCCACGCTGCGACCGCTTCTACCAGGCGTTGGCGCAGCACGATCTGCCGCTGATCACGCATGCGGGCGAAGAAAAGGCGGTACACGGCGCTGAACTCGAGGCACTCGGCAATCCGCTACTGCTGCGCCGAGCGCTGGACCACGGCGTGCGCGTCGTCGTTGCGCATTGCGCGTCGCTGGGTATGGCGGCCGACCTCGATCGTGGTCCGCAGGCGGCGCCGGTGGCGTGTTTCGAGCTGTTTACCCGGATGATGGGCGAAGCGCGCTACGCCAGCCTGCTGTTCGCCGACATTTCGGCGCTTGCCCTGCGCAACCGGCCGCCGGAGACCTTGCGCGTGCTGCTCGAGCGCGAGGAATGGCATGCTCGCCTGCTCAACGGTTCGGATTATCCTCTGCCCGGCGTCGTGCCGCTGATCCTGCCGGCCGACCTTGCCGCGCGCGGCCTGCTGCCGGCGTCGGCGGTCGCCCGGCTGGAACTGATCCGCGAGCATAATCCGCTCCTTTTCGACTTCGTTCTCAAACGTCATCTGTCGTCGAACGGACATCGTTTTCCGCCCGGAGTCTTCGCCACGCGCCGCTTTTTTGACAGGAGGACGGCATGAGTTCACAGTTTGCGCTGCTCGGAACGCGCCGCTTTGCGCCCTTTTTCGCCACACAGTTTCTCGGTGCCTTCAACGACAACCTGTTCAAGAATGCACTCGTCGTGCTGCTCACCTTCCAGGCGGCAGCCTGGACGACGCTGGCGCCGGAAGTGCTCACCAACATCGCCGCCGGGATTTTCATCCTGCCGTTCTTTCTCTTTTCGGCCACCGCCGGGCAGTTGGCCGACAAGTTCGACAAGGCGCGCCTGGCGCGTCTGGTCAAGCTGCTCGAGGTGCTGATCATGGGCGTCGCGCTGCTCGGCTTCGTCGCCCACAGCCTGCCCATCCTGCTCGTCGCGCTCTTCCTGCTCGGCTTGCACTCGACTTTCTTCGGACCGGTGAAGTACGCCATCCTGCCGCAGCATTTGCGCGACCACGAACTCGTCGGCGGTAACGCGCTGGTCGAAGCGGGAACCTTCGTCGCCATCCTGCTCGGCACGCTGGCGGGCGGCATGCTTGCCGGCGCGGCGGCGCATCCGACCTGGGTCGCTTACGCCGGGCTAGTGGTCGCGGTGCTCGGCTATCTGTTCAGCCGCGGCATTCCGGCCGCGCCGGCGCCGGTTCCGCAACTCGTCGTCGGGCTGAACCCTTTCTCGGAAACCTGGCGCAACATCGGTTTTGCCCGGCAGAACCGGACGGTCTTTCTGTCGATTCTCGGGATTTCATGGTTCTGGCTCTACGGTGCGCTTTTTCTGGCACAGTTTCCGGCCTACGCCAGGAACGTGCTGGGCGGCAACGAGGCTTCGGTCACCTTGCTGCTGGCCGTGTTCACGGTAGGCGTCGGCCTTGGTTCTCTCCTCTGCGAGCGGCTGTCGGCCGGACACGTCGAGATCGGTCTGGTGCCCTTCGGCTCGATCGGCCTGACCCTTTTCGGCATCGATCTGGCCTTCGCTTCACCGGCGCAACTGCCGCCCGGCGCGCCGCTCGAACTGACCAGCCTGCTGGCGCTGCATGCCAGTTGGCGCGTCCTCTTCGACCTCTTCGCCCTGGGACTTTTCGGCGGTTTCTTCGTCGTCCCGCTCTACGCGCTGATCCAGTTGCGCAGCGCGCCTGAACAACGGGCGAGAATCATCGCCGCCAACAATATCCTCAACGCCCTGTTCATGGTCTGCGGTGCGCTCGCCGCTGCCGGCCTGCTCAGCAGCGGCGTGTCGATTGCCGTCCTCTTCGCGATCGCCGCCCTCTGCAATGCTGCCGTGGCCGTCTACATCTACAGTCTGGTTCCCGAGTTCATGCTGCGTTTCGTCGCCTGGCTGCTGGTGCACTCGGTCTATCGCCTGCGTCAGCAGGGACTGGAAAACGTCCCGGCCGAGGGTGGCGCGGTGCTTATCTGCAACCATGTCAGCTTCGTCGACCCGATCGTCATTGCCGCCGCCTGCCGCCGTCCGATCCGCTTCGTGATGGACCACCGAATCTATCGCCAGCCGCTGATCGGTTTCGTTTTCCGGCACATGCATGCGATTCCGATTGCCCCGGCGCGCGAAGATGCGCGCATGATGGAAGCCGCTTTCGAAGAGGTCGCGCATGCGCTGAGCGCCGGCGAACTGGTCGCGATCTTTCCCGAAGGGCGGATTACCGATACCGGCGAGCTTTACCCGTTTCGCCCGGGCGTCCAGCGCATCGTTGCGCGCACGCCGGTGCCGGTGATCCCGATGGCCCTGCAGGGGCTTTGGGGAAGCTTCTTCAGCCGCAAGGACGGACCGGCGATGAGTCGACCGCTGCGGCGCGGCATGTTTTCGCGTAT
>NZ_JAVMKF010000263.1:0-2852 GCF_031732815.1 Accumulibacter sp. | reverse complement strand
CCGAAGCCCCCGCCGATAGCCATTCTGTTTATTGGGCGGCTACGCCCTCAGCAGGCCTTAAGCGGCCAGTGCGAAACGCTCATCGTTGGCGTTTGTGGTTTTGCGCGGATTACGTCCGTCGCCCTTCGGGTCGCCTGCTCGCCATATTTCACCCTGTCGAGACCAGTACACCCCCTTAGTGGTGGAGGTGGCGGGAATCGAACCCGCGTCCAAAGCGCTTCCGGTTTGCCGGAATTACGACCATGCCAGGATTATAGTCCACAGACCAGCGAACGCCAAGGCCAAACCGCGCTAGCCTCCTTGTGCAAGCGTGCCGGCGCCCCGCGCGGCGTCAGTCGCCCAGAGTCTCGGCCAACGCGTTGATCAGCGCGCTCAGCGCATCCACCGGGTAGATCAATGGAATCATTTTTCCGCTGACCCGCACAAAAACCCCGACGCTTTCTGGCCGGGCGCTGAACAATACGTGATGGTTATCAATTCCATCGACGTTCAGCCAGACCGTCGCCTCGTGATCGATCGGTGTATGACCAACGATCAACGGCGTTGCCGGATCGAGGTGAAGTGAGCGGCGGAGTCTCCTTACATCGCGCCTGCTGTAGCCGAGCGGCCGATTCGGCCGGCGCAGACGATTGCTGGTCAGTTCAAGTATCAGGCCGGGATGCTGATGAATCTCGATCAGCATCTGGCGATTCACCTTGCTGGTTGGGGGTGCGGCATGACACGCGATGAAATCGGGCGATACAACTATATAAGGAAGAAGGTCATAAAACTCCTGCATCGCTTTCAGGTACGAAGGACCGCGCTTCAGGCTGAGTTCTTTCGCCCACAACAGGCCTTGTGGAATCCCGTCCTTGGCCAGTTCCTCGGAAAACGAGTCGTGGTTGCCACGTATGTAGAAGACTTGGCTCGGAAAACGCAGCTTGAGGCGGAAGATCAAATCCATCAGCAACATCGAGCCTTCCATCTGGTGCAGTTGTCCGTCGAGCTCGCAATGGACCGCATCGCCAAGAATGACGAGCGCCGCGCAGCCCTCTTCAAGCGCATCGAGGAAGGCATTCTGAGCCAGCACCGTGAGCAGGTTATCGGCCTGCGCGTGCAGGTCGGCGACGACAACCGGGGTCATGCTGCGCGGCAAGGCGAGCAATCCACCAGGCAAGCCGCGCTCGTCGGTGGAGCGGTAAGCCTCGCTGCGCATCAGACGGTTGACCTCTTCGATCAAGCGCAAGGCGTCGTCACGCGGCAAGACTTCGACTCTTCCGCCAATGATGTCGCGCAGGCGCCGCAGCCGGCCGATTCGGCTCAGGCCAACATTGTCGATCACCGGCGCAATCGCCGTTCCGGCGTCGCTCAGATTGCGAAAGATCAGCGCATCCCGGCCATAGATCAGCACCATGTGCTGCTCGTCGATTGCCTCAGGATAGTCGAAAATCGCCTTCTGAACTTCGTCGCCTGAGCCCAGCGCGAGCCAGCTCTTTGGGCTCAGGCGCAGAAAGCCAGCGATCCGGCGCATGTGCGTGCGCGGGTCGACAAGAATGAAGCTCTCCAGCCAGACGGGCTTCCCGTCGCGATCAAGGCGATTCTCGCGATAAAGGTGAAGTCGCCGGTCATTCAGTCCGAGCGTTATCTCGATCGGAACGCCGTCAAGGGGTACGCGCACCTTCGTGCTGCCGAGACGGTACGCTTCGCCCAGTTTCAGGTTGTGCCCCCAGCCGAAACCGAGTCGAGCCAGCGCCCCTTTGATTCGGGCCAGCACACTCGATAGCTTGTCTGCGCGCCAGCCCCTGCGCCTCTTCACGGCCGGGACTGGGCGGTCAGAAAACGCTGCGGAGCACAATCCATCGTCTCGCGGTGATACACGTAAAACCCCCGTGCGTGCAGAAACTCTGCCACGCGACGGAAGACCTCGAGTTGCGCGGCGCAGATTTCAAGGCTGATCTGCCGGTCAACGGGATGGGTACTCTCCTGCGCGCGCGCCCTGCGCCTGGCCAGCAGCAAGTCGGCAGGCGGCAGAAGGAACTCGAAGACATAACGCCGATACCAGTCAACCGAAAAGAAGTAGCGCTTGCGCGGCGGCAAGATGATGCGCGCGAAGTCAACCGCGGGAAAGGATTCGTTTTGCAGAAACTCGACATCAAAGACCGCAGCGGCGTTCGCCAGCCCAATGAAGGGCATCCCGAGATGGATCTCGCGTGGCCTGACCGTCAGAATCTCAGAGCGCCACCAATGCTTACGACCGAGGTCGAGGTAGCCCTCTTCGGACCACCCGCCCAGGCGCATGATCAAGGTGCTCTTGCCGGCGCCCGGCGGTCCGGTGACCAGGATCTGCCGGCAACGAATGTCGCCGGGAAAAGGCACTCCCTTGACGTACTGGAGGGAAGCAACGACTGCGCTGCCGGCCGAGGCGGACATGCCCGCGCGCGCTCAAAAGGCCAGCGGCACGAGGCGCGGCGGCGCAACTCCTCCGGGAGGACTCGTCGCCGCCCCAGCAAACAACGCCGGCCGGGGTTTCACCGGCCGGCGCACGATGGGCACGCCCGAAACACGAGTTCAGGCATTCTGCAGCAGGATTTCCTCGAGCGTCTGGGCCGCCTTCTTCGTTGCCCGCAACACTTTCTCCTGCAACGAATAGAACTGTCGCATGCGCATTGCCCGCATTGCAGCACGGTCGTCACCTTCGGCATCGAACAGCGCCTTGATCGCCTTGTAGATCACGGCAACCGACTTTTCCTCGATTCGTTCGATCTCGACGCAGAGGTTGACCGTTTCCTGATTGCGCTCACGCTCCTTCAGCGAGGCAATGGCGCGCGTCAGACGCGTGCAGGCATCAACGGTCATCGACGCCAACTCGTGCG
>NZ_JAVMKF010000262.1:0-2855 GCF_031732815.1 Accumulibacter sp. | reverse complement strand
TTGATTCTGCAACTCGGTACTTCGCAAAATCCGTGAGATCAGGTTGTCTGAGGCTGGCGGCGCGCCAGTGCAAGACGAAACGCGGCACCGGTGGCGTAGCGTTTCGGGCGATAATGCGCGCCGTGCGCAATGGGGGATGAGCGCTGGCGGGCAGCCGTGCCGGAGGTCCCGACCGTCGATCAAGGCAACCACAACAACCAGCAGAGGCGGCTTCTTCGGATGAGAAATCCTTTTCGATCAGGTGGCGATGCGCCACAACGCGGCGAAGGGAAGATTTCGGACGTCATCCAGCGGCTCGCCGCGCATGTCTGCAAGGATGTGCGGCGCCTGTCGTCCGGCAATGCGGAAAGGGCTGCGTTGATGCTGGCCGGTGCAGCATGGAACAGCGCGATTGACGAGCCGCTGCTCTCCCAGTCGTTCCGCCGGCGCCTGGCGAAGATCGATGGGCAAGGATTGGTTCCCTGGAACGAATTGCGTTCGGATAATGCCGCCGAGCTGATCGCCGTCTTGGTCGAGTTCAAGAAAAGGAGCTTTCCCGACGACTTTCGCCGCATCGTCTCGCTCGAACTGACGGCGGATCGGGTCGTCCGCGCGAACTGGCTGGAACCCGATCGGGCGCGACTGGAGCAAGCGTCAGCCGGTCTGGCAGCACGAATGCCGCGTCCACCGGACACGGCGGCGCCAGGCAGGGCTACCGCTCCCGCCTTTGGCACGGCGGCGCCAGCGACGCGCAAGGCTACATCGGCAGCGAAGGTACTGCCTGCCGCGAAAGCACCGCCTAGTGCAGCAGGACCGGCGAGCGCCCAAGCGCCAACCGCCGCACCGACTTCGCCGCGGCTCGCCGTCGTACCGGAACACGGCCCGCCGCCGAGGGCTGCCGCAGGGAGCGTCGGCGCGGCGCGCCAGCTTCCACGGCGCCAGCCGATCGCTGACAAGCTGCTGCGGGCAATGAAGCGCTACAAGCAGGAGAAAGTCGTCGATCTTGGCGCCGTGCTTGCTGGCCGCAGGCACGCCGAAGACCTGCAGCAGACGATCGCCAGTGAGCCGAATCTGGCCAGACTGCACCCGGCTGCCGCCGCTTACGCGTACGCGCAGAACGTGCTGTCGGTGATGTCCGAACAGCTTACCGCGCTGCAGGAGATGGACAGGTTCACCCGCCTGATTTCGGCCGCCGAGGAGCAGTACATGCCTGGTGGCCCGCCGATGAGTCCGCTGACGACCTCGTATTTCACTTGCTGGGCCTTGTGCGACGTGTGCGTCGGCCTCGGCAAGGAAACGATCAGCAGCATCGCGATCGCGCTGGCTTCGGCCCACGGCATGCAGCGCGAGCTGCTACGCGTAATGGGTTTCTTGGAGCAGTCGCGCATGGGGATCTACGTGCACCAGGGGGGCGACCAGGGCAGGGTACTCTTGCGCGAGCTGGTCACCGGGCGGCTGCTGAAAACGATTTCTCCGGCGGGCTACCTCGGAAACGAAGGCGAGATCTGGTACGTGCGCGTGTTGCCGCCACCCTTGCCCGAAATTGCCGAACATCTGGCGTTCATGACACCGTACGTGCTCGTTCAGGCCAACGAATTCGACTGGCAGAGCTACTTCCGCCGCCACTTGCCGGATGCGCCGCCGAGCGCGCGCCTCGCAGCGTACGAACGGCACATGAAGTACGGACCGTCGCGCAACTACTGGCACGACTTTCTGCTCGACGCCTACGTCGATTATCGCAGCGAGGTGATCTACCTCACCGGCATACCCGACATTCCCGAGACGCTGCCGCACCACCCCTGACGACTGGCTGCGCAAACGGCTGGCCGCAACGCGACATGCGGCGTGTCCGCACGGAGACTGTCGGCAGATCAGCAATTGCTCTGCTTCGCGTGCGGTGGCAAGCGTGCATCGCGGCGTGGAGACGTCACCGATACCACCCGCGGCGGATTTTCGATCGGCGGTGCGACGATCTGGGGCGTTTTTGCCAGCGCGCGCAGCGAACTGCGAAAAGCAGCGGCAATGAGGTGCGCGCGATGCTTGCCGGCTGGGTCAGCGAACTCTGCCGCTGATCGCTGACATTCCAGGTGAGGATGTCGTGATCGCCGAAATCTCCGCCGGTGGCAACAACCAGGCCGACGATGGCGCTGCCCCTGGCGAGAATCGCCGGAATGTCGAGCGTGCGCGTCAGCACGGACAGCAGTGGACGGATGCACGTCGGATTGGTGCGCACCGCGAGTGCATTGCCGTCGAAATCCACCTGGCCATACCAAAGATTGCCGTCGTCAAACGAGGTGTCCACACGGACGGTATGCGGCGAGCCGGCACCCTGGTCGACGGGGCCGTTGGTGACGATGCCGAGATGATTCGACGAGGCATCGCGACTGACGCCGTTCAGCCAGGTGTCCCATTCCTGCGATTCCTGCGTATTCCACGGCCACGCCATGCCGGCGGATTCCAGGCCGCCCAGGCCAGCACCGGCTGAACTTGCCGGGCGAACTCGCCCTTGCGCCCCGCTGGCGTTCGTTCGCTGCTCTGGCATAATCCGCACTGGACAACCCCCGCGACCGGCAGTCCAAGCCGGCGCCGGTCGCGTCATCTGGTGGGAAACTCTGGTCGGAAACAATCGGCATGCTGCGATGAATACGGAAACCTTGAAGGAAACGATTCGGCGGGAATTGCCGGCGCTGTTACGCGCTGACCCGGATTTGCGCTCGTTCATCCTGGAACTGACCCGAGGACAATACGCCGACCGGGTCGAAACCCAGGATCGGTTTTACGAAATCCTGACCGAATTGCGGCGTGACCGCGAGGAGCAGACCCGCAAGTGGGAGGAGCAGAACCGCAAGTGGGACGAGGAGAACCGCAAGTGGGAG
>NZ_JAVMKF010000261.1:3426-17029 GCF_031732815.1 Accumulibacter sp. | reverse complement strand
CGCTGGTCCTGATCGACGCCGGCTGCGAAATCGAAGGCTACGCGTCCGACATCACGCGCACGTTTCCGGTCGGCGGCCGCTTCAGCACCGAGCAGCGTGCGGTCTACGAAATCGTCCTGGCGGCGCAGGCGGCAGCGATCGGCGCGATCAGACCGGGCGCGCGTTTCGTCGACTACCATCACGCCGCCTTGCGCGTCCTCAGCCAGGGACTGATCGATCTTGGCGTGCTCACCGGAACGGCAGACGCGGTGATCGAGAGCGAGGCCTACAAGCCCTACTACATGCATCGCACCGGCCACTGGCTCGGTCTCGACGTGCACGATGCGGGCGCCTACCGAACGGGTAGCGGCGACGACGACTGGGTGGTCCTCGCCCCCGGCATGACGCTGACCGTCGAACCAGGCCTCTACCTGCGACCGGGCGACAAAGTGCCCGAACACCTGCACGGCATCGGCGTGCGCATCGAAGACGACGTCCTGGTCACCAGCACGGGCAGCCAGGTGTACACCAATGCGCCGCGTACAGTCGGCGAGATCGAGGAAGTCATGCACCATGAATGAGGCGATAGAAACCGTCGACATCGCCGTCGTCGGCGCCGGCCCGGTCGGCATGACGCTCGCCCTCGCCCTGACTGACGGCCCCTGGCGCGTCCTCCTGATCGACAGCCGTTCGCCTGCGGCCTGGGCCGGCGATCCGCGTGCGCTCGCCCTGTCGCACGGCACGCGGCAGGTGCTCACTGGCCTGGACGCCTGGAACGACGCGGCAGCAACGCCGATCACGACGATCCACGTCTCGCAGCGCGGAGGCTTCGGGCGAACGCTGATCGAAGCCAGCGACTATGACATCCCGGCGCTCGGCTACGTCATGCGCTACCGCGAACTCGCCGGCCGGCTGGCCACGCGCATCGACGCGGCAAGCCTGCTGCACGACACGTCGCTAGTTGGCCTCGAGGTCGACGCGGAGATGGTGAGGCTCAGGCTGGGCGGTGCCAACGGCGAGCGCACGCTGCAGGCACGCTTGCTCGTCCACGCCGAAGGCACGCCCGGCGCGGCCAGCGACGTACGCGTCTTCGATTACCGCCAGCACGCCGTCGTTGCCGAAGTGCGGCCGAACGCGCCGCCCGGCGGACGCGCCTGGGAGCGCTTCACGCCCGACGGGCCGTTGGCCCTGCTGCCGCTCGGTGACGACTACTCGATCGTCTTCACCGTCCCGCCCGGACGCGCCGAGCACTTGCAGACACTGTCCGACGAAGACTTTCTCGCCGCGCTGCGCGAACAGTTCGGTGGTCGCGTCGATTTCGTCGCCAGCGGGCGGCGCGCCGCCTTTCCGCTCGCGCTGCGCGTTCGCCGACGACTGGCCGGCGCGCGCCAGGTCTGGATCGGCAACGCCGCGCAAAGCCTGCACCCGGTCTCCGGACAGGGCTTCAACCTCGGCCTGCGCGATGCCTGCGAACTCGCCGCAGCGCTCTTCGACCATACCGACGATCCCGGCGCGACGCAGCTCCTCGATCGTTACGCGCGCCGGCGCTGGCTCGACCGTAGCGGCAGCATGGCTTTCACCGACGGCATCGTACGCGTCTTCTCGAACGACATCCCGCCGCTGCGCGCGGCGCGCGGCCTCGGCCTGCTGGCGCTCGACACGCTGCCTGCGCTGCGCCACTTCGTCGCCAAACGCATGATCTGGGGCGCGCGCGCCTGGCTGTAGCCGCCGCGCCCGAGAAGATTCACGTTTACGATGACACGTTCGACGGCCGGCCGGCGTGAGGTATCGGTGCTACGGCACGGCACGGCCATCCGGCAACCCAGGCGGTTCGTCTTTCCCGGCGCTTTCGGCTAGACTGGCGGGCTTCAGACAAGCGGCAGCCAAGACGGGTGAGACGAACACCATGCAGACCAGAAAAAGCCACCAGTTGATCGAATTCAAGGGGACGACCCTACCCGTCGTCGTCGTCACCTTGCGCTCGCTCGTCGTCGAAGATGTGGCAGTCGCCGCGCGGGAGTTGTTCGGCGACGATCCGTTTTTCGACGGCGACCCCGCCTTGCTCGAACTCGCCGCGCTCGCCGATGCGGACGCGGCCGATTGGCAGGCGATCGCGCAGACGCTGCGTACGCACGGGCTGAACCTGATCGGCGTGCGTGGCGGCAGCGAGGCGCTGCGCACGAGTGCCGCCGCGTCCGGCTTGCCGACCTACGCGACCGGCGCGCGCGCAGCGAACGCAGCCGCGGCAACCGACACAGCCGAGGCGCGCGCGGCGGTCGACGAAGCTTTACCGGCAGCAACGGCGGCAGCCGCGCCGCCGGAAAGCCCGGAAACCCCGGCCGCGCCGGCCAGCGCGCCAGCAGCGGCGGCCAAGCCGCCGCTCGGCCCGCTCCCGACGCTCTTCATCGACCGCCCGTTGCGCTCGGGCCAGCAGGTTTACGCACGCGGCAGCAATCTGGTCATCCTGGGCGCAGTCAACGCCGGCGCAGAAGTGATCGCCGACGGCAGCATCCACATCTACGCACCGTTGCGCGGGCGCGCCCTCGCCGGCGCCGCTGGCGACACTGGCGCGCGCATCCTGTGCACGCGCTTCGACGCCGAACTGGTTTCGATCGCCGGCCTCTATCGCACTTTTGATGGCGGCGTTCCCGCCGGCCTCGCCGGCCAGGCAGTCCAGGTCAGGCTGGCCGGCGGAAGTGACGACGAGGCCGGCAAGCTGCTGGTCGAGCCGCTGAAGACCGATTGACCGGCGCGCTGCGCAGCGGTCGGAGCGACGCGCGCCGCCGCTTGCGGCGGAAGATGCTTTCTGCGAGTAGAATCTCGCCTTTATTTTGCGGAGGATGACCGGTGACCCGTATCGTCGTCGTAACGTCCGGCAAGGGCGGGGTCGGCAAGACCACCACCAGCGCCAGCTTCTCTTCGGGCCTCGCCCTGCGCGGCTACAAGACGGCGGTGATCGACTTCGACGTCGGTCTGCGCAATCTCGACCTGATCATGGGCTGCGAACGCCGAGTTGTGTACGACCTGGTCAACGTTCTCAACCACGAAGCGACGCTGACCCAGGCACTGATCAAGGACAAGCATTGCGCAAATGGCCAGCTCTTCGTGCTGCCCGCTTCGCAGACGCGCGACAAGGATGCACTGACCGAAGAGGGCGTCGAAGGCGTGCTCAAGGAACTCGAACACATGGGTTTTGACTATGTCGTCTGCGATTCGCCGGCCGGCATCGAGCGTGGTGCGGTGATGGCGCTCACCTTCGCCGACGAGGCGCTGATCGTCACCAACCCCGAGGTCTCGTCAGTGCGCGACTCCGACCGCATCCTCGGCATCATCCAGGCGAAATCGCGCCGCGCGCTGCTTGGCGGCGAACCGGTCAAGGAGCATCTGCTGATCAGTCGCTACTCGCCCAAGCGGGTGAATGAAGGCGAAATGCTCTCGTACAAGGACGTGCAGGAAATCCTGCGTATCCCGGTGATCGGCGTCATTCCAGAATCCGAGGCGGTCCTGCAGTCGTCGAACGCCGGTACTCCGGCGGTGCATCTCGCCGGGACCGACGTTGCCGGAGCGTATCTCGACGTCGTCGGCCGCTTCCTCGGCGAGACGATTCCGCTGCGTTACGTCGACTACGAAAAACCGGGTCTGTTCAAGCGACTGTTCGGGGGTAAGTAGGATGTCGCTGTTTTCGCTGATATTCGGCAACAAGCCCAAGACCGCGGCGATCGCCAAGGAACGTCTGCAGCTGATCATTGCCCATGAAAGGGGGGCGAGCAACGCAACGCCGGATTTCCTGCCGGCCTTGCAGAAGGAGCTGATCGCGGTCATTTCCAAGTACGTGTCGGTCAGCGAGGACGACATCAAGGTGTCGCTCGAAAAACAGGGCAACTGCGAGGTCCTGGAAGTCAATATCGTCATGCCGGAGAAAGCCGGCAAGTTGTAAAATTCGTCCTTTTCCCGCTCGCTACCGGCACCTCTCGGCCATGCAATTCCTTGGTTTTTCGCTCGCCAGCAATCTTTTCGTCGCGCCCATGGCGGGGGTCACCGACCGCCCGTTCCGCCAGCTCTGCAAGACGATGGGCGCGGGCCTGGCAGTCTCCGAGATGGTGACTTCAAACTCGCTGCTCTACGGCAGCGTGAAGACGCGGCGACGGGCCAACCATGACGGCGAAGTGGCACCGATCGCCGTGCAGATTGCCGGCGCAGATCCGGCGATGATGGCCGACGCGGCGCGCTACAACGTCGACCGCGGAGCGCAGATCATCGACATCAACATGGGCTGCCCGGCCAGGAAAATCTGTAACGTAATGGCGGGTTCAGCCCTGCTGCGCGACGAACCGCTGGTCGGCCGGATTCTCGAAGCGGTCGTCAACGCCGTCCCGACGACGCCGGTAACGCTGAAGATCCGCACCGGTTGGGACAAGGCCAGCCGCAACGCCAGCCGCATCCTGAGCATCGCGGAAGCCGCCGGAGTCAGAGCGCTTGCCCTGCATGGCCGGACGCGCGCCTGTGGCTACAGCGGACAGGCCGAATACGAGACGATCCGGGCGGTGAAGGCCGCCGCGCGCATCCCGATCATCGCCAACGGCGACATCGATTCCCCGGAAAAGGCGCGCTTCGTTCTTGCCGCGACCGGCGCCGATGCGCTGATGATCGGGCGTGCAGCGCAAGGCCGGCCGTGGCTGTTTCGCGAAATGGCCCATTTCCTGCAAACCGGCCGGCACGCGCCGGCCTTGCGTATCACCGAGATCCACCAGATCCTGCTCGCCCACCTGGAAGACCTGCACGCCTTCTATGGCTGCGAAACCGGCGTCCTCATGGCGCGCAAGCACATCTCGTGGTACACGCGCGGGCTGCCGGGTTCGGCCGCTTTCCGCCAGGCGATGAACCGCGTGCCGACCGCCAGCGGGCAACGCCAGGCGGTAGACGATTTCTTTTTCTTTCTTGCCGGCGAAGCGGAGTATCTGCCGGCCTCGCCGCAACGGTCGGCGTCTCTCGCGGCTGCCGACGATCGCCAGGAACTCGCCGCATGATCCCGACGCCTCGTGACAATGACATCGCCGCCTGCGTGCGCGCCGCCTTGCAGACCTACTTTCAGCAGCTGGATGGGGAAAAGCCGGCCGCCGTCTATGCCATGGTGCTCCGCAGCGTCGAGCGCCCGATGCTCGAAGTCGTGCTCGAAATGACCGGCGGCAACCAGACACTGGCGGCAGAAATCCTCGGCATCAACCGCAACACGCTGCGCAAGAAGCTGCTTGATCATCAGATCGTGGCCTGACCCGCGCTCGTCACCTTTCCCTTCCCTCATCGATTCGTTCCCGCCCATCATGAAAATCCGCCAAGCCCTGATCAGCCTTTCCAACAAAACCGGAGCGCGCGAGTTCGCCCTCGGCCTCGTCGCGCAGGGTGTCACCCTGTTGTCCACCGGCGGCACGGCAAGGATGCTGCGCGAGGCCGGTTTGCCGGTCACCGAGGTGGGCGATTACACCGGCTTCCCGGAAATGCTCGACGGACGCGTGAAGACGCTGCACCCGAAAGTCCATGCCGGCATCCTGGCCCGCCGCGATCTGCCCGAACATGTGCAGACGATCGCGCAGCACGCCATCCCGACGATCGACCTGGTCTGCGTCAACCTCTACCCCTTCCGCGAGACGGTCGCCCGCCCCGGGGTGACGCTCGACGAAGCGATCGAGAACATCGACATTGGTGGACCGGCGATGGTCCGCTCGGCGGCCAAGAACTACGGCGGCGTGGCCGTCGTCACCGACCCCGACGACTATCCGGCGCTGCTCGCCGAAATCGCCGCAAATGCCGGCAGCCTCAGCCTGGCAACCCGCTTTGCGCTGGCCAAAAAGGCTTTCGTGCATACCGCGCGCTACGATTCGGCGATCGCCAACTGGCTGACTGCCCTTGATCAAGGCGGGCAGCCGCAACAGTTTCCCGCGCACCTGCAGCTCGCTTTCGACCGGGTCGAGACGCTGCGCTACGGGGAAAACCCACACCAGCAAGCCGCTTTCTATCGCGATCAGTGGCACACCGCGGGAGCGATCGCCGACTATCGCCAACTGCAGGGCAAGGAGCTGTCCTACAACAACATTGCCGACGCCGACGCGGCCTGGGAGTGCGTCAAAACCTTCGACGCGCCCGCCTGCGTCATTGTCAAGCACGCCAATCCCTGCGGCGTGGCGATCGACGATCGCCTGGTGAGCGCCTACGAAAAGGCTTTCCAGACCGATTCGACATCGGCATTCGGTGGCATCATCGCGTTCAACGGCACGGTCGACGTCGACGTCGTGACAGCCATGAACGCGCGCAAGCACTTCGTCGAAGTCCTTCTCGCGCCCGGTTTCACGCCCGCCGCGCGCGAGCTGCTGGCCAGCAAGCAGAATCTGCGCGTCCTCGAACTGCCGCTGGCGCGCGCTCATCACGCTTGCGAAATGAAGCGCGTCGGCGGTGGATTGCTCGTCCAGACGCCCGACGGCTTCAATGTGCAGGCCGCCAACCTGCGCGTGGTCACCCAGTTGGCGCCCACTGCCGAGCAGATCGCCGACCTGCTTTTCGCCTATCGCGTGGCCAAGTTCGTCAAGTCGAACGCCATCGTCTTCTGCGCCCGCGGCATGACACTGGGCGTCGGCGCCGGCCAGATGAGCCGTGTCGATTCAACACGTATCGCCGCCGGCAAAGCGGCGAGCGCCGGATTGGACGTGCGCGGATCGTGCGTCGCCTCGGATGCCTTCTTCCCCTTCCGTGACGGTATCGATGTGCTCGCCGAAGCAGGTGCCACGGCGGTCATCCAGCCCGGTGGATCACTGCGCGACGAGGAAGTAATCGCCGCCGCCAACGAACACGGCCTGACAATGGTGTTTACCGGCACCCGCCACTTCCGCCATTGAGTCCCTTGCCGACACCCTGCGCGAACTCATCCGGCTGCTCGTTGGCGCGATGGCGGCCAGCGCCAGCCAACGGCGAAGCGCCGTGAAAGGAAAGTAATGAACGTCTTGATCGTCGGCTCCGGCGGCCGTGAGCACGCGCTTGCCTGGCGCCTGGCAAAATCGCCCAGTCGGCCAAAAGTCTTCGTCGCCCCCGGCAACGCCGGCACGGCGCGCGAGCACGATCTGGAAAACGTCGCGCTCAGCGATCCCGCGGCGCTCGCCGACTTTGCCGAACAACAGCGCATCCAGCTCACCGTCGTCGGTCCGGAAGCCCCGCTCGCCGGCGGCATCGTCAATCTGTTTCGTGACCGCGGTCTGCGCATCTTCGGTCCAACGCGCGAAGCGGCGCAACTGGAGAGCTCGAAGGACTTCGCCAAGCGCTTCATGGCCAGGCACCAGATCCCGACCGCCCGTTTCGCGACCTTTGCCGACCGTGCGGCGGCGCACGCACACGTGGAAGCGCACGGCGCGCCAATCGTCATCAAGGCCGACGGACTGGCGGCCGGCAAGGGCGTCGTCGTCGCCATGGACCAGGCGAGCGCACACGCGGCGCTCGACCGCATCCTGCCACCCGTACCGACGAGCGACGCGCCAGACGCCGGCGCGCCGGCACGCGTGGTGATCGAGGAGTACCTGGAGGGCGAGGAAGCCAGCTTCATCGTCATGGTCGACGGTAAGAACGTCCTGGCGCTCGCTTCGAGTCAGGACCACAAACGGATTGGCGACGGCGACAGCGGCCCGAACACCGGCGGCATGGGCGCCTATTCGCCGGCCCCGGTGGTGACGCCCGAGGTGCACGCGCGAACGATGCGCGAGATCATCCTCCCGACGGTACGCGGCATGGCCACTGAAGGAATTCCCTACACGGGCTTCCTGTACGCCGGGCTGATGATCGCGCCGGACGGATCGGTGAAGACGGTCGAGTTCAATTGCCGCCTGGGCGACCCGGAAACGCAGCCGATCATGATGCGTCTGAAGTCGGACTTGCTCGAACTGCTCGAACACGCGGTGAGCGGCCGCCTCGACCGGATCGAAGCGAGTTGGGACCGGCGCGTCGCGCTCGGCATCGTGCTCGCTGCCGCAAACTATCCGGACACGCCGCGCCTGGGCGACGAGATCAGCGGCTTGCCGAAAGGCAGTGAGGACAGTCATGTCTTCCACGCGGGTACGCGTGAAAGCGAGGGCCGGATACTCACCGCCGGCGGTCGCGTGCTCTGCGTCACGACGCTCGGCGACAACATCAGGCTGGCGCAGAAGCGCGCCTACAGCCTGATCGACGGGATTCGTTTCGCTGGCATGCAGTATCGCCGCGATATCGGCCATCGCGCGCTCGGCCGGTGAGCCCGCAACGTGCACGCCGGCCTTGTTGCGCCGGTCGTGGTGTAACTGCGGAAAGGCACAATGATTGATCCGCTCGCGCTACGCGCCTTTTTCACCGATCTGCAGACGCACCTGGTCGCCGCCGCTGAAGCCTTGGCGGGCGGTGACGAAGCGCGCTTTCGCAGCGATCCCTGGCAAAAGGCGGCTGGACAAGCGCTGAGCGGCGACGGGCGCACGTGCATCGTCGAGGGCGGCGCCGTTTTCGAGCGTGCCGGTGTCGCCTTTTCGCACGTGCGTGGTGACGCGCTGCCGCCGTCGGCGAGCGCCCAACGCCCCGAGCTGGCCGGACGTGGGTTCGAAGCCATGGGCGTTTCGGCGGTGTTTCATCCGACCAATCCCTACTGTCCGACGGCGCACATGAACGTCCGTGCGCTCCTCGCGACTAAGCCAGACGAAGCGCCCGCCTGGTGGTTCGGCGGGGGCATGGACCTGACACCGTATTATCCCTTCGTCGAAGACATTCGCCACTTTCATGGCGTCTGCCGCGACGCGCTGAACGCTTTCGGCGACGAACTCTACCCGCGTTACAAGAAGTCCTGCGACGAGTACTTCCATCTCAAACACCGAGCGGAAGCGCGCGGCGTCGGCGGCATCTTTTTCGACGACCTCAGCGAGGGCGGATTCGAGCGTTGCTTCGCGCTCACCCGCGCCGTCGGCAAGGCCTTCGCCGACGCCTATCTGCCGATCGTCGAACGTCGCCGAAAGACCCCGTTTGGCGAACGAGAACGCGACTTCCAGGCGTACCGGCGCGGCCGTTACGTCGAATTCAATCTGGTCTGCGACCGCGGCACCTTGTTCGGCCTGCAGTCGGGCGGGCGCACCGAATCGATCCTGATGTCGCTGCCGCCGATCGTCAAGTGGCGCTACGACTGGCACGCGGAGCCGGGTTCGCCGGAGGCACAACTCGACGAGGTCCTGCGCCCGCGCGACTGGCTCTAGCCGGGGCACGCCACGCGCTTCACTCCGCTTGCTCGGCGGCCGCCCGGTAATGCGGCAGTGCCAACTGCGCGCGCTCGGTCTGCTCGAACAGACGCGCCAGCTCGAGGCGGACTTCGCGCCGATCGGCCAGCGCCAGCGAGGCCTCCAGATAGCTCTGCGCCTTTCCCCACAGGCGCTGCTGCAGGCAGAGCCGACCCAGGCTGCGCAGCAGTTCGGCATCGTCCGGATGCTCGGGCAACCAGCTTTCCGCGCGCGCGATGCAGGCCGTCGGATCACTCGTTGCCAACTGGCCGTAGAGCCTGACCAGCGTGCTCTCCCATTCGACCGCCAGGCACCGATCGAGCAGGCTCTGCGCCTCGTCGTGCGCGTCGTCGACGAGCAGCGCTTCGGCAAACACGCTGGCCAGGCGCCCACGGCATTCGGCCGCGGGTACCCGGCGCAAGGTCTTGAGCAGTTGGCCGACGTCGCTACGCTGACGAATCAGTTCGCGGTAGGCGCGCAGCTTGATCTGCTCGCCGACTTCCGGCGCCAGCGCGGCGCGCTTCTCGAGCAGACGCGTCAAACGGATCACCTCCGGCCAGTTGCCGCAGCCTTCATGCGCGCGCAGCTCCAGACGCAGCGCGGCGATGTGCCGACCGGAGATCGCCTGCAGCTGCTGCAGCGCCTCGGCCGCCTCGGCAAAGCAGCGCGCATCGAGGTAGATCTCGGCCTCGACCATCAGGCGCGCTGGCGTCAGCCGGCGGTCGTCACGATCGACCCGCGCCAGCCAGGACTGCGCCTTGCCGACCTCGCGCAGATGCTGCGCCGCACGCGCCGCCAGCAGGGCCGCCAGCCCGGGCGATTCACCCACGGCAGAGGCCTCGCCGGCGCGACGCATGGCCTGCGAATAGCGCCCTTCGAATAGCAGTCGCCAGCTTTCGCGCAGGCTTTCGGCAGCCTTTTCGCGCTGCCGGCGACGGCGATAGCCGTCGACCCGTCCAGGCAAGGCAAGCGCCAGACCAATGCCGCGCACGACGCCGTAGAAAAGCAGGAAAGCAAGCGCAAGCACGAAGAGCGCCAGGGCAAGCGATACGTCCGCCCGGTAAGGCGGTACGACGAGCAGCAGATAGCCCTCGTTGAAGCGCACTGCGACGGCAATACCGACTGCCAGCGCAAACAGGGCGAGCAGCCGGAACAGGCGCCTCACCGGCGTTCCTTGCCCAGACGGAAGGTCTTGATCGCGGCCAGGCTCTCGCCGAGCGTGGGCAGCTCGAGGCTGATATCGGTCGAAGCCAGCTGCCTGATCGCTGCCTGCGCCGTCGGCAGCGCCGCGCTATGCGGGTCGAAATAGCGTTCCAGCCAGGCCTGCGCGTGTCTCAACTCGTTGCGGAACGTCCATTGATCGCGCGCCAGCAGAGCCAGGCGGGCATTCAGCAGGCGCAGCTTGAGATTCTCGCGCAGAAAGAAATCCTGCCCCGGCGCCAGCAGTGCCGGTTCGGCACGATCGAAACGCTGGATGCGAACCAGGCTCCTGAGCTCGCTCCAGAACTCGCCCGCCAATCGGCGCCAGAAAGCCAGGCTGGCCGCAGACGCTGGCTCAGTCGTGTCGGCCGGCGAACTCGCCGGCTCGTCCTTCACGCGCGGGCGGCCATCGACGGCCAAGGGCAAGCCATCGATCGCATTGATCACGCTTTCCAGACGCAGGTTCATTCCGGCCAGGTCGACTTGCGGCAAGGCGCGCAGGCGTTCGAGATCACGCGCAAAGACCTTGCGCAGGGCGATGAACTGCGGCCGATTGCTGCCCGCCAGGCGAGCGTCGGCCGTCTGCAGCGCGAGCACTGCCCCCTGCACGTTGCCGGCGAGTTGCAATTGCTGCGCGGCCAGGGTGACGCCCTGCTCGACCTCGGCCAGCGCCCACTCCTCGCGGCTGCGCGCGAGGTCCTGATAGAGGCTCTCCAGCATCGCCTGCTGACTCTGCGAATCGGCGATACGCCCTTCAAGCGCCCCCAGGCGGCCGAGCACGCCGGCGAGCTGTTCCTGCGCCTGCTTCGCCAGGGCACGACTCTCGGCACCCAGCGCTTCGCTCTCGGCCAGGCGACGGGCGAGTTCCTGTTGCGTGTCGCTCAGCTTCAGGCGCGTCTCAAACCACTGCCAGGCAGCCAGGCCAAGCGCAAAAACGGCGATCAGCAGCCACGGATCAGCCCGCCAACCGGCGCCCACGGCGACCACCGGGGCTACCGGCAGCGCCGTTGCCGGTGCTCGTGCCGGAGCAGCCACTTCGGCCGGGGCTGCGTCCTGCGGTGTCGCGCGCTCGCCGTCGCTCATCGGGCCGACCAATCGTAGGCGTCGAGCGCAGCGACGATTCCGCTGTCGGCCGCAGCGCCGAGGACGACCTCGCGCAGACCGAGTTGCTGCGCCACTTCAGCAATCCGTGCGTGCGGAACGAACACCGGTGTGCTGCGCAGGCGCTCGCGCTGCGCTTCGTCGAGCGAGTCGTAGAGGTTGCGCAGACCCTCACTGGAAGAAATCGTCCACGCATCGATCGTGCCGCCCGCCTGCAGTTCGTGCCACGCTGCGGCATCGGCCGGCGCCGAACGGCGGTAGCAGGCAACCGCATCCACTTCGGCACCGCGCGCGCGCAGCGTCGCAGCGAGCAGTTCACGCCCGCCGTTGCCGCGCCAGAGGACGATGCGCCGGCCGCCGACGCGCTCGGGCTGCAACTCGGGCAGGTCGAGCAGCGCCTCCGAATCGAAGCGCCCGACAGGCAGCAGCGTCCGCCTGAGGCCATGGGCGTGCAGGCGCTCGACGGTGCTCGGGCCGATCGCCGCCGCCGGCAGAGCGTCCGGCCAAGGGCGCAGCGCGAGAATCTTCGGCAGGCTGAAGTCGACCGCGTTCGGGCTGATGAAGATGGCCAGCGAGTAATCGTCGAGACGCGCGATAGCCGCCAGCAGTGGCGCCTGGTTCTCGTCGGGGGCAATTTCCAGCAGCGGGAAAAGCAAGGGACAAGCACCGCGCTCGGCAATCAGGCTGGCCAGTCGCGTCGCCTGTGCGCGTGGCCGCGTGACGACGATGCGCCGGCCGGCCAGCGAGCTGGTCATCGAGCCCCGGCGAGCGCCGCGAGTATCGTGTCGGCGCCGCGCTCACGCAGCATCTGCGCCAGTTCCTGACCGATCGACTCGCCGGCATCCGCTTCGCCGCGCAGTTCGCCGCTGATCATTCGGCTGCCGTCGGGCAGGGCGACGAATCCACGCAGCCAGAGCGCGCCCTGGTCGAGGACCGCATGCGCCGCCAGCGGAACCTGACAGCTCCCGCCAAGCGCACGCGAAAAAGCCCGCTCGGCGCGCACGCAACGCGCACAGTCGGCATCGTCGAGCGCAGCGACCAGCGCGCAGACATCGCCACGCGCGGCGCGCACCTCGATCCCGAGGACACCCTGCCCGGGCGCCGGCAACGACTGCTCTGGTGTGAGCAGCGACCTGATCCTTTGCGCCAGACCGAGACGCAGCAAACCGGCGGCCGCGAGAATGATCGCGTCGTACTCGTCGGCGTCCAGTTTGCGCAGACGGGTATCCAGATTGCCGCGCAGGCTGCGCACCACCAGTCGCGGGTGGTTGGCGCGCAAGACCGCTTCGCGGCGCAGGCTGGAGGTGCCAACGACGGCCCCCGCCGGAAGTTCGTCGAGCGTCGCGAAGCGATTGGAGACGAAGGCATCGCACGGGTTTTCGCGCGGCGACATGGCGGCCAGGACGAAGCCCTCGGGCATCTCCATCGGCATGTCCTTCATCGAATGCACCGCCAGGTCGGCCGCGCCCTCGACCATCGCCAGTTCGAGTTCCTTGATGAACAGGCCCTTGCCGCCGATCGCCGCGAGCGGACGATCGAGAATCCGGTCGCCTCGCGTCGTCATGCCGAGGATGTCGACGACCAGTTGCGGATGCGCCGCGCGTAGCCGCTGGCGCACGTGTTCGGCCTGCCACAGAGCAAGGCGCGACTCGCGCGAAGCGATGACCAGACGGGCAGCGGGGGATGATTCAGAGGGCAAGGGACGATTCCATACGAAACGCGATCAGCGCGCGGCACCGACGCCAGGGCGAGCCAAGGCGAGATTCTAACATGCCCTGATCAGGCGTCCTGCGCTGCCCGCCGGGCCGCGGCGCCGCCCGAGCAGGCAGCAAAGCCGCCCCACCCGCCGGGCGCGCGCTCAGCGATCGGCTTCGTGAACCCCCTGGATCGCGGTCAGATAAGCGAGCACGTCCTGGATGTCCTTCGCCGACAGCGTGTACAGCACGCCTTCGCGCGCGCTCTCTTCGTCGTGCGGGCGATCCGCCTTCAGGTAGGCGTCGACCTGCTTCTTCAGGTAGTTCGTGTATTGCCCGACGAGCATGGGAAACATTCCCCGC
>NZ_JAVMKF010000261.1:0-3326 GCF_031732815.1 Accumulibacter sp. | reverse complement strand
CTGCTTCTTCAGGTAGTTCGTGTATTGCCCGACGAGCATGGGAAACATTCCCCGCCCTCTGCCGTTCCGCCCGTGGCAGGTGGCGCAGCTCTTCTGGTAGACGACGCGTCCGTTCTCGATGTCGCCTTCGGCACGCGCGATGATCATCACCTTTTCCATCGCCAGCAGTCGCGTCAGCGCGTCGTCGCCGGCCTTGAATTCGGGCGGCCGGGTGGGGAGCTCGATCTGCGCCAGATAGGCAGCAACCAGCCTCATGTCGTCGTCGGGCAGCTCGCGCTCGTTGGCGTAGGGGTACATCGGCAGGTTGACCCTTTGCTGCTTCTGGAACGCTTTCAGTTGTTGTTCCAGGTACTTGGGCAACTGCCCGGCAACGCGCGGATACTCGCCCTTCTTGCCGCCCGCACCGAATTCGCCATGGCAGGCAGCACACGGGCCGTAGATCTCCTTTGCGCGTTCGAGGTCGAGCGCGACGACCGGCGAGACGACGACGCCGGCAAGCAGCAGGGCGAGCAGTCTGGCGAAACGAAGAGTCAGGCGCATGAAAAACCGTTCCGAAAAGCGCCTCATTCTAGGAAAGCCATCGCGCATTGCCTTGATGAGGATCAAGGCGCCGACCAGCCGCGCCAGCCGCGATCTCACCCGCGCGCTGCGCGCAGCAGCGACTTGACCAGCGGCCACTGCCGGCGACTGATCGGCAAGCGCTCCGGAACGTCGCGCAGGATCGCCTGCCACTGCGCATCGCTGTCGTCCAGCGCGTTGCGCTGAAAGCCGCAGATTGTCTCCTTGGCCGCCAGCACACTGCGGTGCAGGCGAATGAAGCATTCGCCAAACTCGTCTTCAAGATGGCTGAGCGACTCGTCGAGCAGGTACTCGCGTTCGCGCGTGCGCGCCGCGACGTATTTCAGATCAGCCCGAAAGTACACGATGTCGGCGAGCGGAATCAGCAGCAGGCGCCCGCGTTCGTGGCAGGCAAGGTGTCGGCGCGCGCCCAGGGACAGGCTGGCGAGCACGTCTGGAGCCGGCGGACGGCGACCAACCACCTTGTGCAGCGCGGCGAGCAGGCGCGCCGCGCGCACCGGCTTGAGCAGGTAATCGATTGCGTTGAGTTCGAAGGCCTGAATCGCATAGGCATCGAAAGCGGTGACGAAGATGATCGCCGGCGGATCGACGAGTTGCGACGAATGGCGGGCGAACTCGATCCCGTCCATCGTCGGCATGCGAATGTCGACCAGCGCCACATCGACCCGCCGGTGGCTGAGCGCAGCGAGCGCGGCCAGGCCGTCTGCCGCCTCGGCGAGCACCTGGTTGGGCAAGTCGCCGGCCAGATCGGCGAGCAACTCGCGCAGGCGCAGGCGGGCGGGCACTTCGTCGTCGACGATCAGCAGCGTGAGGAGCGGCGACGCGTTGCTCATGCGCGCTCGCCTCGGCACGGCAGGACGATGTGCACCCGGTATTCGCGACTACCGTCAGCCAGCACGACCTCGCCAGTCTCCAGGCGCGCCTCCAGATCGTAGTACAGCGACAGTCGTTCGCCGATGTTTTCCAAGGCCATGCGGTTGCCGCGCTGGTGATCGCCCTCGGCGTGGCAGGGATTGACCAGTTCGATGTGCAGTTCGTCGGACTGACGGGCGAGCCGGATGCGGATCGTTCCCGGCTTGCTGCCCGGCTCGATGCCGTGGTAAACCGCGTTCTCGATCAAGGGCTGCATCATCAGCGGGGGTACGTTGAGCCTTTCCGGTACGTCGCGCAGCTCCCATTCGACGCGCAGCCGTTCGCCCAGGCGCAAGCTTTCGAGATCCAGGTATTGCCGGCAGAGGGCGATTTCGTCAGCCAGCGGCACCATTTCGCGGTGGTCGCGCATCAGCGCACGGAAGAGTTCGGCCAGTTCCTCGAGCGCCGTCTCGGCGCGCTGGCGATCGACGCGAATCAGCGCCAGTACGGCATTCAGGCTGTTGAAGAGGAAATGCGGCCGGATACGCGCGCTGAGCGCTTGCAGGCGCGCCTCGACGAGTGCCGGCGAGAGTACGCTCGAACGCTGCGCGAAATACCAGAGGAGAGCCGCGGCCGTTCCGCCGGCGAGCAGGCCAGCGCGCAGCAGGCGCTGCGCGCCGCCGGCGTCGAAACCCGCCGCCACCCACAGTTCGACGAAGAAGGCGGCCGAGGCTGCCGCCAGGAGAACGACCAACAGCCGTCCCGGCCAGACCGCCAGGTGGCGCAGTGCGCCGTCGAGCGAGGCGAGCAAGGCGACGTTGGCGAGCAGCAGAGGCTGCACCCAGACGGCCATTTCCATGTAGCGCTGCACGCATTCGTCGACGCCCTGACCTTGTACGAGTGCCGCGGCCAGCGCAAGAAGGTTGACCCCGAGCAGAATGCGCAGGATGACGCCGGCGTTGCGAAAATCGGGCAAGGGCTGAGCGGCCAGGTTTTGCTTTATACTTCTCATTGCTCGCCGTCGCGCCTGTCCAAGGTTCCACGAGTGATTTTAGCCCAGGAAGCCCTTCCTCAATGAGCCGATCAGATTTGCCCCAGTACACCTGGGCGGGCCGCTTCACCGAACCAACCTCTGAACTCGTCACCCGCTACACCGCATCGGTGGCCTTCGACCGCCGCATGTGGCGGCAGGACATTCGCGCCTCGCTCGCGCACGCCACGATGCTTGCCCGGCAAGGCATCATCAGCCAGGACGACCTCGCCGACATCGAACGGGGAATGGCACAGATCACCCGGGAAATCGAAGCCGGCGACTTTGTCTGGTCGGTGGACCTGGAAGACGTGCATTTCAACATCGAAAAGCGCCTGACTGCGCTGGTCGGCGACGCCGGCAAGCGGCTGCACACTGGCCGCTCGCGCAACGACCAGGTGGCCACCGACATCCGGCTCTATCTGCGCGAGGCGATCGACGTAATCCTCGCCCTCCTCACCCGCTTTCAGACCGCCCTGCTCGACCTCGCCGAGCAGGAAGCGGCAACCGCGATGCCCGGCTTCACGCACTTGCAGGTGGCCCAGCCGGTCACCTTCGGCCACCACCTGCTTGCCTACTTCGAGATGACCCGGCGTGACAGCGAACGCTTCACCGAGTGCCGCGCGCGTACCAACCACTTGCCGCTCGGCGCAGCCGCGCTGGCCGGTACGAGCTACCCGATCGACCGCCAACTGGTCGCCGAATTGCTCGGCTTCGACGAGATCTGCGCCAACTCGCTCGACGCGGTGGCCGACCGCGACTTCGCGATCGAATTCTGTGCCGCCGGCTCGCTGCTGATGATGCACCTGTCACGCCTGGCGGAAGAACTCGTCCTCTGGATGAACCCGCGTTTCGGCTTCATCCG
>NZ_JAVMKF010000260.1:0-2887 GCF_031732815.1 Accumulibacter sp. | reverse complement strand
CTAACACTTTGTAACCGGCTTCGCCGCACACTTGGTTATCATAGCATCATCCCTTGCGATGCGTGACGAGTCGCGCCTGGAGTCCAACTTGAAGAGAAGCGTTCGTAATGCCGTGCTCGCCGTTCTCGCCATCACCCTTGGCAGCGCTCCGCCGGCGACCCTGGCCGAAGACCTGCCTGATCTGGGCGAAGCGGCGCGCGCCGAGTTGTCGCCGCAGACCGAGCGCAAGATCGGCGAGCGCATTCTGAACGAGATTCGCTTGCGCGAACCGAGCTATATCGACGATCCGGAGGTCTCGGATTACCTCAATCAACTGGGCAATCGACTGGTTGCGGCAAGTTCGAACCCGGCTGGCGACTGTCAGTTCTTCGCCATTCGCGACAATACGGTCAATGCTTTCGCCATGTTCGGCGGCTTCATCGGTGTCAACACCGGCACTATCCTGACTGCGCAATCGGAGTCCGAACTGGCGGCAGTGCTCGCGCACGAGGTCGCGCACGTGACGCAGAACCACCTCGCGCGGCAGATTGCGCGCGAGAAGCAGCAGTCGATCGCGACCATGATCGCCATGGCGCTGGCGGTTCTCGCCGCGCGCTCGAACTCGCAGGCGGCGAGCGCCGCCATCGCCTCGGCGCAGGCCGGAACGATTCAGGCACAGCTTGCCTACAGCCGCGATTTCGAACGCGAAGCCGATCGCCTTGGGCTGCAGACCTTGAGCAATGCCGGCTACGATGTGCGCGCCATGGGCGACTTCTTTGCCCGCCTGCAGCAGGCCGGCCGGGTGTATGAGAACAGTGCGCCGGTCTACCTGCGTTCGCACCCGCTGACCGTCGAGCGCATGTCGGACATGCAGAACCGGGTCGACGGCGCGGTTTACCGCCAGGTGCCCGACAGCCTGGATTTCCATCTGCTACGTGCCAAGCTGCGCGCTCAGATGAGCCCTGCGCGCGAAGCGGCAAACGACTTCGCGCAGCAACTGAAGGAAAGGAAGCACGCTTCGGAAGTGGCTGCGCGCTACGGTCTGGCCTACGCGCTGCTCAAGGCGGGCGATGTGGCGGGCGCACAACACGAGCTCGATGTGCTGCTGGCCAGCAAGGCGTCGTCGCCGATGATCGTCCGTCTGGCCGCCGAGGCGAAGATCGCCGGCGGCAACCCGGCCGCCGCGCTGACCCTCTTCCGCCAGGCCTTGCAGCGCTATCCGCAGTCCAGGGCACTGGTTTACGGCTACGCGGAAGCACTGCTCGGCAACCGCGAATACGATCAGGGCGTGCGTTTCCTCGATGCGCAAATCCAGCTCGCAGCGAGCGACTACAAGCTCCACGGCCTGCAGGCAAAGACCTTCGCCGCCGCCGGCAAGCGCCTGCAGCAGCACCGGGCGCAAGCCGAGTTCTATTTTCTGCAAGGTCAGCTCGGCGCTGCGGTCGAACAGCTGCAGTTCGCGCAGCAATCCACCGACGGCAACTTCTTCGAGCAATCGGCAGTCGATGCGCGGCTGCGCGAACTGCGCAAACTGCAGGCCGAAGAAGCGAAGCAGAAACGCGGCGGGAGCTAGCGCCGGCTTCTGGCCCGCTCCCGGCCTGATCCCTAGCGCAGGCTGGCGTTGATCCTGGCGAGCGCCGCCGAGCCCGGGCAGAGTTCAGCCGCACCCAGCGCATTGAGCGCTTCGTCGACGGTATTAAGCTGGCGGTGCAGGTCGCACGCGTCAGGGTCGACGTAGAGCAGGCCGGTAACGACTTCGCCACGCGCCGCGTGCTCCTGGATGTAGCTCATCGCGCCGATGCGATCGGTCGGATCGTACTCGGCGTGCAGCTTGCGCAGACGGACGATAGATCCATCGTGCTGGCGCACGTCGGTCACTTCGCCGGGCTCGTACTCGACGGTGATCTGCTCGCGCGTGGGCAGGAAGTCGAGGCGATTGACCGCTTCGTTGTGTTCGCGCACGTAGTCGTAGCTTTTCGTACTGCCGCTGTGGTTGTTGAACGCGATGCACGGCGAGACGACATCAATCACCGCCGCACCCTGGTGCGCCATGGCTGAGCGGATCAGCGGGACGAGTTGTGTCTTGTCGCCGGAAAAGCCGCGCCCGACGAAAGTGGCGCCCATGACCAGCGCGAGCATCGCCAGGTCGATCGGCGTGTCGTTGTTCACCTGACCGCGCTTCGACTTCGAACCCTTGTCGGCAGTGGCCGAGAACTGGCCTTTGGTCAGACCGTAGACGCCGTTGTTTTCGACGATGTAGGTCATGTTGACGCCGCGCCGCATAACGTGGGCGAACTGGCTGAGACCGATCGAGGCGGAATCGCCGTCACCCGATACGCCGAGATAGATCAGCTCGCGATTCGCCATGTAGGCGCCGGTGAGCACCGACGGCATGCGCCCATGTACGGTGTTGAAGCCGTGCGAGTTGCCGAGGAAGTAGTCGGGCGTTTTCGACGAGCAGCCGATCCCGGAAAGCTTGGCGACACGGTGCGGTTCAACGTCGAGCTCCCAGCACGCCTGGATGATCGCGGCCGAAATCGAATCGTGGCCGCAACCGGCACAGAGCGTGGAAATCTTGCCTTCGTAGTCGCGTCGTGTGTAGCCGACGCGGTTCTTGGCCAGTGTCGGGTGATGCAGTCTGGGTTTCGCGATGTAGGTCATTTCAGGCCACCCTGTCTTCTCTGAGCGGACGAACGTTGAGTCGTGAGACGCGTTCGGCGATTTCGTGTGTGATGAAACGCGCGGTAATCGGCGTTCCGTCGTAGTGCAGGACTGGGATCAGGCTGGCCGGATTGACCCCGGCTTCGTTGATCAGCAGCGTGCACAACTGGCCGTCGAAATTCTGTTCGAGGACGAAGACCTTCGAGTGCGCGGCGATGAAGTCGGCGATCTCGTTCTGGAACGGGAA
>NZ_JAVMKF010000259.1:0-2896 GCF_031732815.1 Accumulibacter sp. | reverse complement strand
CCCGGCGGCGAGCGATTCCTCCGCCCAGGGGAAGCCCACGGCGACGTAGACGCGCTGGCGGTGCAGCGCCAGATGATCCACCGCACGATCAAGGAGCACCTGGAAAAGGAGAAGCGGCTTCGTCCGCAAGGCATCAAGGTGCTCAGCCTGTTCTTCATCGATGCGGTCGACAAGTATCGCCACTACGACGCCGCCGGAAACCCGGAGAAGGGCGAGTACGCGCAGATTTTCGAGGAGGAGTATCGCCGCCTCGCGAGGCACCCCGACTACCAGAGCCTATTCCAGGAGGTAGACCTCGCCACCGCTGCCGAGAAGGTGCACGACGGCTATTTCTCGATCGACCGCAAGAAGGTCGGCGGCAAGACGCTGGAAGTCTATAGGGATACCAAGGGCAACACCCAGGCCGACGACGACACCTACAGCTTGATCATGCGCGACAAGGAAAAGCTGCTGAGCCTCGACACGCCGCTCAAGTTCATCTTCTCGCACTCCGCGCTGCGCGAAGGCTGGGACAATCCGAACGTCTTCCAGATCTGCGCCTTGCGCGAGATGGCCTCGGAGCAGCAGCGTCGCCAGACGATCGGGCGCGGCTTGCGGCTGTGCGTGAACCAGCACGGGGAGCGCCTGCGCGGCTTTGACATCAACACGCTGACCGTGATCGCGACCGAGAGCTACGAACAATTCGCCGAGAACCTCCAGAAGGAGATCGAGGACGAAACGGGCATCCGCTTCGGCAGCGTGGAAATGCACCAGTTCGCGGGGGTCGCCGTCGCCGGCGCCGATGGTCGGCTCGCGCCGCTCGGATTCGATCAGTCCAAGGTCCTGTGGCAGCACCTGAAAGCCGCCGGTTTCGTAAACGGGCAAGGCAAGGTACAGGATGCGCTGCGCACCGCGCTGAAAACTGGCACCCTGACCCTGCCCGAGCCGTTTGCCGCCCTGCTGCCGCAAGTGACGGAGATCCTTCGCAAGCTGGCCGGGCGCCTGGAGATCAGGAACGCCGACCAGCGCACTCCGGTGAGAACGCGCCAAGCCGTTTTACACGGGGCGGATTTCAGGGCACTTTGGGAGCGCATCAAGCACAGGACGACCTACCGCGTGCAGTTCGACAATGAGAAATTGCTGCAAACGTGCATCACGGCTCTGGCGACCGCCCAGAACATCACCCGCGCCAGCCTTCAGTGGCGCAAGGCCAACCTCGCGATTGCGCGCTCCGGCGTAGACACGATCAAGACGGCCTCCTCTGCCCCCGTGACGCTCGACGAAGGCAACATCGAACTACCCGACATCCTGACCGACCTGCAGGACAAGACCGCGCTCACGCGCCGTAGCATTTGCCGAATTCTTGTCGAAAGCGGACGGCTCGATGACTTCAAGCGAAATCCGCAGAAGTTCATTGAAGTCACCGCCGAGATCATCAACCGCGCAAAGCGTATGGCCCTGGTGGACGGTATCAAGTACCAGCGCCTCGGCGACGCGGTCTACTACGCACAGCAGCTCTTCGAGGCCGAGGAGTTGTCCGGCTATCTCAGCTCGATGATCGCCGCCAACAAGTCTGTCCACGAACAGGTCGTCTACCAATCGGACACTGAGCGCAGGTTCGCCGACGATCTGGAGAAGAACGAAGCAATCAAGGTGTACGCCAAGCTCCCCGGCTGGTTCAAGGTGCCGACCCCTCTCGGCGCCTACAACCCCGACTGGGCCGTGCTGGTAGACACCGATGGCAGTGAGCATCTGTACTTCGTCGTGGAGACAAAGTACAGCCTCTTCACCGAAGACCTGCGGGACCGGGAGAGCGCAAAGATCGAGTGCGGCAAGGCGCATTTCAAGGCTCTGGCGGTGGGTCAGAACCCCGCGCGTTTTGAGGTGGTCCGTACCCTGAACGAGTTGCTGATCCTCGCGGACTCAGGACAAAGGCAGCGCTGAACCCGCGCCAACACTGGCGGGGCACCTGTGAAATGCGGCCGGCAGCCAGCCGCTTGTCGCACCGCATGCGAAGTGGTCGATCACGCGGCGGTGCGAATCGACTTGACGAGCGCATCAGGGATCACCGTCATGCAGAACGCGGCCCAATCCGCCATCAGCGCAGCACGCTTGGTGAACTGCGAACCTCTCTGATACGCACGCTCGACGGCATCCGGCAACTGGTGCGCCAGCGCGTGCTCGGCGACTTCGCGCGGGTAGTTCGTCGTCTCCGCCGCCCACATCCGAAAGGTGCTGCGGAAACCGTGCACGGTCACACCGTCGCCGTTGGCATCCACCCACACCGGCTTGTCATCGCCGTTCATGCGACGGATCACGGCAGTCAGCGACATATCCGACAGCGGTTGCCCCTTGATGCCGGCAAAGACGATCTCGCCATCCCTTGGCATGGACTCGAGCAACGCCAACGCGGCATCGCTCAAAGGAACCTCATGCTCGCGCCGCGCCTTCATGCGCTCGGAGGGTATCGTCCACACCTTGCCCGCGAGATCGAACTCGGCCCATCGCGCGCCGCGCACCTCTCCCGATCGGGACGCCGTCAGAATGGAGAACTCCACCGCTCGCGCCGATACCCCCTCTCGTGCGCGCAGAGCCGCCATGAAGGCAGCGATGCGCTGCCACGGCAGCGACGGATGGTTGCGCGTGCGACTGGACCTGCGGATGGTGGCCAGCAGGTTCTCCAGATGCCCTTTCCAGCGAGCAGGGTTTTCGCCGCTGCGGTAACCGCTGGTGGTCGCCCAGTCCAGCACGGACTCGATACGGCCGCGCAGGCGACTGGCCGTTTCAGTCTTGCCTTCCCAGATGGGTGCAAGGCACTTCACGACCAGACCCGTGTCGACATCTGCGACCGGCAGATGGCCGAGCACCGGGCTGGCGTACGTCTTGAGGGTGTTGGTCCATTGGTCCGCGTGCTTCG
>NZ_JAVMKF010000258.1:0-2910 GCF_031732815.1 Accumulibacter sp. | reverse complement strand
ACCAGCGCGAGGTATTCCTCGACCAGATCAAGCAGTTGTCGATCATCAAGGATCTTCATGTGGCCCGTTCGAAGGCAGTCAGTGAAACCTTTGGCGAAGACAAGAAGTCTTCCCGCCAGCTCGACGCCGTCGAGCAGCAGGTCATGGCGTCCGGGCAACCGCACGTGCGCACGGAGAGCGCCGATGGCACGTCCTATCTGCGGGTTGTCATGCCGACGCGGGCGGCAAAAAATTACCTCGGAAAGGATTGCCTCGCCTGCCACCAGGTCCCCGAAGGCACCGTACTGGGCGTCGTCAGCATGAAGGTCTCGCTCGACGCCGTGGAAACCGAGGTGGCGGCATTCCGCCTGAAGATTTCGGCGGCGGCCGCCGGCGTCAGCCTGCTGCTGCTCGGGGTAATCTGGTTCCTGACGCGGCTCTTCGTCACCGCGCCGCTGGAGCAACTGACCGACGGCCTGCGCGACATCGCCCGCGGCGAAGGCGACCTGACGCGCCGCCTGCCCGTGCGCGGCAACGACGAGATTGGCCAGGCCTCGGCGATCTTCAACGAAATGATGGAAAACTTCGTGCGCCTCGTCCGCCAGGTTGGCGATTCGGCTCGTCAGGTTTCCTCGCAGGCACACGAACTGTCGACCGCCGCCCGCCGCGTGACCGACGGCTCGCACCGCCAGGGCGAGCAGGCGGCCCAGGCGGAAAGCGCGATGGAGAACATGCTGCAGAACATTTCGGCCATCGCCGAAAGCGCCGATCACGTCAATACTCAGTCGCAGGAAAGCCTGCGCCGCGCCGAGGCGGGTAGCCGCAGCCTGATGCAACTGCTGGGCGAAATGGACGAAGTCGGCCGCACGGTGCAGATGATGGCCGAAACGATCAACGAGTTCGTCAAGAACACCGACGCGATCAGCAAGATGACGCAGGAGGTCAAGGGCATCGCCGAGCAGACCAACCTGCTCGCGCTGAATGCGGCGATCGAAGCCGCCCGTGCCGGCGAGGCCGGGCGCGGCTTCGCGGTCGTTGCCGACGAGGTGCGCAAGCTGGCCGAGAAATCGGGGCAGTCGGCACATGAGATCGACCGCATCACCGCCAACCTCTCGAGCCAGTCCGCTGCCGTCCATCGCGCCATCGGCGATGGCCTGGCACATATCTCCTCCAGTCAGGGCACCATCGGCTCGGTGGCCGAGATCCTGCAGGCGACCAACGGCTCGGTCGCCGAGGTGGGCAAGGGGCTGGACGCGATAGCTCAGGCCACCGACGAGCAGCGCGTCACCAGCCGCAGCGTTGCCGACAGCATCGACGCCATCGCGTCGCGGACACGGGAGAACAATCAGGCCGTGGAGCAGACGGCCGCTGCCGCCAATGCGCTGGAATCGCTGGCGCAGGGCCTGCAGGCCACTGTGGGCCGCTTCAAGGTCTAGTCAGGCGAATCGGGGGCGTCGCCGGGAGGCGGTGCGACGGCCTCGGCCGCCGGGCGCGCCGCCCGGCTTTCCGGCGTTTCCAGGCTGATGCGGCCGAGCGTGCCGCTGCGGTAGTCGGTGAGCAGGATCAGCGAGGCCTTCTCGATATCGAGCTCACCGCCGCGGCCCTTGATCAGGCAGCCACGCTTCCTGGCCACCGCCTCCAGTACGCCCGGTGCATCCATTCCTTCGGGCTTGAAGCCATAACGGGCAGTCAGCAGCGCCGGGTAACGGGTGAGCAGGAAGCCGGCGAGCCAGGTCGCCACTTCCTCGTCAATGTAGGCGTTGACGCCGATGGCGTGGCTTGCCGCCAGCATCAGTCCATCCTCCGGATGCCCGATTTTCGGCCACATCATGCCCGGGGTGTCGTACAGCGTCAGCCGCGGATTGACGTCGATGCGCTGCTGGCTCTTGGTCACCGCCGGCTCGTCGCCGACCTTGGCCACCTTCTTCTTCACCAGCGCATTGAGCAGCGTCGACTTGCCGACGTTGGGGATCCCCATGATCATCAGCCGCAGCGGCTTCAGCGCACTGTCACGGTGCGGCGCGAGCGACTGGCACAGCGACGGCACGCGCGCGACCTCGCCCTGCTTCTTGCAGGAGATGGCGACCGCCCTGGTGCCTGGCTGCGCATTGTAGAAATCGAGCCAGGCCTTCGTCGCCGCGGGGTCGGCCAGGTCGGCCTTGTTCAGCAGCTTGAGGAAGGGGCGCTGACGGAAGGCACGCAACTCGTGGATCATCGGGTTGGAGGATGCGGCCGGCAGGCGCGCATCGACCACCTCGACCACCACGTCGGCGTTGGCCAGCGTCTCGGCCGCCTTCTTCCTGGCCGAGGTCATGTGGCCGGGGAACCATTGAATCGACATATGCTGAGTGGCGCTGTTTGAGTTTGGTTATTATGCTGAAAAAATTGTTCTGACCACGGCGAACACAGCGGTCACGGCGAAAATCAAACAAAATAACTGTTCTTTCCGCCGTGCTCGCTATGCACGCTGTGGTTAAGTTCCTGCAAATACGGAAACCATCATGCACATCTGGGTCGATGCCGACGCCTGCCCTGCCGTCATCAAGGAAATCCTCTACCGGGTCGCCGACCGCACCGGCCTGCCGGTGACGCTGGTCGCCAACCAGTGGCTGAAGACGCCGCCCTACCCCAGCCTGCGCTCGGTGCAGGTACCCAAGGGCTTCGACGTCGCCGACAACCATATCGTCGAGCAGGCGCAGCCCGGCGATATCGTCGTCACCGCCGACATCCCGCTGGCGGCCGCGGTGGTCGAAAAAGGCGCCACCGCGATCAACCCGCGCGGCGAACGCTACACCGCCGAGAACATCAAGCAGGCCCTCGACATGCGCAATTTCATGGAAAGCCTGCGCAGCAGCGGCGTCGAGACCGGCGGCCCACCGGCGTTCTCGCAGGCCGACCGACAGGCGTTCGCGAACCAGCTGGATCGGCTGC
>NZ_JAVMKF010000257.1:0-2911 GCF_031732815.1 Accumulibacter sp. | reverse complement strand
ATCGGCGCGCGGACCTTATCGCCTGGCTGGAAAAGCGCACCCGCGAAACCGGCGCAACGGCGTAGGGAGGGCGACGATGAGCGTCGTCGACAACTACATCCAGCAGTTCCGCCATGCGATTCAGGCTGCTGGCCTGACGCCACCGGAAACCATCCAGCCAGATGGAAAGCTGCGGCGCTTCGCCAGCAACGGCCGGCGGAATGATGACGCAGGATGGTATCTGCTGCACGGAGATGGAATTCCCGCCGGGAGCTTTGGCGACTGGCGGACGGGCTTGATGCAGTTCTGGCGAGCAGACATCGGCCGCGCATTGACGCCGGTAGAGGAAACCGAGCACCGGGCCAAGGCCGAGGCAATGCGGCGCGAGCGCGAAGCCGATGAAACACGGCGACGAGCAGAGGCCGCAAAGACGGCAGAGGCGATCTTGTTTGCGGCGACGCCGGCGCCAGACGACCACGCCTATCTTGTCAGCAAGGGCATCAGGGCGAACGGCGCGCTGCTGCATCAGGGAAAGCTCGTCATCCAGATGCGGGCTGAAGGCAAGGTGCACTCGCTACAATTCATCGGCGCGGACGGTGACAAGCGATTCCTGACCGGCGGGCGTGTGACGGGTTGCTATTTCAGGATCGGCAACGTGCAAGGCGCGGCGGCACTGTGCGTTGCCGAAGGCTTCGCAACGGGAGCGAGCATTCACGAAGCGACGGGCTACCCGGTGGCCGTGGCCTTCAACGCCGGCAACCTGCCTGCCATAGCGCAAGCCATGCGCGCCAAGTTTCCCGACCTGCCGGTGATTCTGTGCGCCGATGATGATTACCGCACCGAGGGCAATCCTGGCATGACCAAAGCGACCGAGGCGGTGCGGGCTGTCGGCGGGCTGCTGGCAGTCCCTGACTTCGGCGCCGGCCGGCCGGAATGGGCGACGGACTTCAACGACCTGGCGCTACTGTGCGGCGCGGATGCTGTGGCGCGGGCCATAGCGAACGCAACGGCACCGGCAACGGATGAGCATCAACTCGGCAACGATGACGCGCCAGCTGGCGATTCTGAGGGCAACGGCTGGCCTGATCCGCAACCTCTGTCCGCCAAGATCGAGCCGGAACCCTACCCGGTTGACGCACTGCCCGAAACCATCCGGGCGGCTGTGGAAGAGGTAGCGGGCTTCGTCAAGGCACCTTTCCAGATGGTGGTTTCGTCGGCATTTGGCGCGCTGTCTCTGGCCTGTCAGGCACACGTGGACATCAAGCGCGCGGAAAAGCTGACCGGGCCGACGAGTTTGTTCCTGCTTACGATCGGGGATTCAGGCGAGCGTAAATCAACCTGTGACGGGTTCTTCGTCACGGCCATTCGTGACTATCAGGAGCAGCAGGCAGAGGCCATGAAGCCTGCGATCGAGCGCCATCTAGCCGAAATGGACGCCTGGACCGCAGAGCGCAACGGGATTCTTGAGGCGATCAAGGCGTCGGGGAGATCCGGCAAGCCGACCGACGACCTGCGCGCCAGTCTCGCCCAACTGCAGCACGCCAAGCCGGAATCGCCGAGAGTGCCACGGCTGTTACTCGGCGACGAAACGCCGGAGAACCTCGCCTGGCGGCTGGCGCGTCAGTGGCCATCGGCAGGCGTGATTTCGAGCGAAGCTGGGCTGATTCTGGGCTCGCATGGCATGGGGAAAGATTGCGTCATGCGCAACCTCGGTCTGTTGAACGTGTTGTGGGACGGCGGCGAGCTTTCGATAGGCCGGCGCACTTCGGAATCATTCACGGTCAAGGGTGCGCGGCTGACGGTGGCGCTGCAAATCCAAGAACCGACACTGCGGAGCTTCTTCGACAAGTCCGGTACGCTGGCGCGCGGATCGGGCTTTCTCGCTCGCTTTCTCGTGGCCTGGCCGGAATCGACACAGGGCTATAGGCCCTTTTCGGAAGCGCCAGCCAACTGGCCGCACCTGGCGAAGTTCCATCGCCGAATTGCCGAGATTTTGAATCAGCCGGCACCGATCGGCGATGACGGCGCGCTGACCCCGCAAATGCTGGCGCTGACCCCGGCAGCGAAGGCCGCCTGGGTGGAGTACCACGACGCGGTAGAGGCGGAGCTGCGCGCTGGCGGCGAGTTGTACGACGTGCGCGACGTAGCGAGCAAATCCGCTGACAACGCGGTACGGCTGGCGGCGCTGTTCCATGTCTTCGAGCACGGCGCGGGTGCTGTCGGGCCGGAAGCTTTCGAGGGCGCAAGCAGGATAGCCGCCTGGCATCTGAACGAGTCGCGGCGATTCTTCGGGGAACTGGCGCTGCCGGCGGAACTGGCGGATGCGGCACGGCTGGATAGTTGGCTGATCGAGTATTGCCAGCGGGAGCGCACGCATATGGTCGGCAAGAATCACGTTCGCCAGCATGGGCCACTTCGGGACGGCGGCAGACTCGACGCGGCAATCAAGGAGCTTGCCGAGCTTGACCGCATTCAGATCAGGAAGGACGGCAAGAAGATCACCATTCACGTGAACCCGGCGCTGATCGGAATCTCGTCATGAGCCTGGCTCAACTGATCCACAAAAAGCGACCTGTGGCAGTTGCTACTGCTATTCCTGCTATTTCTGCTACACATGGGCAGGAACGGGTGGGAACAGTAGCAAGAATAGCAACTGTAGCAGTAGCAAACCCCACGGAAGCCCAAAACGACAACGGGAACAGTAGCAGGAATAGCACGAATAGCAGTAGCAAACCCTGCGAACAGAAAACCGAGGCGCACCAGTTCTGGCTATTTCACTTCGCCGACCACGAGCCGCTGACGGTGGCCTTCTCGCCAGCAGCGACCCATGCGGAAGTGCTCGACGCCTACCCGGATGCGTTGGCGGCTGAGCCGATCGAGCGTGTCCTTTCGGCAACCCTGCGTGAAATCCCTGACGGCGTCTGGTAGCGTA
>NZ_JAVMKF010000256.1:0-2920 GCF_031732815.1 Accumulibacter sp. | reverse complement strand
GTGCTGCGCGAGATCGGCGTCGATACCGGCGGCTCGAATGTGCAGTTCGCCATCTCGCCGACTGACGGGCGGATGATCGTCATCGAAATGAACCCGCGCGTTTCGCGTTCGTCCGCCCTGGCGTCGAAA
Organism: Accumulibacter sp.; assembly: GCF_031732815.1. GTDB lineage: Bacteria > Pseudomonadota > Gammaproteobacteria > Burkholderiales > Rhodocyclaceae > Accumulibacter. Next base: position 2,791 of record NZ_JAVMKF010000256.1, on the reverse strand, counting down.
GCAACGGGATTCCCGATCGCCAAGGTCGCTGCCAAGCTCGCGGTGGGTCATACGCTCGACGAATTGGCGAACGACATTACCGGCGGTCGGACGCCCGCCTCTTTCGAACCCTCGATCGACTATGTGGTAACCAAGATTCCGCGTTTTGCCTTCGAGAAGTTCCCCGAGGCCGATGCGCGCTTGACCACGCAGATGAAGTCGGTCGGCGAAGTGATGGCCATTGGAAGAACGTTTCAGGAATCGCTGCAGAAGGCACTGCGCGGTCTCGAGGTCGGCTCTGACGGCTTCGATGAACGCAGCGTGGATCGCGAAGAGATCGAAACCGTGCTCAGCGAGGCGCGCCCGGAACGCATCTGGTACATTGCCGACGCTTTCCGGATCGGACTCTCGCTGGCCGAGATTCACCGTCTGACGGCGATCGACCCCTGGTTCCTGGCCCAGATCGAAGACCTGCACGGCAAGGCCGAGGCACTGCGCGGCAGATCGCTCGAATCGCTGACGCATGACGAGTTCCGATGCATGAAGCGCGCCGGTTTCTCCGACAAGCGTCTCGCCACGCTGCTGCAAACCACCCAGCACGTAGTGCGCGCACACCGCTACCGGCTGGGCGTTCGCCCGGTCTATAAGCGGGTCGACACCTGTGCTGCCGAATTCGCCACGGATACGGCCTATCTTTATTCGACCTACGAAGACGAGTGCGAAGCGCGTCCGAGCGAACGCCAGAAGATCATGGTGCTCGGGGGAGGTCCGAACCGGATCGGCCAGGGGATCGAGTTCGACTACTGCTGCGTGCATGCCGCGCTCGCACTGCGTGAAGACGGCTATGAGACGATCATGGTCAATTGCAATCCTGAGACCGTGTCGACCGACTACGATACCTCGGATCGCCTGTATTTCGAGCCACTGACGCTGGAGGATGTGCTGGAGATCGTTGCGGTCGAAAAGCCAGTCGGCGTGATCGTTCAGTTTGGCGGGCAAACACCGCTGAAGCTGGCGCGTGACCTGGAGGCCTGCGGCGTGCCGATCATCGGCACCAGCCCGGACATGATCGACGCAGCGGAAGATCGCGAGCGCTTCCAGAAGCTGCTGCACGAACTCGGCTTGCGCCAGCCGGCGAACCGCACTGCGCGGACCGAGGACGATGCGCTGCGCCTGGCGGGCGAAATTGGCTACCCGCTGGTCGTTCGCCCGTCGTATGTTCTCGGCGGACGGGCGATGGAGATCGTACACGACGCACGCGACCTGCAGCGCTACATGCGCGAAGCGGTCAAGGTCTCGAACGATTCGCCGGTTCTTCTCGACCGTTTCCTGAACGACGCGAGCGAAGTTGACGTCGATGCGCTTTGCGACGGTGAGCAGGTGCTTATCGGCGGCGTTATGGAACATATCGAGCAGGCGGGCGTCCATTCCGGCGATTCGGCGTGCTCGCTGCCGCCCTACACGCTGTCGCCTGACTTGCAGGACGAATTGCGTCGGCAAACCCGCCTGATGGCGAAGGGGCTGAACGTCTGTGGTCTGATGAACGTGCAGTTCGCGATCCAGAACGGCGTCGTTTTCGTTCTGGAAGTGAACCCGCGGGCTTCGCGCACGGTGCCTTTCGTCTCCAAGGCGACCGGCCTGCCGCTGGCCAAGATCGCCGCTCGCTGCATGGTCGGCCAGTCGCTGGCCAGCCAGGGCGTCACGCACGAAGTTATTCCCGACTACTTCTCGGTCAAGGAAGCCGTCTTCCCGTTCATCAAGTTCCGCGGGGTCGATACCATCCTTGGCCCCGAGATGAAATCGACTGGCGAGGTGATGGGTGTCGGCATGAGCTTTTCTGAAGCTTTCGTCAAGAGCCAGATGGGCGCCAGTGTCCGCCTGCCGAGTTCGGGCCAGGTATTCATCAGCGTCAAGGAATCCGACAAGGCGAAAGCCGTAGACATCGCGCGCGATCTGCAAGCGGCAGGCTTCTCGCTGCTCGCCACGCGTGGTACGGCGGCGGCAATCGCCGCCGCGGGGATCGCCGTCACACCGGTCAACAAGGTCACCGAAGGCCGGCCGCACGTGGTCGACATGATCAAGAACAACGAGATTGTCCTGATCATCAACACCGTCGACGAAAAACGCAAGGCGATCAGCGACTCACGTTCAATCCGCACGTCCGGACTGGCCGCCCGCGTGACCATCTACACGACGATCTGGGGCGCCGAAGCGGCCGCCGCCGGGATAAGGAACCGCGGCGACCTCGTCGTCTATCCGATCCAGGATCTGCACGCGCAACTCGCTTGATCAACCTCAACCCTGTCCAGGGCCGACCGTACCCACGGCCACATCGGCTCTGCTGCTGGCGAAGAACGATATGAACAAGATTCCTCTGACCGTCAACGGCGCCGAGCGGCTGCGCGCCGAACTGCACCACCTGAAGACCGTCGAGCGACCCCGGGCAATTGCCGCGATAGCCGAGGCGCGCTCGCACGGCGACCTGTCGGAGAACGCCGAATACGACGCCGCCAAGGAAAGGCAAGGCTTCATCGAGGGACGCATCAAGGAGGTTGAGAGCAAGCTGGCGAACGCGCAGATTATCGATCCGAAGCTGCTTGACGCGGATGGCCGCTGTGTTTTCGGCGCGACGCTCGATCTGGAGGATCAGGATTCGGGAGCACGCGTCAGCTACCAGATCGTCGGCGAGGACGAAGCCGACATCAAGGCCGGCAAGATTTCGATCAATTCGCCGATCGCCCGCGCGCTGATCGGCAAATTTGCCGGCGACATCGCCGAAGTGCAGGCGCCGGGCGGAATTCGCGAGTACGAA
>NZ_JAVMKF010000255.1:0-2945 GCF_031732815.1 Accumulibacter sp. | reverse complement strand
CCTACGCTACCAGACGCCGTCAGGGATTTCACGCAGGGTTGCCGAAAGGACACGCACGCCGCGTGCGCTTTTACCGGGGTCAGCGACAGAAGTACCGTCGTGACATCCGGGGTCAAGCCTGGCTCGGGCCATCGCGTGGCATGTAACGGTTCTCCACCCTTGTCCAGGCGTGCCGTCGGAAAACCTGTGCGAGCGCGTCTGGGATACGACAGGCATCGAGCATCAAGGTCGCAACCAGCAGGCTGAGATCGACCGATGGCGAAGCGTCTCAACACGACATGGGTGCTCGTCATGAGGCGCATCCTCAGGCAGGCGCGCAGGTCGGCGAAAATGCAACTTACCATAGGGGCTTGCGCAGCCTCATCGGAAGCAACGCCAGAATGGCCGCGGTGATGAGCGATGTCAGGACAAGCTCAGGCCATATCACGGCGCGATAGAAAGTCGCCAGTGCCTGGGCCGATAAGCCGTCGGGAAAAACCTGCGCAGACAAATCGGGAAGCAGGCTCGTTGCGAGCACGAACACAGGCATGACGAAGGCGAGGTAATAGGCCGCGACCAGCGCGATCCAGGCGGGAAAGAACAGCCAGGAAGAAAACCGCTCGAAGACCAGCTTCTTGTAGGCGAAGGCCATCCACAGGGCGCCGGTCACATGCATCGCGATCGTGGCCGGATAAAGGCCGGGCACCGGGTCGTAGATTCCCGCCAGGACGCCGATGAGCAGAGCGCCCGCCGGTCCGGTCAGCGCTCCGCCAAGGGTAACGAAGATCTCGCGCGGGTCGGTGATGATCTGCGTTCCCGGGACGTAAAGCGCCAGACCGCCGTAGATGCAAAGAAAAGCCGCAAAGCCAAACGGCAGGGCGATGGCCACTGTCTTGAGCAGAATGCGCGTATCGGCCATGAACTGAAAGTCCCTCTGATCTTCGGTTGACCCAAGACAGACAGTCTCTCCTTCTCGCAGTGCTTTCATTCCCGACCGAACTTGGCAGACTGATGCATTGGCTCATGTCGCGTCTTGGGGGCATGTCGTCGGAAGCCTCCAAGCCCCCCGTTCACGAGCGACGGGACAACCCCAGCAAGGCTTGAGCGCAGCCGCTCGCCGTCTTGCAAAAAAAAAACGCCAAGCCAGCAAATCGGCAAGCTTTCCAGCGAGGCCGCCCGATGTCAGAGCAGCGACCAGCGAAACGAGGAGCAAGAGCCTTCCATGATGTGGACATGAACCTCGCAAGGAACTTCATTGTGTCCCTTGCGGACCGTTTCGCCGCGGCCATCGCACAGGTGCATACCCACAGCGACCGCGGCAAGCTCATAGAGGATAGGAGATTCCCCGCCACATCCGCAAGTGGTCCGTCGTTCCGATTCATGACACTGGCGAACGAACAGGACTTCCCCGCGCCCGCGGCTGTCGCCGCGCTCGCGGAGAGGTGAGAGGTGGCCCAGTCTGTTTTGACAGCAAATGCTCTTCGATAAGCGGAGCCCTGCGAGTTCCGGTCAGTTGACCGGTGATGCGGTTGGTTTTGACCTCCTGGGATCTGATCCAAACCGTATGGAGCTCGGTGGAGCTTGTGGGCGAAGCATCTGTCTTTCTCTGTTAATGGCGGTGAGAAACCGCGGCAATCTGGCGCAGAAAAGCGCAGGTCAGCATGGCTGTAAGCGCGGAACTGCCGCGCTTACAGCCATGCTCCAGCGTACCCGTCCCTCCGCCGCGTCAAGGGGTTGCTGCGCCGGGCTGGCGCCCGCCCTTGACCCGGCTCCGGGCCGGCAATTTTCGTGCCCGAATTTTCGGCCGCGCCAGATTTCGGCGGTTTTTGGCCGCCATTGACATTCTCCCGCAGTCAGTAACGCTTCCCCACGACGCGCCTATCCCGGCATCATTGCACCTCCTCCACAATGAACTTGCAATCATATAACTATCGTCGAACGTTGATGTTTGCTGTCGCCACGATCTACCAGGCAGACCGAGATTCGCAGCTACTGAGCCAAGCTGACCGAACATGACATGATCACCCTGCCGAGTTCTGGCAGAGGCATCCGCCAAGCCGACAAAGTGAAATTTGAAGGGGGCAAGGCAGCCTTCGAGAGCGTGCTCAAGGCGTGGGTGACAGGCATTCAGGAAGTGGTGAAGGGCGACCACGAGCAGTGCCTGCTGTTACGTCCCGCCCTATCCGAGCCTCTCCGTCCCGAGCTGTTCCGGGGTGAGACAAGAAGAATGTCCCACGCTGTAGCCGGGCGGATTTTCCCCGGCTGCAGCGTGGGACAGGAGGTCTATCGGGCTCGCGGATCGCTGGGCGGGAAGCGCCAGGGTTCCTCGGGATCGTAGAGGTTCCGTTGGCGATCGTGATGACGGCGCAGTTGTACGAGGTAGTGGCTCTCGCAGGCGGTGGCGAGCCGGAAGAGGAAGTCGCAGAGCGCGGCAGCGGCTTCGTCGGAGAGGCCCTCGGGGAACAGGCTATTGCGACGGCGGCTCATCGGAGTTCCTCGATGGCCAATTGCAACAGGTCGTCGGGCAGATGATTGAGCCCGCGCGGTACCGCCAGACGCATGGCGGTACGCAGAATGCGCGCCGCATGCCGGGGCAGTCCCTTGCTCGCCTGACGCAGGATCTCCAGGCCCGAATCGCTGAGCAGCGTCTGCGTGCAGCCGGCGTGCTTGAACCCGTGTGTTACGTCCGCCGCTGTGAAAGGCCTGCGGAGGTTATAGGTCCCGCACACGGCGCTTACCCTGCGCCAGATCTCCGCTGAACACCGTAGCGGTTTTTCCTTATGGTTTCGCCTATGGATCTGGCGAAGCGGCTGTGGGAAGGTGATGCGCTGGAATACGTTCGGGAGATGGCCGCACGTATCGATATGACTCGAACACAGTTGTCGCAAGTGGTCTGCGAGGCGTTCGATTTTCGGTGTCCTTTCGGCAGAGCTGCAAATCCGCGGCGGCGCTTGAGTGCGGCACCG
>NZ_JAVMKF010000254.1:0-17641 GCF_031732815.1 Accumulibacter sp. | reverse complement strand
AAAATCGTCGCCGGCGGGTGGTCGCCTCGGGGCGAGGCGCTCTGGGGTGGTTGCTTCACAATGCCGAGAGTACCCGTGAAGCGCGAGCGCGCCGCTGGGGACGACGACGTTCGGCTCCGGATTCTCAGCCTCGCACCCATGTGACTTCCAAGCGCGGAGGCCCTCTTCCGTCTCACCGCATCTCGAAGGCTTCCTGGTGGAATCTGAACCGACGGTGTCCGCTACGCCCGAGTTCATGTTTGAGCTTTTCTGCCAAACCTTGCGGCCCGCAATACCAGATCTCGGACCGGCACGAGCCAGCCTGCGCAGCGGCGACATCGGCAGCGGTCAATATTTCACCCTGATTTTCATCCTGATCGGCGCCATGAATGTGCAGCCGGATGCCAGGCAACGCGGCGCAAGCTGTCTCGAGACGGGCGACAAACGGATCATTGCGTCGATCACGGGTGCAGTAGTGGAGATCTGCGGAAACCGGGCTCGACGTCTGTTGCAAGGCATCCAGCCAGGCGAGGAAGGGCGTTACTCCGATCCCGCCGGCAATCCAGATTTGTCTGGCGCTCGAATCATGACGGGCCATGTCGAAGCGTCCATAAGGCCCTTCGACGTTGATGGCTTGACCGACCTCCAGTCGCTTGCCCAGGGTTCGGGTGTAGTCACCGAGCGCCTTGATCTGGAAACTCATGCTTCGATCACCGCGATCGGAAGTGGCGATCGTGAATGGGTGCGCCCCCTCTTTCTCGTCGAAGGTAATGAATGCAAACTGACCAGGGTGATGGCCAGGCCATTTGTTGTCGAGCTGGCAACTGACGGTAAGCACATCCGGGGCAGCTTGGTCGATGGCTGTCACGGTCCCGCTAGCACGGCGTACCCTCCCGATGCGGCCGAGCAGAGAGCAGAGAGCGCCATAGATCCCGCCAACGCCAAGCAAAGCGATGAGAATGCCGAGCGGCTGGGTCCAGTAATCAGTCGGAGCGAGCATGGCGGCATGGAGCACCAGCATCAGATAGAGCACCGGCATGGCCTGATGCACTACCCGCCAGGTCTTATAGGGAAACCGCTTCCATAAGGTGATGACCAGCATCACCAGCACGAGATAGAACGCCCACTCCCCGAGGTCCTTCGCCAGGTCGCGCATCACTTCCAGGAAGCCGGTAAATTGCTCCTTGGGTATGCGGCCTTCGCGTCCGACCATCGCCTTGAGAATGTCTCCGACGACTTCCTCGACCAGCCAGTGCACGATGGCAAAGCTCACCGCGAGAATTCCGGACCATTTATGCGTCCGATAGACTCGATCCATCCCGCCCAGCGGGGTTTCGAGCCAGGCGGGACGTGTGGACAAGAACATCGCCAGCGACATCAAAGCGATCGACAGCAGACCACTCAGATAGAGCGCTTCCTGCCGGATTACCCATGGCAGCGTGCCGCGACTGGTGCCACCCGTGGCAAGTACGTCCACTCCCCAGGCCAGAGTGACGATGGCGAGTAGAGAACCGAGCAAGATTTTCATGTCAGAACTCCTGATGGGTCATTTTCCGGAGGCAGGTTGAATGGCTCCCGTTTGGGGCAAGTCGTCTCGGCAGCGTCGTTCGTTGCACTCAGCGGAATTCCGCTGTCTGCTACTGGCATGGCCACCGTCGTATTTGACATGCTTGGCGTCACGCTGCCGCTGGTCGATGATATCGCCCGTTTGCGGATGCACATACAGCTTGATCCGCCGGCCCGCCTGGTCGGTGGCCTTGACCTCATAGCTGCCGCTTTCACGTTCGATCTTCTCGATATTCCGATAGCCGGCAGATTCCAGTCTGGTGTGCACCTCGGTGATCGACAGCCATCTCGCCTTGTCGGTATTGGCAGAGCGCACATCCTGGGAATGGCTCGAAATGGAGAAGAAAGCAGTGGCAAGCAGTACAGTGATGGCTGATGGTCGCATGGTGAAATCCTCCTGCTCAGGAAAATGTCTGAAATAGTCATTCTTCGTAATAACCTTGTTCTGCTGCGGTATGGCAGGCGACACAGTTCGCTTTGCTGCGCACGTCCTTGTGGCGCCACTCCCACTCGGGAACCTTGCGATGTTCGCTCACCCACTTGGGCAATTGAGTGATGCGCTGCGGAGCAGCTCCGGCGACAACGCCTTTGAGCAATTTGCTGCTGTAGCGCTGGCCAGCGGCATCACCCGCATTGGCAACGAGATAGCTCCTGATCTTCTCCGCGGTGGCCGGATCGAGGCTGGCGTTATCGCCGAAATGATTGTCCAGCTCGCCCATCATGCGTTGCCAGGATCGTGCCGGGAGCATCGAGGGGGGAAAGGCTAGATGGCAGCCGCCACACTCCTCCTTGACAAGCGGATCGGCTACCGGGGAAAAGAAATGGCGGTCACCGGCCTGAGCACGGGCCAAAATAAGGGCAGAGAAGGCCAGGGTCACGAGGCCGATGGCAAGCGGGCGTTGGGGAATTCGCACGGGGGTCTCCTTCTGTCGTCGGCGGTCAGAAACCGCGGAAATAGGGTGGCGAAGAGCGCGGGACAGCATGCCTGCAGACGTGAAGAGGTCCCGCGCCGAGTCGTGCCGCAGCGTACCGGTCGCTCTGCCGCATCAAGGGTTTGCCATGCGGGTCTGGTGGCCCGCCCTTGACCCGGCTCCAGGTCGGTAATTCTCGTGGCGGATTGCTTGGCGGCAGCAGATTCCCGCGCGCTTTGGCTGCTCTTGACATCGTTCCAATTGAACTACTGATTCATCACGAAGGTGAGCCAGTCACCCTTCTCCTGTGGGCTACATTCGCGTCCCAATACCTCGGTACAATTGCGCTTGAACCACTTTTCGACCTTGGCGGGATCGGTATAGCGCGCCGGCGTCACCGACACGGCAAGCGGTTCGATCGTCTTGCCGCTCGGCGCCCGTCCGGCACCCCGGGTGTCCTTGCCGTGACAGGTGGTACAGGAGGGTGTGTCCGGCTTCCCACCCGAAAAGCTTTGCGTATGCAAGGCTTGGCCGCGTGCTGCGGAAAAACCCCTGGCGTTTGCGGCTGCCGCATACTGGGCGAGCAGGTCTTCGCGAGGACCGGCAAAGGTGGCGGTGCTGAGTATCATGACAGCAATTCCTGAGGTGACGACCAGCCTGTTCTTCATGCGTTTCTCCTGGCGGTTAGCGAACTGTGGTGCGCACTTTGCGCCACCCCGCCTGAATCAATGCTGAATGGCCTGTTCATCCTGCGTTCAGGCGCGATGCGCTAAAAGATCAGGCGGGAAAACCGCGGAGTTGAAGATGTCGTCGAAAATCATCGTCCAATCGCGCCGCACCCTGACAGGCTTGCTCAGCTCGCTGATGCTGACCATGTTGGGCACGGGAGTCAGTTGCGCGGCCGATAGCCCCGACCATGAGCGTGCCCGCCAAGCCGTCGAGGCGGGGGACGTGCTCCCCTTGCGCACGATTCTTGATCGGGTCGAGCGTGACTATCCAGGGCAGGTCATGGAGGTTGAACTCGAGCGCGAAAAGGGTGAGTGGGTTTATGAAGTGAAGTTATTGCGCAAGGGAGGCGCCTTGATCAAGCTGAAGATTCTCGCTCGCGACGGGGCCATCCTCGGTTTCAAGGAAAAGAACGACAAGCTACATCGCCAAGGAGAATCTCGCTGATGCGTATTCTGGTCGTCGAAGATGAGCTGACTTTGGCTAGCCAACTTGTCGAAGGCATCCGGTCGCTGCACTATGTCGTCGATGTCGCACACAACGGGGTCGACGGCCACTTCATGGGGGAGACTGAAGCTTACGACGCGATCGTGCTCGACATTGGCCTGCCGCAGATGGATGGCATCACGGTACTGAAAAAATGGCGTGCGGCGGGGCGTACCTTGCCGGTCTTGATCCTCACCGCGCGCGACACTTGGCGAGAGAAAGTGGCCGGCATCGATGCCGGTGCAGACGACTATCTGACCAAGCCGTTTCACATGGAAGAACTGCTGGCGAGGCTCCGGGCGCTTATTCGCCGTGCCGGTGGTCATGCCAGTACCGAGCTGGTTTGTGGTCCGCTGACACTGGATACGCGCAGTGGCCGTGTGAGTGTGGACGGAACTGCCTTGACGTTGACCAGCCATGAATACCGCGTGCTGGCCTACCTGATGCACCACCCGGGTGAAATCGTTTCCCGAGCGGAACTGACTGAACATATTTACGCTCAGGACTTCGATCGCGACTCGAATACGGTCGAAGTATTCATCGCGCGCTTGCGCAAGAAATTGCCGCCGGGCCTGATCGAGACCGTGCGCGGATTAGGCTACCGACTCAACAAAGCGCAATGAAGTTCGCTCTCTTGCGTAACTCGCTGCGTTTGCGTCTCCTGGTCGGGACGCTTGTCTGGATCGTCATTTCGATCCTGCTTGCAGGCTGGGGGCTTGGCCGACTTTTTCATCAGCACGTCGAAGCCCAGTTCGATGCGGAACTAAAGAATCATCTGGATCAACTTACGGGCCAACTGGTTCTCGATGATCAGAATGCGGTCCAGGTACGACTGGTTCCGAGTGACCCGCGCCTCAATAAACCCCTGTCCGGCCTGTATTGGCAAATAGACCGGATTGCTGCAGCGGGTGAAGTACCCGTCAAGGCGGTGTTGCGTTCTCGCTCACTGTGGGACGAAACATTGGCCGTGCCAGCCGATACCCCTGCGGACGGAGAAATCCATCGGCATCGGATTGAAGGCCGGCCAGGGGTTGCTCTCAGAGTGCTGGAGCGTACCGTCACCATTGACACGCAGTCCCTGAGGTTGTTCGTTGCGGCTGATGAAACTCTGATGACAGGACCTGTCGCCGACTTGAAAGATCATCTCTGGTTGGCATTGGGCATACTGGGAATGGGATTGACGTTCGCTGCCTCAATGCAAGTATTCGCCGGGCTTGCCCCACTGCGCAGCATGCAGGATGCCCTGGGGCGCGTCAGGAACGGAGATGCGCGAAACATGGAAGGCACCTTCCCAAGCGAGATCATGCCGCTGGTGATTGAGTTCAATACGGTGCTGGCGCAGAACGCCGAAGTGGTCGAGCGTGCTCGAACACAAGCGGGTAACCTTGCCCATGCGCTGAAAACACCGCTGAGTGTCATCGCCAATGCCGCCAATTCTTCGCAGACACGAGATGACGACTTGGCACGTCTGGTCGCATCGCAAGTAGACACGGTGCGCAAGCACCTTGATTATCACCTCAGCCGGGCACAAGCCGCCGGATCGGGACAAGTTCCGGGCATGCGTACCGCCGTTGAACCGGTCATCCGCGGACTGGTACGGGTGATGCATCGGGTGCATGCAGACCGCCAGGTCGAAATCGTATTGTTTCCTGATCCAGCCAATCGGGTATTTCGTGGCGAAGAACAGGATTTGCAGGAAATGCTGGGGAATTTGATCGATAACGCGTCGAAGTGGGCGAGATCACGGATCGAGATTCAAATCTCTGAGGAATCCGGCAGAGTTTGTGTGCGCATCGATGATGACGGAAAGGGGATCGCCGAGAGCGAACGCGAGCATGTGCTGAAACGGGGTGCGCGCGCCGACGAGCAGGTACCCGGTACGGGGTTGGGGCTTGCCATAACCGCCGATTTGGCGCGAATGTACGGTGGTGATCTGGTGTTGGCCAAATCTTCATTGGGCGGGCTTCAAGCCTCGTTGATACTGCCGGCGTCGTGATTCGGGTACCGTGGTCACTGGCGGACCAAGGGTGCGGTTCCTGCCTGCAGAGCATGACCACGGCGCAGGGCGAGCACTCGATCTGGACAGGTTTATCGTGTCAAACGCCTGAAGCTTAGTGCACGGTGCATACCATGCACGGGTCGAACGAGCGGACGACATGCTGGACGCTGAGCGGTGCGCTTTCGCCGGGCTCGACGGGCAGGCCGACAAGGGCCTGTTCGAGGGCGCCGGGCACCTGCTGGGCGTCGCGCGGCGAGAAGTTCCAGGTGGTCGGGGCGATGATCTGATAGGCGGCGATGCGGCCGCGCTCGATGCGCAGCCAGTGGCCGAGCGCGCCGCGTGCGGCTTCGACCAGGCCGCTGCCGCTTGCCTGGTCGGGCGGGCGCCACTGGTGGCAGAAAGGCTCGCCCGGGGTCAGTGCTTGCACCCAGTTTTCCATCGCCGGGACGAGCAGGGCGACTTCCAGCAGGCGGGCGACGACGCGCGCCAGGACGCTGCCGCCGGTGGTTGCGACCAGCGCACGGACGAGCGGCTGGCCGGCGACCATCTGGCGGGCGAGCGCGCCGGTTTCGACGACCTGGCCGGCGTAGCGTGGTGCCTTGCACCAGGTGTAGGCCGTCGGTTTGTCGGTCAGTTCGCCGAGCAGCGGCCGGGTTTCGCCGTGCGCCGGGTGTTGTGCCGTATCGCCGAGCAGCCAGGCGTGCGCGACGTCTTCGCTGATCTGCTCTTCGTCGAAGGCTTGCCGGGTGCCGCGCCAGAAGACGCCGCGCGCGAACAGGTGGGGCGCTGCGGTGCTGGCGGAATTGCCGGTTCGGTCGGGCAGCCGCGCGGCTGCGCCTGGTGCTTGCGGATACGCGCCGTAACTGAGGAAGTTGTCGCTCGCGCGTCCGAGCCGGGCCAGGTCGAGATCGTCGGCAATGCGCAGGAAGCGCGCCAGGTCTCCGGCGCGGTCCTTGGCCCAGGCGGCGAGTTCTTCGGGGCGCCGCAGTGCGCCGACGTTTTCCAGCGAATCGGCGAAGACGACGCTGCTCAGAAAGCCGCGAAAATCGCGCAGGAGGGCGAGCAGACGGATCTTTTCGGTTGCCGTCGCGGCGCGGGTCGTTCCGCCGGGCTGCAGGGCGAGGCTGTGCGGCCACTTGCCGGCGAGGTAGCCGAGGATGCGAAGCAGTTCGGCGCGTGCTGGCAGAAACTCGCGCAGGGCGTCGCCGCTGCTTGCCTTGAAGCGTTGTTCGGTGGCCGCGTGCCAGGCGCGGCGGCGATACGCGGGGCGCGCGAAGTCCGGCATGAAGTAGAGGTAGAAGTGCGTCAGGTGATCGGCCAGGTTTTCGCAGGCGAGGATCAGATTGCTCGCCAGGCGGCCGTTTTCCGGCGCTGCGAGGCCGCTGGCGGCGGCCAGCGCGGCGGCGGCGGCGGCCGATTGCGCCACCGAGCAGATGCCGCAGATGCGCGGAACGACGACCAGCGCGTCGAGCGGGTGGCGGGTGAGCATCAGGTGTTCGAAGCCGCGGTAGAGCGGCGAACAGACTTCCGCCGAGGCGACCTGACCGTCGGCGACTTCCAGGTGGACTTCGAGATCGCCTTCGACGCGGTTGAACGGGCCGATCGTCAGGCGGGTCATTTCTTGCCGTTCTTGCGCATGCCGGGGGCGATCAGCGGGTGGTCGGAACGCGAGTTCTCGCGCACGCGTGTCGGGGTCGCCGATTTCGACAGCGCGGCGAGGGCGACGAACCAGGCTTTCGGCATGTCCACCGGCAGACCGGTCGGGATGCCGGCGATCTTCGGCGTTTCCATGAACGGGTGGCCCGGTTCTTCGAAGGAGGGTTCGGTGCAGGAGATGCAGGCAAAGCCGCCGCGCAGGCACGAGCCGACGCCGTGCCACAGGCGCAGGTTGCAGTCGGCGTTCGCCTGGGTTCCCTTGCAGCCCATGTTTTCCATCAGGCAGCCGAGGTCGGAAAGCTTTTGCGCACTCGCCTTGAATTCATAGAACTCGTTGCGCGGACAACCGTGATGAACGAGCTGTTCGGTGTAGAAGCGTGGCCGCTGCCAGGCGTCGAGGTCGCCAGCGTGCAGGGCATCGGCGGCGAGCAGGAGCAGCGTGTCGACGATCCAGCCGGGGTGTGTCGGGCAGCCGGCGACGTTGATCACCGGCAGTCCTGAGCGGGCGCGGAAATCGGCGCCGAGCAGACCGCCTTCCTGATCGCCGTCGAACTGTAGCCCGCAGGCTTCGCCGATGTTGTCGCCGCCGGAAACGATCCCGCCGTAGGCGCTGCACGTGCCGATGGCGAGGACGTGCCGGGCGTGCCCGGCAAGCTGCGCGACCCAGTCGATCAGCGGGCGGCCGGCGAGCATCTGGAAGCGCCCGCTGCCGTTCGGACCCCGCAGCAGCGCGCCTTCGACGCACAGGAGGTCGATCGGCAGGCGGGCGTCGGCGGCGGCCTGCAGCAGTTCGATCGTCTCGTTGCCGCTCGCTTCGGACAAGCCGGGGTGGGTGACGAATTCGATGCCGCCGGCGGCCAGTTGGGCGAGTACGCCGCTGCGCGCTTCGGCGCCGAGCAGCGACTGCGTGCAGCCACCGCAACCTGCGGCTTGCAGCCAGAGGAGTTTCATCAACGTTCCAGTCCGTAGCGCAGCAACTTGTTGCGCAGGCCGACGCGCGACAGGCCGAGGGCGCTGGCAGTGCGCGACTTGTTCCAGTGGTGGCGAATCAGCGCTTCCTTGAGGACACGCGCTTCCAGTTCGGCCATCCGCTCCTTCAGTGCGCCGTCGGCAGCGCCCGCTTCGCGCCGCTCGTCTGCCGTCGGATCGAGTGCCGGCGTGCGCAGAATGCGCGCGGCGAGCAATTCGGCGCCCAGACGAGGCGAGTCGGCCAGGGCGAGCATGCGCAGGATTTCGTTCTGCAGTTCGCGCACGTTGCCTGGCCAGCGGTAGGCAGTCAGGCAGGCGAGGGCTTCGCTGGTAAACCCGTCGACCGGCTTGCCCAGCGCTTTCCCGCTCGCGGCGAGCAGGCGCGCGGCGAGCAGCGGGATATCTTGTGCGCGCTCGCGCAGTGCCGGGACTTGCAGGGTGACGGTCGCCAGCCGATAGTAGAGGTCTTCACGAAAGCTTCCGGCGCGAACGTCGGCTTCCAGGTCGTGGTGCGTCGCGGCGACGACGCGCACATCGACCGAATGCGGGCGCGCCGCGCCGAGCGGGCGGAACTCGCCTTCCTGCAGGACGCGCAGCAGCTTGACCTGGAAAACCGCGCTGGTATCGCCGATCTCGTCGAGGAAGATGGTGCCGCCGTCGGCCTGTTGGAAACGGCCGGTGCGGTCCTCGTAGGCGCCGGTGAAGGCGCCGCGCTTGTAGCCGAAGAGTTCAGCTTCAAGCAACTGGTCGGGCAGCGCGCCGCAGTGTTCGACGACGAAGGCCTTGTCGGCGCGCCGGCTGCAGTAGTGGATGGCGCGCGCGATCATTTCCTTGCCGGTGCCCGATTCGCCGCTGATCAGCACGGACAGATCGTAGGGGGCGATCTTTTCGACCAACGCGCAGACCGCGTTGAGCGGGCTGTCGGGCGTGCGGATCAGGCTGTTCAGGCCGAAACTGCGCCGCGCGTGCTCGCTCTTCTGTTCGACGCGGCGCGCCAGCACCGGCTCGGCGGCGCGCAGTTCGACCGACAGGCGCTGGTTCTCCTGCTGCAGGCGATGGACGTTCGCCGCCGTCTGCAGGGTGAGCAGCAACTGCTCGGGCTGCCAGGGTTTGAGCAGGTACTGGTAGATTCCCGCTTCATTGACGCCGGCGATGATGTCTTCGGCGTCGGTGTAGCCGGAAAGGATGATGCGCAGCGTATCGGGCCATTGGCTGCGCACCGCTTTCAGGAACTCGACGCCGGTAGTTCCCGGCATGCGTTGATCGCAGACGATGATCTGCACCCATTCGCTTTCCATGACGCGCTGCGCCTGTTCGGCGTCGCTCGCGGTGAATACCGTGAAGTCGTCTTCCAGCGTGCGGCGCAGCGCTTCCTGCGAACGAATCTCGTCGTCGACGACGAGCACCGTTGGTGGGCGCGTTTTCGCCGTCTGGTTCACTGCGGGACGGTCCACGCGAGATCGCGGTGGACAGCCAGGTGGCGCGGCGTCCACGAGTGTGGCGTCTGGAACACGAAGTGGTAACGGGCGACGTGGTAGCTCGGGTCGAAGCCGTAGAAGTTGCGCTGCATTTCGGCGAGTTCTTCGGCGCGGTAGGCGGCGAGCGGCTTGCTGGCCTCGTCCGCTTGTCGGCGTGCGCGCTTTTCCTGCAGGCGCCGGGGCAGTTCGGGGTGAGCTGCCGCGGCGGCAGCGCGGCGCATCACAGCCTGACGGAAGGCGGGCGCATCGGCGCTCAGGCTGGCATCGAGAAAACCGCTCGCCACGCCCGCGGCAGAGCTCATCGGCCGGCGTTCGTGCAGCATGGCGCGCGCCGCTTCGCTCCCGACGCGCCGGGGCAGCACATAGGTCCAGAACTCAGAGCCGTAGAGGTTGCCCATGTTGCGGTAGTGCGGGTTGAGAACGATTCCGGCGCGCGCCCAGACGAGGTCGGCCGCGCGCGCCAGGAAGCAGCCGCCGGCGGCGCAGTTGCCCTGCAAGGCGGCGATCGTCAGGTGGTTCTCGCTGCGCAGGATCGCTTCGGCCAGGTCGTCGAGCGCGTTGATGTTGGCCCATGACTCGTCGGCCGGCGAGTCGGCGGCTTCGATCTGCTGCAGGTGAATGCCGTTCGACCAGAAGTCCCGGCCACCGAAAAGGACGATGACCCGGGTCGGCCGCCGACAGGCCCAGGCGTAGGCGGCGAGCAGGCGGCGACATTGGCGCGTGCTCATCGCGCCATTGTAGAAGTTGAAGTGCAGGCAGCCGACGGCATCTGCTTCCTCGTAGCAGATGTCCTGCCAGGTGCGCCCGGCGGGCGTCAGGCCGGCCCACTGCGCATCTTCCGCGGCAGCATCGGGCGTGCTGGCAGCGCTGCCGTGCGCCGCGGCGACGAACGGCGCCTCGGGCAGCGCGGCGAGTTCTGCGGCGAAGACCTGCGCTGCCGGCAGCTTGACCGGGACCGCCGCGTCCGGGCAGCGTACGTGGCCGATCCAGACGGCTCCATCGGCGGTGGCGCGCAGGATCGCGGTTTCGCGCCAGGCGATCACCTCGCCGGGCGGGCCGCGCAGCGTGTCCTCGGGCCAGGCGTCGTAGAGTCGGCAGGGGCGCCCGAAAAGTTCGTCGGCGACGCCCGGAAAACCATCCGCCGCATGCAGACGGGCGAGAACCTGGGCGCTGGTTGCCGTCTGCCAGTCAATCGCCCGGTCGGTTTGCCGCATCAGCGGTCGTCGGCAGCCGCGCGGCGAGCAGACGACTTCGGCGAGCGGACACGGCGTGCAGCCGCCCTCGGCAAAACGCTCGACGGCGGCGAGCACGGCGCGGCTGGCCGCGGCGCCGACTTCCTCGCGATACACGCTGGACTTGCGCGCCGCGCGCAGCGGGAAGTTCTCGCTCGCCCAGATTGGTCCGCCGTCGAGTTCACCGGTCGCCTGCAGTACGTTGACGCCCCAGGTCGGCTCGCCGTTCTGGATGGCCCAGTCGAGCGCCGACGGACCCTGATCGCCAACGATTCCCGGATGCACGACGAAGCAGGTGTGCGCTTGCCAGATCGAGGCCGGAATCGCCCGCCGCAGGTAGGGCGCGATGATCAGGTGCGGACGAAACAGCGCGACGGCCTCTTCGCTCACCGCGTCGCTGATGTCGTACTCGACCGACATCTGGTGGCCGCGCTCGGCGAGCTCGCAGTAGAGGCGCTGGCTCAGGCTGTTGAAACTGTGGCAGAGGAGGAGGATGCGCATCGCTCGGCAATCGTATCGTTCCCGGAATGTTCCTGTCCTGGCCGACGGAGGAGGGCCCGCCCGTCGTGCGGTCATCTTATGTGAGTGGCGCCGCAGACGTCAAACCGGCTACCCCGCGTCGGCCTAGACGCCTGAACGGCCGCTGCGTCGTATGGGGGCAAACGACTGAATGGCGATGCCGTACTTGCTGGCGACCTTCTGGTAAACCTCGCGCGCGGCGAGCACGCGCGGGTTGCGCATGTCCTTGCTCTGCGCCAGCTCGAGGTAACGCAGACCGCGCTTGGCGAGCACCGGGTCCCAGCCTCTGCGGTCGAGCAGAGCAAAGACGGCTTTCGTCGCGTTGACCAGGAACTGCAGGTTAGGCACGCGTTCCGCCGCTTCCATCAACAGGCGTGCCGAGCCTTCCAGGTCGCCGCTGCGTGCAGCCAGGACACCCCGATTGTTCAGTTCGACGATTTCCCTTCCGACCTCGGCGAGCAGCGCCTGACCGTCCTGCTGTTTGCCGGTCTTGGCGTAGATGTCGCCGACCAGCGTGATCACGCTGCTGTTCTCGTGGTGCTCGGCTGCCACCTGGCGGGCGATCTGGTGCGCTGCTTCGTCGTTGCCGGTGGCCAGGCAGGCGTGCGTCAGATCGAGCGCCAGCTTCTCGGAAACCTGCGTGCTGGCGCCTTCGTCACGCAGCGCTTCGTGCAGCACGAGCGCCTGTTCAACCGCCGCGCGCGCCTTCGCCTGGTCGCCCTCCTTGCTCGCGCAGAGGCTTTCCATGATCAGCGCGGCCAGTTCTCCCGGCCGGTTGCCGCGCCAGTTGCGGCGCATTTCGTCGGTTACCCGGCGGGCGCCTTCGGTCGCCCCGCGTTCGAGCATCACGCGCGCCAGATTGGTGTAGTCGTCGATGCTCTTCAGCGACGAACCGCGGCGCCGTTCGATGACCTTGCCGTAGGCGCGTTCGGCCGTCGTCAGATCGTTGTTGCGCGTCGCCATGTCGCCGACCAGCCGCTGCCTGAGCGAATTGTTCGGCGAGATGGCAGCGGCTTGCTGAAGAACCTTCTGCGCCTCGCCCGGCTTGCCCAGCTCTTCGCGCACTTCGGCGAGGAAATCGTAGGCGGCGGTGAATTCCGGGTAATCGTCCACCAGTGACTGCGCGAAAACCTCCGCCTCGGCGAGTTGCTGCTGGCCGCGCAAGGCAATCGCCAGTCCCATGCGCGCCCACGGTAACGCGCGTTGGGCGAGCACCTGCTGATAGACGACCTGGGCTTCGCCATGCCGGCCGAGGCTATTCAGGATTTCGCCCTTGATGCGCAGCACGTCGAAATGGAAACCGCTCTCCAGCTTGCCCAGGCGTTCGCAAGCGGCCAGCGCGTTGACGAAGGCGCCGTTCTCCAGGTGCTCGTAGACCGCGGCAAAAAAGGTCTTCTTGTACAACGCGCGGGCCAGTCTGGCGTGCAGTTCGTCGGCCGTGAACGGCTTGATCAGATAGTCGTCGGGCGCCAGTTCGGCAATCGAAACGACGTTGTGGTAGGTGCGCTCGCCGGTGATCAGCATGAACACCGCCGATAGCGGGAGCAGGTGTTGCTGGCGCAGCTCCTCGAGCAGTTGGTGGCCGTCGCGCCCGTCTTCCAGCAGATAGTCGGAGAGAACGAGGTCGAAACGATGTGTCCTGACTTGGCGCAGCACTTCAGCGGAAGTGCTGGCGTTATGCACGGCGGTGATGCCGAGCGCAGCGAGCATCAGGCGCAGCGAACTGCGTGCATTCGGGTAACGGTCGACCAGCAGGGCCCGTTTGCGCGCCAGATCCTTGCTCAGTTTCTGCAACAGGTCGGCGGTCGTTTCGGGGGTATTCATCGATCATCACCTTACCCGAGGCGCGCCCGGCAGGCAAGCGCCGCGCGCCTTCGTTTGCGCTGGCGGTTGACAGGCCTCTCCAGGCCTTTATAATGCGCACTCGCTTCATGCGGGAGTAGCTCAGTTGGTAGAGCGATACCTTGCCAAGGTATAGGTCGAGAGTTCGAGACTCTTCTCCCGCTCCAGATTCTCCGCCAGACCAGCGACATGCCCGGTCGCGATTCAGCAGCACTATCCCAGGTGGTTGGCGGAGTCTGTCTTTCAAGTGAGTGCGGCGCGATAGCAAAGCGGTTATGCACCGGACTGCAAATCCGTGTAGGTGGGTTCGACTCCCGCTCGCGCCTCCAGTCAGCCAGGCAGCCAGCAGCGATCCGGCCAAAGCTGCCGGGTACGCATGCCTCACCAAGGGCCAGTCATGAGCCAGTCATCGTCCCCACCGGAGAAACGCAAGGCAGCCGCCGTCAAACGGTCGAGTTTGGCGGCAGCCGGCAAGGCGAAGCCGGCTGCGGCCGAGACTGACGAGCCCGGGCTGGTTGATCAGGTGTGCGCGATGGCCGGCCGCTTGCTCGACCTGAGCGCGGCGACCGGCGTTGCCGGACGCACGCTGCAGACCGCGGGCAAGGTCTCGCGCGCCTTGCGCGACGGTCAGCCGCTGGAAGCGGCGGGCGAGGTGCTGAAGGCGGTTCTGCCCAGCGTGCCGCAATCTGCCGCCTGGGCGAAGACCGGCGCGCTGCTGCGCTCGACGCGCGAGGCGGCGGGAATGACGATCGCCGAAGTCGGCGCGGCGATCAGGCTCGACGATCCGTCGCTGATCGAGGCGCTGGAGAACGGCCGGATGGCGCTCTCGTTCGAAGTGATTCTGCGCCTGGCTGCCGTTTTTGGCCGCAACGATCCGATCGGTTTCGTCATGCGCCTGACGCGCAGTTCAAACCCCGAGCTGTGGGAGAGCCTCGAAGCGCTCGGCGTCGGCAAGCTGATTCTGCAGACGGTGCGCGAACACCAGTTCGTCAATGTCTACCGCAGCAGCGACGATGCGCGCAGCCTGAGCGACGAGGAATTTGCCGAGATCCTGAGCTTTACCCAGGCGGCATTCGCCATGGCGATGGCCATGCGCGCCCGCCATCTGGTGCAGGGCGGGCAAGCCGGGACGCGCGCGGCGGATTGAGCGGGCGCCACGCGCGCCGCTCGAACACTCCGGAAGGGCTGCTCAATCGCCGCAGAACGGGTTGGTCCGCCGTTCGACGCCAATCGTCGAGATGGGTCCGTGCCCGGGAATGAACACCACGTCGTCGCCCAGCGGCCACAGGCGCGTGCGGATCGACGTGATCAGCGTGTCGTAGTCGCCTTTCGGGAAATCGGTACGGCCGATCGAGCCTTGAAAAAGCACGTCGCCGACGATCGCCAGACGACTGCGCTGGTCGAAGAAGACCACGTGCCCGGGGGTATGTCCAGGGCAGTGCAGAACGGCCAGCGTGACCTTGCCGAAAGTCACCTCGTCGTCCTGTTCCAGCCAGCGGTCGGGGGTGAATGCGCGCGCGCTGGCCAGACCGAACATCCGGCTTTGCTGCGGCATTCCATCAATCCAGAAGCGGTCTTCGCGTTGCGGTCCTTCGATCGGCAGCGACAGGCGGCTGGCCAGTTCGGCGACCGCGCCGGCATGATCGACATGGCCGTGTGTGACCAGGATCTTCTCGAGCGTGACGCCCTTGGCCTCGACTGCACGCAATATGCGGGAGACGTCGCCGCCCGGATCGACCAGCGCCGCTCGCTGCGTTTCCTCGCACCAGAGGAGGCTGCAGTTCTGCTCGAAAGGCGTGACCGGGATGATCTGGTATTTCATGGCTTGGCGGCTCGCCGGCGGCGGCGTGAAGGAGCGAGCGCGCAGTATAGCAGAGCGACGATTTCCGCCAGCCATTCGGCGGTTTGCCGATCGTCGACCGGTGACCGGGCCGGCGGCCGCCGGTCGGTCACCGACGCCCGGGCACCGGCGGGGCGCTTGCCGGGCGGCCGCTGGCCTACTTCAGCGCGCTGAGCGGCGCTCCGAAGTTGATGTGAAACACCTGGCCGTCGATGACCATTGCTGGCACCGACTGTACGCCGAGGGCTTCGGCTTCGCCGACGCGGCTGGTGTTTTCGCCGAGGTGGACGACCTCGACCTGGTAGCGGGCCGGATCGAGTGACCCGGCAAACTGCTGTTCGGCCGAAACGCAGACCGGGCAACCGGCGTGGAAGAAAATGGCTTGACTCATGATGAACTCCTTTGGCTAGGTGACGCGGTGGTGGGCAGACGAGTACGGCTTCGTCGTTTATGCATCGAGTCGATGCATAAACGACGATAACGCGGCTCGTGGCCACTTGTCAAGCAGTGCTTCGAGGCGATACATTACGCGGATGATTCCGGCCACTTTCGTTTTCGAGCGCCTGGCCGCGCTGATCCATCAACTGGTGCGCGAGGATGCCGCCCGTCACGGCCTGCTCCCGGTGCATCTGCAGGTGTTGAGCTATCTGGCGCAGGCCAATCGCTACAGCGACCTGCCGATCGCCGTTGCCGACTATCTGGGGATCACGCGCGGCACCGTTTCGCAGACCTTGAGCGTCCTCGAACGGCGTGGCCTGATCGTCCGCGAAGCCGATTCGCGGCACGGCAAGCGAATTCATCTGGTTCTCACGACAGCCGGCGAGGCCATCCTCGCGGCAAGCTGGCCGCGCCGCGTCGATCAGGCGCTGCGCGCTGCCGGCAACGACCCGGAGGTCTTCGCGGAGGACCTCCGGCGCGTTCTGGCGGCGCTGCAGAGACTCAATCGCTACCGCGTCTTCGGCCAGTGCCGGCAGTGCGCGCACTTCATCGACACCGGCGACGGCTATCGCTGCGGACTGACCGGTGAGACGTTAAGTTGCGCGCAGACGATCCGGGTGTGCCGCGAGTGGTCTGCGCCGGAGCCCGACGAGCCATCGTTTTCGCCAGGGGGGGGGCCTTGATCCGGCCGTCGCAACGAGCCGCCGCTAGGCGTCGCTACGCCCGCCTGCGCTGGCCGGCAGCGCATCGTGCGTACCGCTCGCGTCGGCTGGCTGACGGTTCCTGCCAGGTTCTGGCGTGAACACGCATCGCTTTCGTCCGAACCGGCTTTCACGATGAAACTCAGGGTCGCTACGTACAACATTCATAAGGGCGTCACCGGCATCCGCGGTCGGCCGCGCATCGCCGACGTGCGCCAGGCGCTGCAGGCGATCGATGCCGACATCGTCTTCCTGCAGGAGGTGCAGGACCGCAACGAGCGGCTGGCTCGCCATCCCGACCAGCCGCTGGGTACGCAGCTCAATTTCCTCGCCGGCAGCGCGTATCAGCACAGCGCCTACGGTATGAACGCCGCCTACCCGCACGGGCACCACGGCAACGCGATCCTTTCCCGGCATCGAATCGTCACCTCGAGTAACCATGACATTTCCGATCACCAGCTCGAGAAGCGTGGGTTGCTGCACGCGGTGACGCGTTGTGGTCGCGGTCGCGGGCGCGAGGTGCATCTGATCTGCGTCCACCTTGGTCTGATCAAGCGCAGCCGCCTGCGCCAGGGAAGCTATCTCGCCGACTTCGTCGAGCGCGAGGTCCCGGCGACGGCACCGCTGATCATTGGCGGCGACTTCAACGATTGGCAGCAGCGCGTGCACGAGATCCTGCACGCCCGCCTTGGCGTCGCCGAGGTCGGCGCGGCGGCGCCCGCCGCATCACCCAGTCCGGGTCTGCTCGACCGCCTGCTGGCGTGGCGCTCGGACGGCCGGATGCCGGCCGGCGTCGCGCGCACCTTCCCGAGCTTCGCTCCCTGGCTGACGCTGGACCGGATTTACGTGCGTGGCTTCCGCGTGCTCGACACACACGTCCCACAAGGCCTGGCCTGGGCGCGCTGCTCGGATCATGCGCCGCTCATCGCCGAGCTCGAAATGCTCGATGAAACGCGCGCTGCGCCGAGCGGCGAGGGCGCGCGTGCGCCGGCGGCGGGCTGAGCGCGTGCCGCTCGCGCCTCGCACTGTGCCAGCGAATTCGGTATAGTCCCGAGCCGTCCATGTCCAAGACGAATTCTTCCTGCAGGCGAAACGCAAATGCTCGAACCAGCCAGACTGACTGAGGCACGCGCTCAGGTGTCGTTTCCTTTCCCCTTCCCGATATGGCTGGCCGGTCGCCGAGGCTCGATGTGGATGGCCAGCGTATGAGTCGCGCGCAGAAAATCGGCGTCGTGTCGCTCGGTTGCCCGAAAGCGCTGGTCGATTCGGAACAGATTCTCACCCGCCTGCGCGCCGAAG
>NZ_JAVMKF010000253.1:0-2980 GCF_031732815.1 Accumulibacter sp. | reverse complement strand
CGGCCGCAGCGACCACGAGGAGTAGTTCTTGTTGCCGATGTAGAGATCGAACATGGAACGCTCCTTTCAGATGGAAACGGGTATGGGCTACCCGGCAGCCAGCACCCGGGACACTTGTCTGCTTGCGCCGCATCCCGCAGGCCGCGGGCGCAGTTCGTCCGGCAACTGCGCGGGCAGCGGACTACAATCACCTCATCGCATCGTACTGGCAGGAGAGAGGCAGCGCAATGACGGACGCGAAGCATTACCGGGCCCGGGAACGGCTCCGCAACAACCTCGAACTGTGCATCCGCGCGGCTCGACCCGACGACGAGCAGCGGATCGTCGAAGCCTTTGCAAAACTTGATCCGGAGTCGATCTACCTACGTTTCTTCGGCCCGAAAAAGGAACTGTCCAAAGACGAACTCGCTGCTTTCCGTGACATCGATTTTGACCTGCGGGTCACGCTGTTCGGCACAGTCACGGAGCATGGGCGGGAGATCATCGTCGCGGGCGGCACCTATGTACGCATCGACGACAGAGCGGCGGAAGTCGCTTTTCTCGTGGAAGAGGATTTTCACCGCCTCGGCATCTCCAGGCGACTGCTCTCCCATCTGGGCCGCATCGCGGTTGCCGCTGGACTGCAACGTTTCGTCGCCGAGGTGCTGCCGCAGAATGCGGCCATGCTGGGTGTTTTCGGTCGCTGCGGCTGGGCAATGACATCGCACCAGGAAGGCGGCACCGTCCATGTCATCCTAGACCTGACCTCATCCGCACCGGGACACCCCTCATGAGCGATCCACACGAACCATCTTCGTCTGACCCTCAACGCCGCGACATGAACGCAATGGCGCCCAAACCACTCAGCGAAGCTGGCCGAAAGCGGGTCCGAACCAGCTTTTTCCGATACCTGCTGCGGGGTACTCGCGTGATCCTGCCGGTGCTGTCGACGCTCGGCGGATTGATGGTATCGCTCGGCATCACCGTCGCCCACGCCGAGGGCTGGAAATACATCGACGGCGTGTACTTTGCGTTCGTCACGGGGCTCACCGTCGGCTATGGTGACCTCGTACCGACACGCCTCGTCTCGCGCATTGCGGCAATCGCCATTGGTTTCACCGGCATCCTGCTCACCGGCCTGCTGGCCGCCGTGAGCGTCCATGCCCTGCAAAGCGCCGTTGCCGAAGAGAAGACCCGCCCGGATGGCGACGCGCCGCAGGAGCCTCCCTTGTCATGAACGCACCTTCCGCCTCCGCACCTCCCGGACTCCGCTTCGACATCATCGCCGGCCTGACGGCCGCAGCAGTCGTACTCCCGAAGGCGATGGCCTACGCCACCGTGGCCGGGCTGCCGGTTGCCGTCGGCCTCTACACGGCGCTGGTGCCGATGCTGGTCTATGCGCTGCTCGGCACCTCGCGGGTGCTCAGCGTAAGCTCGACGACGACGCTGGCTATCCTTGCCGGCACACAGCTGGGGCTGGCTGTGCCGGACGGCGACCCGGCACGCCTGCTGACGGCCGCCGCAACCCTGACCGCGCTGACCGGCCTGCTGCTCATCGCTGCGTCGCTGCTCCGCCTTGGTTTCGTCGCCAACTTCATCTCGACTCCGGTACTCACCGGCTTCAAGGCGGGCATCGGCCTCGTCATCGTGCTCGACCAGGTCCCCAAACTGCTGGGCATCCACATCACCAAACACGGGTTCTTCAGCGACGCACTCAACATCGCTCACCACCTTCCGGAAACCTCGCTGCTGACGCTGGCAGTCGCCGCCGTGGCACTGCTGCTGCTCTTCGGCATGGAACGTCTGTGGCCACACTCGCCGGCACCGCTCGTCGCGGTAGGCGGCGGCATTGCCGCTTCCTGGCTGTTCGGTTTCGATGCCCTCGGCATCAGCACCGTCGGGCTCATTCCGCAGGGGTTCCCATCGCTCACGCTACCCGATCCGACCCTCATCGAAGAACTCCTGCCCGGCGCACTCGGCATCGCGCTGATGAGTTTCACCGAATCGATTGCCGCCGGTCGCGCCTTCGCCGACCCGCAGGACCCGCCAATACGCGCCGATCGCGAACTGCTCGCCACCGGCGCGGCGAATCTCGGCGGCGCCTTGTTCGGCGCCATGCCGGCCGGCGGAGGCACGTCGCAGACCGCCGTCGTCCGCGCAGCAGGCGGGCAAAGCCAGAAGGCCGGCATGGTGACGGCCGCTGCCGCGCTCGCGACGATGCTGGTCCTCGCGCCCCTTCTCGGCCTGCTGCCCAACGCGGTGCTGGCGGCCGTCGTCATCGTCTACTCGATCGGGCTGATCCAGCCGGCGGAATTCCTCGCCATCCGCCGTATTCGCCTCATGGAATTCCGCTGGGCCCTGGTGGCCTTTGCTGGCGTGCTCGTCTTCGGCACCCTGAAGGGCATCGTCGTGGCGATTGTCGTGTCGATGATCGCCCTCGCGGGCCAGGCGGCCCACCCCAAGGTCTATGTGATCGGGCGCAAGCGGGGCGAGGATCTGCTGCGCCCCGTATCGCCGGAGCATCCGGATGACGAAACCTTCCCGGGGCTGCTCATCCTCCGCCCGGAAGGACGTCTGTTCTTTGCCAACACGCAGCAGATCGGCGAACAGGTGCGCACGCTGATCGCCCAGCACCAGCCCTGCGTCGTGGTCCTCGACCTGAGCCGGGTCTTCGACATCGAATATTCCGCGCTGCAGATGCTCGTCGAATGGGAGCGACGCGCGTCGGAAGCGGGGAGTACGGTCTGGCTTGCCGGCCTGAACCCCGGTGTTCTCGAAGCCGTAAGGGCCTCCGGATTGGCCGACCGGCTCGGGCAGGAGCGCCTCCTCGTCAACAGCCGCGCGGCGATCCGGCAGTATCAGGCGAGCACCGGCAACGCCCGCTGACGTTCAACGTGCCGGCAGCGCCTGGATGTCGCGCGCCACCTGCTCGCTCAGCGCGAGAACCGAACGACTCGTCGCGCTGACTACCGCGGCGTAGGAGGCATCTGCAAGCGGCTCG
>NZ_JAVMKF010000252.1:0-2980 GCF_031732815.1 Accumulibacter sp. | reverse complement strand
GAAAGTAGCGGTCGGCCGCTCCCGCTGCCATGGCGCCGATCGAACCCATGCCGCGATACGACTTGTACGAGCGGCCCTGGAAGAGTTCAACCTCGCCGGGCGCCTCTTCGGTGCCGGCGAGCAGGCCGCCCAGCATCACCGTGTCGCCGCCGGCCGCGATCGCCTTGGATATGTCGCCCGAATAGCGTATGCCGCCATCGGCGACCACCGGTACGCCACTGTCCGCAAGGGCTTCGCGCACCATCTGGATGGCCGTGATCTGCGGCACGCCAACGCCTGCGACGATTCGTGTGGTGCAGATCGATCCTGGACCGATTCCCACTTTGACGGCGTCCGCGCCGTGATCGATCATCGCGCGTGCGGCATCGCCTGTGGCGATGTTGCCGCCAATGACTTCCACGGTGAAGTTCTTCTTGATCCAGGCGACGCGATCGAGGACGGATTGCGAATGTCCGTGTGCGGTGTCTACGACCAGGACGTCGGCCCCCGCTTCAGCGAGAAGTTCGACGCGCTCCTCGGTTCCCGGGCCAACGCCCACCGCGGCGCCGACGCGCAGTCGGCCGGCAGCGTCCTTGCTGGCCTCGGGGTGCTCGGTGGTCTTGATGATGTCCTTGACGGTGATCAGGCCGCGCAATTCGAAGGCGTCATTGACGACCAGCACGCGCTCGAGCCGATGCTTGTGGATCAGCGCCTTTCCTTCTTCGACGGTGGCGCCCTCGTGCACGGTGACCAGGCGCTCGCGCGGTGTCATGATGTTTCGCACCGGCTGATCGAGATTGGTCTCGAAGCGCAGGTCGCGGTTGGTGACGATGCCGACGACGACCTGGCCGTCGAGCACCGGGAAGCCCGAGATCTTGTGTTGGCGGGTAAGTCCCAGCACGTCACGCACCGACAGGTTGGGCGATACCGTGATCGGGTCCTTGAGCACGCCCGATTCGAAGCGCTTGACCTTGGCGACTTCGGCGGCTTGCAGCTTCGGGCTGAGGTTCTTGTGTACGATGCCGATCCCGCCTTCCTGCGCCAAGGCGATGGCCAGGCGGCTCTCGGTGACGGTGTCCATGGCGGCCGACACCAATGGAAGATTGAGGCTGATGTTGCGCGTCAGGCGCGTCCGCAGGCGGACCTCACGCGGCATTATGGCTGAGTGGGCGGGGACGAGCAGTACGTCGTCGAACGTCAGCGCCTTGGGGATCAAACGCATGGCCTACAATCCGAGGTCACAAAAAAGTATTATACAGCCTGCCACCCTTTGAAGAATCGACGATGATGAAGCGCTTTATTTTCGCGGTTGCCCTGCTGGTTGCAAGCGCTGCTGTTGGGGCGCAGATCTACCAGTGGCAGGACGCCAACAAGAAGACGGTCATCTCCGACCGTCCGCCGCCGATCAACTCGGCGCGGCAGCAGAAGACGTTTGCCGCTGAAACGCCGGAATCGACGGCGGGGAATAGTCCGTCGCTGGCCGATCGCGAGATGGATTTCCGCAAGCGACAGAAGGAGGCGCGCGAGACGGCCGAGAAGAGCGCCGCCGAGCAGCGCGCCGCGAGCGATCGGCAGGAGGCCTGTGTCACGGCGCGACGCGCGCTGCAGGTGCTCGAGTCTGGTGAGCGCGTTGCCCTGCGCGACAGTGCGGGCGAGCGCTACTATCTGGACGACACGCAACGCGCAGCCGAAATCGAGCGTAGCCGGCAGGCCGTGCAGACGAATTGCAAGCCAGCGCCGGTACGCTGACGCGCTAGCCGGCTTCCGTGTCGCCAGCGCCCTTTTTCATGACCTTGCCGGCGGCGGCACGTTGCTTGCGGACTTCTTTCGGGTCGGCCAGCAGGGGACGGTAGATCTCGATACGGTCGCGCTCGCGCAGCATGGCGTCGAGCTTGGTCAGCTTGGCAAAGATGCCGACCTTGTTCTTGGTCAGATCGATTTCCGGATGCTTGTCGAGCACTCCGGAGAGTTCGATCGCCTGACGAACCGAGGTTCCTGCGGGTACGTTCAGGGTGATCAGTTGTTGCCTTGCGGGCAGAGCATAGATGAGCTCGACGCTGATCGTCTCAGCCATGCGGGGCTCGCTGAATCTGGTTCGCACGCTTGACGAAGGCATCGATGAAGGTATTGGCGATCTGGCTGAACACCGGTCCGATGGCCTTTTCCAGCATACGGCTGGAGAACTCGTACGACAAATGGAACTCGATCTTGCAGGCGTGTGCGGCGAGGGTGGTGAAGCGCCACAAGCCGTCGAGCCGGCGAAAGGGCCCATCGACCAGCGTGATTCTCATCCACAAGGGTGACTCCTTGTCATTCGCCGTTGTGAAGTGAGATTTGACGTTCCGATAGTTGATATGCACCGTCGCTACCGTCTTGCTTGCGTCGCGGTACTGGCAGAACGTCTGGCTGCACCAGGGCAGAAACTCCGGATAGTCTTCGACGCGGTCGACCAGGTCGAACATTTCTTGCGACGAGCGTTCGATCAGCACCGATTTCTTGACCGTGGCCATCCTTAGCCGAGCCTCGCGTTTCCTGTAGAATGGATCATTCTAGCATTCTCGTGGAGTGCTTTTCAGAGAAACCAGACCATGAGCATCGTTGCCAACAAGAAGGCTTTTCATGACTATTTCATAGAAGAGAAGATTGAGGCTGGCCTTGTGCTCGAGGGGTGGGAGGTCAAGGCGATTCGCGGTGGGCGGGCCAGCGTCAAGGAAGCTTACGTCGTTCTGCGCGAAGGCGAAGTGTTTCTCTTTGGCATGCACGTGACGCCCTTGCTCGCCGCTTCGTCGCACGTCAGGCCGGAGCCCTTGCGCACGCGCAAGCTGCTCTTGCATCAAAGGCAGATCAACCGCCTGATCGGGCAGGTGGAACGAGCCGGGTACACGCTGGTGCCACTGAATCTGCACTTCCAGCGCGGGCGCGTCAAACTCGAAGTCGGCTTGGCCAAGGGCAAGAAGCAGTACGACAAGCGTGAATCGGAGAAGGAACGTGACTGGCAGCG
>NZ_JAVMKF010000251.1:0-17734 GCF_031732815.1 Accumulibacter sp. | reverse complement strand
AGGCAGATCTCCTGCGCATAGGTCGGACTGACCGCATTGACCCGCTTGGCGTGCACCAGCGCCGCTTTCATGAACGAGAGCTGTCCATGAAATTCGAGTGCGCTCTGATCGGCCCCGGAAATGAGCAGGCCGAGATCGTTGTGGTGATCGAGCGGGAACAGTCCGCGGAAGGCAAGATTGTGAATCGTGAACACCGTGGCCGTGTTCAGAGCAGGGTTCTGCGCGATGTAGGCGGGCGCAAGTCCCGCGTGCCAGTCGTGTGCATGAACGACATCGGGTCGCCAGTTGCGGTCAAGTTCGCCGGAAGCGAGGTGCGCCGCAACCCAGCCGAGCAGCGCGAACCGCCGGTGATTATCGTTCCAGTCGCGCCCGTCCGGCCCAAGATAGGGGCTGCCGTCGCGACGATAGAGAAACGGCGCGTCGATCACGTAGATCGGCACGCCGCTATCCGGCAAACGTCCCAGGCGCAGGGTGATGATTGCGGCGCCAAAGGCAGGACCGATACGGACGACCCGCTTAAGCCCGACGACTCCGCTCAGGATCCCGGGCATTCCGGGCACCAGGACGCGGGTGTCGAGCCCGCGCGCCGCCAGCGCAGCCGGCAGCGCGGCGACGACATCCGCCAAGCCGCCGGTCTTCACCAGGGGATAGATTTCAGCAGCCAGATGGAGGACGCGCAAGTTCCTGGTTCCTTCCCGACTAGACAAGACGCTCGAGCATCTTTCGGGTAACCAGCGTCACCCCCTCTTCCGTGCGCCGGAAGCGACGCGCGTCCTCTTCCGGGTCCTCGCCAATCACCATGTTCGCCGGAATCACGCAGTCGCTGTCGACGACGCAGCGCGTCAGGCGCGCACGGCTGCCAATCGTCGTATCCGGAAGGAGAACCGACAGATTGACCCGCGCGTAGGAATGAACGCGGCAGCTCGAGAACAGCAGCGAACGATTCACCTCACCGGAAACGATAGACCCGCTCGACACCGACGACTCGATTGCATTCCCCCGCCGATCCAGGTGGTTATGCACGAACTTGGCGGGTGGCAATTGCTGTTGATAGGTCCACACCGGCCAGTTGCGATCGTAGAGGTTGAGCGCCGGAACCGTCGCCGTCAGGTCGACGTTGGCGTCCCAGTAGGCATCGATCGTCCCCACGTCGCGCCAATAGTGCCCCTTGAACTCTTCGTCGGGAGCGACGACGCAACTGCGCGAAAATGGATGGGCAACCGCGACACGGTTGGCCACCGCGCGCGGAATGATGTCCTTACCAAAGTCATGGCTGGAGTTCGAGTCGACGATGTCGCGCGCCAGTTCGGCATACAAGTACTTGGCATTGAAGACATAAACGCCCATGCTGCACATCGACATCTCGGGATTGCCCGGCATCCCCGGCGGATCGGCTGGCTTTTCGACGAAGTCGGTGATCATGCCGCTCTCATCGACCGCCATGACGCCAAAACCCGTCGCCTCCTTGCGTGGGACTTCGATGCAGGCGATCGTGCATTCGGCGCCGCTTTCGACATGGTCGACCAGCATCAGCGCATAGTTCATCTTGTAGACGTGATCGCCCGCCAGAATGACGACGAACTCGGGCGCCGGACGGTAGGTCTCCAGGATGTCGATGTTCTGGTACACCGCGTCGGCCGTGCCACGATACCATGACTCCTCATCGACGCGCTGCTGTGCGGGCAGCAGGTCGACGAACTCGTTGACCTCGCCGTGCAGGAAGTTCCAGCCGCGCTGCAGGTGGCGCAGCAGGCTGTGCGACTTGTACTGCGTGACGACTCCGATGCGTCGAAACTGCGAGTTGACGCAGTTGGACAGTGCGAAGTCGATGATCCGAAACTTGCCGCCAAAATGAACGGCCGGCTTGGCGCGGCGATCGGTCAGTTCGTGCAGCCGGCTACCTCGCCCACCGGCGAGAACGAGCGCAATTGCCCGCTTCGGTAATTGGAAAGTCTTCTTGTCAACCATCTTCGTATCCCCTTATGAGCTTTGGTGGTCGAATCTGGCGGCGCCGTCGGGTGTCGCCAAATCCTAGCTGATCACGTTCGGTCCTGCTTTTCCGGTGATCGCCTTGATCTGCGCCACCTCATCGGCCAAGGCGATGAGTGGCGCCAACGCTTCCTGCGTTGGGATTTCGTGTTGGCTGGGGTCGGCGACGAAACGTTCCAGGTAAACGCGCAGCGTGGCGCCTTCGGTGCCTGTCCCCGAGAGGCGGAAAACGACGCGCGAACCGCCTTCGAGAAGGATACGAATCCCCTGGCGGCCCGAGCGCGAACCGTCGACCGGATCGGTATAGGCAAAGTCGTCCGCAGCCGAAATGCGCTGGCCAGCGCAAAGCGCACCGGGCAGTTCAGGCAGGCGAGCGCGCAGCGCTTCCATCAGACGGTCTGCCTTCTCCGTCTCGATTCCTTCGTAGTCGTGGCGCGAGTAAACATTGCGTCCGAACCGCTGCCAGTGCTCGCGAACGATGACGTCAGCCGGGGTGTCGCGCACGGCGAGAATGTTGAGCCAATAGAGAACGGCCCACAAACCGTCTTTCTCGCGGACGTGGTTGGAACCTGTGCCGGAACTCTCTTCGCCGCAGAGCGTTGCCTTGCCAGCGTCGAGAAGCGAGCCAAAGTACTTCCAGCCGGTCGGTGTTTCAAAGCAGGCAATGCCCAGCGCCTGGGCGACGCGGTCGACCGCGCAGCTCGTCGGCATCGACCGGGCGACCCCGGCCAGGCCACCGGCATAGGCCGGAATCAACGCATGATTGGCCGCCAGAACAGCCAGGCTATCGCTCGGGCTGACGACGAAGTTGCGCCCGACGATCATGTTGCGGTCGCCATCGCCGTCCGACGCTGCGCCAAAGGACAGGCCGGACGAGGGGTCGGCGAGAGCGCCTACCAAGTCCGCAGCCCACACCGGATTCGGGTCCGGATGACCGCCGGCGAAGTCCGGCAGCGGTATGCCGTTGACCACGGTGCCGGGCGGCGCGCCGAGCCGCTGTTCAAGGATCGCATGCGCATACGGCCCGGTAACCGCGTGCATCGCGTCAAAACGCATGCGGAAGTCCGGCCGCGCCAGCAGCCCGGCGATGCGTTCGAAATCGAACAGCGACTCGAGCAACTCGGCGTAGTCGGCGACCGGGTCGATGACGCTGACCACCATATCACCGATGCTGACATCCCCAAGCCGCCCAAGATCGACAGCGGGGGCGTCGACTGTGTGATAGACGGTGATTTCCTGCGTGCGCCGATAGACCGCATCGGTAAAGCTCTCGTTCGCCGGCCCGCCATTGCTCAGGTTGTACTTGATTCCGAAGTCGCCATGCGGTCCCCCTTCGTTGTGGCTTGCGGAGAGGATGATCCCGCCAAAAGCCTGCCACTTGCGGATCACCGCGCTTGCCGCAGGCGTCGACAGGATTCCCTGGCGACCGACGAGAACCCGGCCAAAACCGGCGGCGGCGGCCATACGCAGGATGACCTGAATGGCAACGTCGTTGTGGTAGCGCCCGTCACCGCCGAGTACCAGCGTTTTTCCCTGCTGGCCCGAGAGGGTATCGAAAATCGCCTGGACAAAGTTCTCTAGGTAGTGTGCCTGTTGAAACACGGACACCTTCTTGCGCAATCCGGATGTCCCCGGCTTCTGTCCGGAGAACGGCGCACTGGGAACACTGATCACATTCGTCGTCATTTCATGCCTCGCTGCAAACTGGGCGCGCACTCTCGGCGCGCCGGATTGGTCCGGGAAAAACTCACGTCAGGTTCTGCCGGCTGAAAGCCAGCAGCGCCTGCGTCGACGCGTCGAGTCTGGCGGCGAGCGCTGGCTCGGCAAACGCCGGCAGGATGCTGTTGGCAACCGCTTTGCCCAGCTCGACGCCCCACTGGTCGAATGAGTTGAGACCCCAGATGATTCCCTGTACGAAGACCTTGTGCTCGTAGAGCGCGACCAGAGCACCGAGCGTCGGCGCATCGAGGCGCGCCAGAAGCAGGGTCGAAGATGGCTGGTTGCCGGCAAACACCTTGTGCGGCAGGAGTGCTTCGAGCGCCTCGCCAGCCGTGCTGCGCGCCAGTTCGTCACGCGCTTCGGCGGCGGTCTTGCCGAAAGCAAGCGCGGCGCTTTGCGCAAAGCAGTTGGCGAGCAACGCCTCCTGATGACCCGGCAAGGGATAGTCTGAGCGCACGGCAGCGATGAAGTCGCAAGGCACGAGGCGCCCACCCTGATGGAGAAGCTGGAAGAACGCGTGCTGCCCGTTATTGCCCAGTTCGCCCCAGACGATGGGATTGGTCGCACAGGCGACCGACTGGCCGTCGATGCCGACCGATTTCCCGTTGCTTTCCATTTCGAGTTGCTGCAGGAACGACGGGAAGTACTTCAGCGATTCGTTGTAAGGCAGCACGGCGTTGCTCGCCGCGCCCAGGAAGTTGGTGTTCCAGATGCCGAGCAGCGCCATGACGACGGGCAGATTCTGCTCGTAGGGCGCGCTCCGGAAGTGCTCATCCATACGCTCGGCGCCGGTGAGCAACTCGCCGAAAGCCTGCGGACCAATGGCGATCATCAGCGCCAGACCGACGGCCGACCACACCGAGAAGCGTCCACCGACCCAGTCCCAGAGGGGAAAGATGGCGTCCTCGCGGATGCCGAACTCGACGGCCCGCTCGGGCTTTGCGGTCAGCGCAGCGAAATGGCGTCCGATGGCTGCGGCATCGCCCAGGTTGGCGAGCAGCCAGTTGCGCGCGGTCTGCGCGTTGAGCATCGTTTCCTGCGTCGTAAACGTCTTGCTGGCAAGGAGAAAAAGTGTCGTCCGCGGGTCGAGCGTCTGCAGCAGCGGGGCCAGTTGAGCGCTGTCGAGGTTCGATACGTAATGGACGCTCAAGGCCGGGTGCGACACCGAGCGCAGCGCGCTGCTCAGCATCTTCGGTCCGAGGTCAGACCCGCCGATGCCGATATTGACCACATGGCGAATCGGCAAGCCGGTGAAGCCCAGCATCTGGCCGGAACGAATGGCCTCGGCAAAAGCCGCCATCCGCCGCCGGGTAGCGAGAACCTCGGGCATGACGTCGAGGGCAGCACTGGGGAAGGGGCCGTGTGAACGACGCAGCGCCACGTGCAGCACCGCGCGCTCTTCGCTGGCGTTGATCTTCTCGCCGCCGAACATGCGCGCTGTCCACTCGTCGAGCCGGGCCTCGCGCGCCAGAGCAGTCAGCAGCGACAGCGTGGTCGCGTCCACGCGCTGCTTGGAGAAATCGAAGAGGATGGTGTTGTCGAAGTTGAGCGAGAGTCTGGTGACGCGACCTGGATCGCGGGCAAACATCTCTCGGAGGTGCACGGGCGAAAGCAAATCCCGGTGCGCATCAATAGCCTTCCAGGCGGCTGAGGCGGTGATGGTCATGGTCGGTACGAGTTCGTATGGGAAGGGATCAGGCCGTCGGCTGACGACCGCAGGAGGGTGGCAGGCCTTGCTTGGTGACATATATCCGCGTCTGGTTAGCAGCTTGCCAGAATGCTTGGAAGAACGCAAAAAAGAATCATCGCAGGCTATGCCAGGCACCGAAGAGGATAATTTTTCCTTTTACTTTCATTGCCTTGACAAACAGCCCGGTTTTTCATCCGGCGAGCTTTGCGGAGGGTGTGGAAACACCGGTAGCGGGCGCCGGGAGCAGCGCCAGCGCCAAGGTCAGAAGCTGGGAGCGACTTGCGGACTGGCCGTGGTGAAATTCAGCCGAACCTCGCGCACACTGGCGGCAAAAGGTTTGTCTTCCACATTGATGTGTCGCTCGAACCAGTACTCGGCGTAGCGCAGAAAGGAATGTACGTCGCGCGAGCCATCGAGTACCTCGGAAAAAGCCTTGCGCAGGACTTGCATGTTTTCCCGGTGGACTTGCGCATGCGCTGCGAAGTTGATGCCGGTTTGCTGCGCGATGCGTTCCTCGCTCGCGAAGTGATGCTTCAGATAATCGAGCAGGCTGCGGAATTCTTCGAGGGGAGCCGGGCCGCTACCGAAACACGCCGCTTTCAGCGCCTCGATTCGGCAAAAGATCTCTTCGTGTTGGGCATCAATTTCCGGCAAATCGATCAGCAAGGCGTCCGGCAACATGCCGACAAGCTGGGTTTCCATCATCAGGCTCCACAGGAAGGCGGTCGAACTCTTTGGTTGACACAGTATAAGAAGAGGCCGCAAAAAATTCCAGTGAAATCAGTTGGTGTTCAGGAAAACAGGCCATGCAGAAACCAACCCGCCCGGTTACGAAAGATCCACAGCCACTGCGCACGCATGGAAAGCGCGATGAAGTAGTCGCGGCGGACATCGCCCAGCGCATCATGCTCGGCTTCGTCCCACCAACCGCTTTCAATGCGTTCGGGTCCGGCAAGCAAAGACAAGGGGCCATCACACTGCGGCAGGCCGGATTGTTCGCGCAAGAATCTTGGTTTGTCCAACAACCACAAGGGTCGCGGCCCGTGGAAGCTGCACGCCATGGCTGGATTTGCCGACAGCGGAGAGCGCAGTTTGCCACCCACCATCAAGCTTGCCGCGATCCGCTGCGAGGCCTTTTCAGGGCGATGTTCAGTTACCGCCGACAAAGCATGCACGCTTTCCTCCCCGAGGCGCGCCTGCAGACGCTCGACCAGCATCGCCACCGATTCGTTTGCCGTTCGCTCGCTGCGCTCGCCGAACAGGTTTGCCGAATGCTCCGGCAGTTTCTCTGGCGCTTCGGCGCGCAGGCCGATCGCGGCGACAGGCGCCGCGAGTTCGAAGCCTTGCAGACGCTCGCTGAAGATGCGGAGCATTCGCTCGCCATCGCGCGTTGTTCCGGTGAAAGCGAGCGCCAGCAGAGTAGCCGGCTGGTGTCGGCCATATCCCGCATGTTCAAACTCGAAAACGCATCGGCTGACGCCGCAAGCACGTGCCGCGAGCCAGCCCGACAACGCGATGATCAGCCGCCGCCCGGCGAAAGCGAGGGCGGCCGCGCTGTCTACCGGTAGCGGCAGTTCGAGTCGCTCGACAAAGTGTGCGGGGAAAACAAAACGCGATTTTGGATCCGGCAGACTGCCTAACGCTCGCGCCAGATCGTTGCCCAGCTCGACACCCAGGCGACGGACCAGGCCGGCACGCGGCAAATGCAGCAGATCAGCGAGCGTTCGCGCGCCGATACGGCTCAAACACGCCTGTTTCTCCGCCGAGAGCGCGAGAACTTCGACTGACAAGCCAGCAAGACGAGCGGCAAGCTCTTCGAGCTCGAGGCAGAGCCGATCGTCGCCAGCCCAAGCCAGCCATTGCGCGGCCAGCGGCGTGGGAGCCAATGCGGCCTGAGGAACGAAACCCTGCTCTCGGCAGCCAGCGACGACGCGCCTGAAAAGCATTTCGGCTCCACCGAAAAGACGCAACGATCCGGCGACTTCGAGCAACAGTGTCTGTGGTGGTGCAAGGCTGACTTCCGAAGTGAAACTACCCGCCCAACAGGCAAGCCGATGCAAGGCTGCCTGCTCGCGCTCGACAGCGCGTTGCTGTACAACCAGACCGGGCAGCAAGGCCCATGCTTCGGCAAGCCGTAAACCGGGAGTCACTCCGGCCGATGCCGCAGCCTCGTCAACCGCAACGATCCGCTCATGACTGACGATGGCACCCGGTGAGCGCAGGCTGGGAAACACTTCGCGCGCCAGGCGCGGCAGGTAAAGAACAAGCCAGAGCATGGGCAGTAGGCAGGGGACGTCGGACGGCAAGGGTCAAAGGGGCTGGCTGCGCGCCACCGCGGCGCTTGAGCAGGCGAACGCTCAATTGCTCGCCCTCGCCTTCCAGGATCAGGCGCAGCGGTGCTGGCGAAGGCTGCTCAGCGCAAGAGCGTGGACGAAATACAAAAAGCAATGTGCGGCTGGCCTCGGCAGCAAGCTGCAGGCGACGCAATGACGCGATCTGCACCTCAGGCAGCCAGGCGACGACTGCCCCGACGCCTTCGGTGGCGAGCGAGCGCTCGCACGCCCAGGCGGCATCCCGTCCGGGCGTGCTGGCCACCAACAGGCGCGTCAAATCGATGCCGGACTGGCTGAGCGCCGGCGCATACAGCGAATGCGGTGGAGCGATGCAGACGAGCCAGGCCAGTTCGCCACTCGACAGTTGCGCCAGTGCCGGCAATAAGAGACTCATTTCTCCGACGCCGTATCGATCAGGTAACAGTTCGGTCAGGCAAGCACGCGGCCAGCCTCCCCCGGGCAATTCACCATCGAGTTCGGCAAAACCCGTCGGCACGCCAGGCAGAGGCGCTCTGGCCAAACTACTGGCGCGCCAGATATCGGGACGATCGAGGATTTGCGCAAGCTTTGGCAGGGCAGACATGCGTTGGACAAAACCCGTTCAAGTCTCCCTGACGCTCAGACGACCTCGCCGCGCCGGATCAGACCGACAACAATTCCCTCGATGCTTAATGCGTTGGCTTTCGTGTCGACCACGATAGGCGCAAAATCAGGGTTCTCCGGCAGCAGTTCGAGCACGTTTCCTTGCTGGCGAAAGCGCTTGACCGTCACCTCGTCGTCGAGCCTGGCGACGACAATCTGGCCGTTGCGCGCCTCACTGGTGCGGTGCACGGCGAGCAGATCACCATCGAGAATGCCGGCATTGATCATCGACAGGCCACGTACACGCAACAGAAAGTCGGCCCGCGGGTTGAACAGGCTGGCCTCGACCGTATAACGGCGCTGGATGTTCTCGACAGCAAGCAAGGGGCTACCGGCGGCAACACTGCCGATCAGCGGCAGGCCGAGTTGTTCGACCAGACGGATGCCGCGCGCAGAACCCGGTTCGAGCAGGATGACACCCTTTCTGGCGAGTGCCCGCAGGTGTTCCTCTGCCCCATTGTGCGAGGCAAAACCGAAAGCATTGGCGATTTCGGCGCGCGTCGGCGGCGCACCGAGAACTTCCATGGTGTTGCGAATGAAGTCGAGCACCTCCTGTTGTCTTACGGTAAGCGAACTGCTTCTGGCCATGATTGTCACTCCTGTAGTTGGTTTGTGTATTTTCGTACAGTCATCGGAAAAAATCAAGCGATGCCAAGGGAAAGATGATTGTCGATTGCCGCACCCGGTCCATCTTCGCCGTACCCCTGCCCGTTTCGTCGGCGACACGCTTGTGCATCCTTCAGCATCCGGCTGCGCGACCGACCGGCTGCTTGACCTGCGCGCGGGTTTCTTACAACAATTCCATCCTCCCACTAGCGAAAGCACGCCATGCTTGATCAGACCGTCGCCGATTTCAGCCTGCCCGCCACCGGCGGCCAGACCTTCACGCTGTCTGCCTGCCGCGGCAGCACCGTTGTTCTCTATTTCTACCCGAAAGACAGTACCCCCGGGTGTACGACCGAAGCGCAGCAGTTTCGCGAACTTCACGCCCAGTTCGTCGACGCCGGAGCGGTGGTGGTCGGCGTCTCACGCGACAGCCTGAAATCGCACGAGAACTTCCGCGCCCGGCAGGAGTTGCCCTTTGCCCTGCTCGCCGACGCCGATGAATCGCTCTGCCAGCAGTTTTCGGTGATCCGGATGAAATCAATGTACGGCAAGCAGGTGCGCGGAATCGAGCGCAGCACCTTCGTCATCGACCGCGCAGGCGTCTTGCGCCGCGAGTGGCGCGGCGTGAAGGTCGCCGGGCACGCGCAGGAAGTACTGTCTTTCGTCATCGGGCTCTGACCCCCGTTGTCAACGCTGCCCGGGAAACCCCCTATGCCCAGCCCACCTGCCATCGGCACTGCAAGCCAGACGGCCGACGCGCCGGTGAAGCCGCTGGTCAAGCTTTTCGTGCTCGATACCAACGTCCTGATGCACGATCCGACCAGCGTCTACCGTTTCGCCGAGCACGACATCTTCGTGCCGATCATGACGCTGGAGGAACTCGACAATCACAAGAAAGGCCTTTCCGAAATCGCGCGCAATGCGCGCCAGGTAACGCGCACGCTGGAGGAAATCGTTACCAGCGCAAACCACGCCATTGACCAAGGTATCAGCCTCTCCGAGCCTTCACGCAAACTCGCCAGCGGTCGCCTCTTCCTGCAGACCGAGGCGATCGACGACAGCCTCCCGGCAGGTTTGCCGACCGCCAAGGCAGACAACCAGATTCTTGCTGTCGTCATCCATCTGCAGCACCGCCATCCCCAGCGCCAGGTGATCCTCGTCTCGAAGGACATCAACATGCGCATCAAGGCGCGCGCACTCGGGCTGCAGGCGCAGGACTATTTCAACGACAAGGTTCTCGCAGACACCGACCTCCTGTACACCGGCATGTACGAACTGGTACCCGATTTCTGGCAACGATCCGCTCAGGAAGTCGAATCGTGGAAAAAGGAGGGCCGAACGTCGTACCGCTTCAGCGGACCATTGTGCGCCCAACTGCTGGTCAACATGTTTGTCTTCCAGGAAGGCGAAAGGTCGCTGCAGGCGATCGTTCGTGCCGCCTCCGACGCGCGCGCCGAGATCGAAACACTCATCGACCATACGCATGCCAAGAACAGCGTCTGGGGAATCACTGCGCGCAACCGCGAACAGAACTTCGCCCTCAACCTGCTGATGAACCCGGAAATCGACTTCGTCACGCTGCTCGGTCAGGCCGGCACCGGCAAGACGCTGCTTACCCTGGCTGCCGGCCTGACGCAGGTGCTCGAGACCAGGCGCTACAGCGAAATCATCATGACACGCGTGACGGTACCGGTTGGCGAAGACATCGGTTTTCTGCCCGGAACCGAAGAGGAGAAGATGGGGCCATGGATGGGCGCGCTGGAAGACAATCTCGAAGTGCTCAACAAGAACGACCAGGACGCCGGCGACTGGGGACGCGCGGCAACGAACGACCTGCTGCGCCATCGGATCAAGATCAAGTCGCTCAACTTCATGCGCGGACGCACCTTTCTCAACCGCTTCCTGATCATCGACGAAGCGCAGAACCTGACGCCCAAGCAGATGAAGACGCTGATCACGCGCGCCGGGCCGGGCACCAAGGTCATCTGCCTGGGCAACATCGCCCAGATCGATACGCCCTATCTGACTGAAGGAAGTTCCGGTCTCACTTACGTCGTCGACCGCTTCAAGGGTTGGAAGCACGCCGGCCATATCACCCTGCAACGCGGTGAGCGCTCCCGCCTCGCCGACCACGCCGCCGAGGTGCTATAATCGTGCGAACAGCAGGCCGTGCCTTGTCACACGGCTTGGTCGTTTTTTTTGGCCCGAGATCCGTGCCCCCGTTCCGTTCCCTGCGGATCCGACGCTTACCGGAGAGAGTCGATTGAAACGACGAGCTTTTCTTGCCGCCTCAGCGCTCCTTTCCCTGTTCACGCCGCCTTCCCTGCTCGCTGCCAATAAGAAGAAGGCGGGCGGCGCAGCAAGCTCCAGCAAGCCGACGAGCACGGCCAAGCCAAGCGGCAGCGCCGGCCGATCGGCCGGCCGAGCAAGC
Organism: Accumulibacter sp.; assembly: GCF_031732815.1. Taxonomy (GTDB): domain Bacteria; phylum Pseudomonadota; class Gammaproteobacteria; order Burkholderiales; family Rhodocyclaceae; genus Accumulibacter. The sequence goes on along the minus strand of NZ_JAVMKF010000251.1, from coordinate 6,324 downwards.
GCCAAAGCCAGCCGGAGCTCTGCCAGAAACAGCGCCAAGGGCACGGCAAGAAAAGAGAGCCGGCGAAGCTACCGCCCGCTCGTCGAGCGCACAAGTCCGCCGCCAGCCGCGGTGAGCGCCCCGCCGCCGCCCATCGAGCGCAACGCAATCAGTCTGCCTGACGAGCCGCTGCCGCAATGGCGCACCTACGAAGTCAGCTCGAGCATCGCAGTAAATAACGTCAAGGGCAAGCTGCGCGTCTGGGTGCCCTTGCCGCAGTACAAGGACAATCCATGGCAGCGCTCGCTCGGCCATAGCTGGCACGGGAATTTCGAACGCGCCACGGTCTACCGCGACCCGCTCAGCGAAATGGAGGTCTTCTACGCGGACTGGAAGGAAGGCAGTAGCACACCGCAACTGCAGATCGTCAGCCAGATCGCCAAACAGGACCGCCATTTCGATATCACTCGTCGTGGCAGCCTCGCCGAACGCGGTGAGGTGCTGCGTCATTGCCTGCAGTCGACCCAGCGGGTACCCACCGACGGACTCGTTCGCCTGACAGCCGAGCGCGCCATCGGCCGGATCAAGGACCCCGTAGCCCAAGGCAAGGCAATCTACGACTGGGTTCTTGACAATACTTCGTACGATCCGTCGACCAGCGGGATCGGCCGCGGCGACGTCGAAGCGATGCTCGACAGTGGTCAGTTCAGCGGCAAGAGCGCTGACATCGCACTCCTCTTCGTCGGTCTATGCCGATCAATCGGCATTCCGGCGCGACCGGTCTTCGGCCTGCGCATCGACAACTCGCGCCTCTTCGCCGGTCTCGGCGCCAGCGGCAACCTGTGCTTCCGGCAGCATTGCCGGGCCGAGTTCTATACGCCGGGCTATGGCTGGATTCCCGTCGATCCCGCCGATGTGCGCAAGGCGATACACGACGAACGCCTGCTGCACGCCGACCCGAAGCTCGTCGTCCTGCGCAAGCTCTTGTTCGGCTTCTGGGAAATGAACTGGATCGGGTTCAACGCGGCGCAGGATGTGCGCTTGCAGGGAACCAGCGGACGGGCGCTCCCCTTCCTCGTCGTGCCGCAGGCCGAGGCTGCCGGCCATCGTTTCGACATCTCCGACAGCAACCGCCTGAGCTACGTGGTCAACGCCACGCGCATCGACGGCTGAACACGTCGCCGCACTCGACCCGGATCAGTACGCGGCGCGGCTGGCAAAGTTCTCGAAACGGGTGTATTCACCCAGGAAAGTCAGCCGCACGGTGCCGATCGGCCCGTTACGCTGCTTGCCGATAATGATTTCGGCAAGCCCCTTGTCGGGCGTATCAGGATTGTAGACTTCGTCCCGGTAGATGAACATGATCACGTCGGCGTCCTGTTCGATGGCACCGGATTCGCGCAGATCGGACATTACCGGCCGCTTGTTCGGCCGCTGTTCGAGCGATCGGTTAAGCTGCGAGAGGGCCATCACAGGAACATTCAGTTCCTTCGCCAAGCCCTTGAGCGAACGTGAAATTTCCGAGATTTCTGTGGCCCGGTTCTCGCCCTGCGAGGTGGCCGACATCAACTGCAGATAATCGATGACGACGAGCCCCAGCTTGCCGCACTGACGGTGCAGGCGGCGTGTCCGCGCACGCAGATCAATCGGATTGAGCGCCGGCGTCTCGTCGATATACAGCGGCGCTTCGTGCATCTTGCCCAGCGCAAACGACAGACGCGACCACTCGTCGTCGTTCAGGCGCCCGGTGCGCACGCGGTGAGCGTCGAGCCGTCCGACCGACGAGAGCATGCGCATCGCAAGCTGCGTGCCGCCCATTTCCATCGAAAAGACCGCCACCGGGAGGCCGACCTCGAGCGCCACATGTTCAGCGATATTGAGCGCAAATGAAGTCTTGCCCATCGATGGGCGACCGGCAACGATCAACAGATCACCCGCCTGCAGACCCGCCGTCTTCGCGTCAAGATCGTGATAGCCGCTGGGCAGACCGGTGATGTCGGAAGGATTGTCGCGGTCGTGCAGTTCCTGGATACGTTCGACAACCTGGGTGAGCAAGGGATTGATGTGCACGAAGCCGCTCTGGTGGCGCAGGCCGCCTTCGGCAATGGCAAAAACCTTGGCCTCCGCTTCGTCGAGCAAGGTCTTCGGGTCGCGCCCGAGTGGGTTCAGCGCACTGCCGGCGATCTCGTCGCCAGCCGTCACCAACTGGCGCAGGATCGCCCGCTCGCGCACGATCTCCGCATAACGCCGAATGTTCGCCGCCGACGGCGTATTGGCTGCCAGCTCGCCGAGGTAGGCAAGGCCACCGGTATCGCTGCCCTCGCCCGCCAGATCGAGGCTTTCGGCGACCGTCACCACATCGGCTGGCTTCGCACGTTCGAGGAGCTTGCGGATCTGTCGGTAGATCCGCCGGTGCTCGTCGCGGTAGAAATCGCTTTCGCCAATCAGGTCGGCGATCTTGTCGAAAGCAGCGTTTTCCAGCAGCAATCCGCCGAGGACCGACTGCTCGGCTTCGATCGAATGTGGCGGTACGCGCAGTTCGGCCAAGGCAGAATCAGAGGGTGCATTCCGTTCACGCCGTGCGCGCGCCGACGACGACGGCCTGCCCGAATGGGACGGATCAGAGGAAGCGCTCAAGTCAGTCGGCAAGAAAAGTAGAGCAAACGACCGGACGGGGACGCCGGCGCCCACCTTGCAGTGCGGCCCGCAGCAGAAAAAAAGCCTTGCCCGCACAACGGACAAGGCTTCCTCTCGACTGCGCCGAGTGGGCGCTCCAGCATGGTGCCGTCGCGACTACAGCTTTGGCTGCTCGGCAACGACCGAAACCGTGATCGTTGCCACGACATCGCCGTGCAGGGCAACGTCGATCCGATTCTCGCCGACGTTCTTCAGCGGCCCCTTGGGCATGCGCACAGCCGACTTCTCGATCTCGAAACCAAGCCCACGCAGACCATCAGCGATATCGAAGTTGCTCACCGAGCCAAAGAGCCGGCCATCGACGCCCGCTTTGCGAGCAATCCGCACCACCACATCGGCCATCTGCGCGGCCTGCTCCTGGGCAGCCGCCAGCTTGGCGGCGGCGGCGTTCTCCAGTTCGGCACGCTTGGTTTCGAACTCCTGCAGCGCCGCCGGCGTCGCCCGCTTGGCCCGCCCAGTCGGAATCAGGTAGTTGCGCGCGTAGCCATCCCTGACCTTGACCAGATCACCGAGATTGCCCAGATGAGCGACCTTTTCCATCAGAATGATTTGCATCGATCCACTCCTCGCTTACTGATGATTGTCGGTGTACGGCAGGAGCGCCAGAAAACGCGCCCGTTTGATCGCGATCGACAGCATCCGCTGATAGCCCGCCTTCGTGCCGGTCAGACGCGCCGGCATGATCTTGGCGTTCTCGGCAATGTACTCCTTGAACAGATCGACATCCTTGTAGTCGATCTCCTCCATCTTCTCGGCCGTGAAGCGGCAGAAGCGCCGCCGCTTGAACAGACCGCTGCCCCGTTTCTTGACGTTCTTTTCATCCTTCTTCTTGAAGAACCTTGCCATCTTGCTTTCCTTCAACAAATTCGATCTTGGTTACATGCATCTGCAACTGCTTGCCATGCCGGCTGCGGGCAGCGAGAAAGCCACCCAGAACGAGCCCGGCGCCCGGCTCCACCGCCTGCAGCGAGCGCGCGACCGCAGCCAGCGCGATCAGGCGGACCTCACAATCGACACGGCGCGGGCTACCAGCCTCGAGTTGCTCGGATTGGTGTCTGAGCACCCCCTCGACAACCGGTACGCCGGCCGGCGTGAAGCGCAGCGCCTGCCGTTCGACAAGCACGCCGGCCAGTTCGATGCGGTTCAGCAAAGCCCAGGTGATCAGGCCGTTGGCTGCGCAGCGCTGTCGGCCTCCGAGGGTTGACGGACCTCAAGCAGCGACTTTGACTTCTCGTCCTTCATCATTGGCGATGGCGTGCTGACCGCACGCTTCGTGCGAATCGTCAGATGGCGGAGAATCGCATCGTTGAACTTGAAGCCGTGTTCGAGTTCGCCTAGCGTCGCACCGTCGCATTCGATGTTCATCAGCACGTAATGTGCCTTGTGCAGCTTCTGAATCGGGTAGGCAAGCTGACGGCGCCCCCAGTCCTCAAGCCGGTGGATCTGCCCACCGCGCGCGGCAATCAATGTCCGGTAACGGTCGACCATCGCCGGCACCTGTTCACTCTGGTCCGGATGGACGATCAGAACGATTTCGTAATGACGCATGTACACTCCTTATGGCTGAAGCCCCCCGCCATGCGAACGGTGGAGCAAGTGGAAAAAGCCTGGGAGTATAGCCGCTTACCGGGTTGGTGAGCAAGCAGAACGGCCCTCACCCAGGGCAATCGCATAAATCCTATCGAGGAACGAGGAGTTCGGCGCGAGAGGTGTCCGAAGTAGCGGCAATGGAGTTGCCCCTATTGGGTGGACAGGTTAGCGCTTGGTTCTGAACCGGGTTGAGCCTGCTCGGGCGTAGGGTTATCCACGGCGGCGCGGCTGGCCCCTCTCAGGCCAGAGGAGAGCGGCGCGGAGGATAACCCGGGTTCGGGGCTGGCTGACTGCACAGAGTGGTGGTGCTTCTTTTCGTAGTTCATGGGTGACAGATAGCCGAGCGCGGAATGGCGCCGGCGCGGGTTGTACCAGCCTTCGATCCAGGTGAACACGGCCAGGCGAGCCTCGATTTTGGTGCGGAAGGTGTGGCGGTCCAGCAGTTCGCATTCCAGACTGGCAAAGAAACTCTCCGCCATGGCGTTGTCGTAGGCATCGCCTACGGTGCCCATGGACGGCTGGATGCCCATTTCCCGGGAGCGCTTGCCGGAGGCCAGGGCGGAATACTGGCTGCCTTGGTCGCTGTGGTGGATCACCCCGTGGGGTTTGCGCGTGGCCACGGCCATGTTGAGCGCCGAGAGCACGAGTTCCGTGCGCCTATCCTCGCCGGTGGACCAACCGACGACCCGCCGGCTGAACACGTCCAGCCCCATGGCCAAATAGATCAAGCCCTGCCAGATCGGCACGTAGGTCATGTCGGCCACCCAAAGGCGATTGGGTGCGTCCGCCACGAACTATAGTTGTCCCCGGATTTGAGACAGTGGTTTAAGCTAGGCGCTGGCATAGGGAGCGAGAAGCGATGAGCGAAGTGAAGACGCGCAAGGTGCACACCCCGGAGTTCAAGGCGAAGGTGGGTCTGGAGGCCTTGCGAGGGTTGAAGACGATCAACGAAATTGGCCAGGAACACGGGGTTCATCCGGTCCAAGTGGGGCAATGGAAGAAGGCGATCCAGGAGCAAGCCAAGACCTTGTTCGAGGGCAAGCGAGGTCCCAAGCCAGTCGCCGCGCACCGGGAGCCCGAGTTGCTATACAGCGAGATCGGGAAATTGAAGGTGGAATTGGACTGGCTCAGAAAAAGTCTGGGATCAGCCTGTCGTGATGCGAAGAGCGTGGATCGAACCTGGGGAGGCGGTGGCTGTGGTGCAGCAATGCGTCCTGGCCGGGGTGTCGCGTGCCACGATCTACGCTCAGCAAAAGCCTGCAGTGCTGGACGAAAGCGAGTTGCTACACCGCCGCCTGATTGATGAGGAATACACCCGGCACCCGTTCTACGGCAGCCGGCGGATGGTGATCTTCCTCGGAAAAGCAGGTCACATGGTCAATCGCAAGCGGGTTCAACGGTTGATGCGGCTGATGGGGCTGGCTGGCATGGCGCCGGGTCCGAACACGAGCCGGCGACACCCCGCGCACAAGGTCTATCCGTACCTGTTGCCCGGGGTGGCTGTGGTCAGGCCGAATCAGGCGTGGAGCACGGACATCACGTACATCCGCCTGCTGCGTGGCTTCGCCTACTTGGTGGCGGTGATCGACTGGTATAGCCGCAAGGTGCTCGGCTGGCGGATCAGCAACAGTATGGAGGCGGTGTTCTGTGTTGATTGCCTGGAGGATGCCTTGCGCACCCATGGCAAGCCGGAAATCTTCAACAGCGATCAGGGCTCGCAGTTCACCAGCGAAGCTTTTACCGACGTGCTGACTCGCGAAGGCATCGTCATCAGTATGGATGGGCGCCGGCGAGTGTTCGACAACATCTTCGTCGAGCGCCTCTGGCGGAACGTCAAGCATGAAGACGTTTATCTGAAGGGCTACTCGTCGCCTGCATGCGCAAACTCCTGACCATCCTCAATGCCATGGTCAGAACCGGCAAAGCCTGGGACGATTCTCTTCATACCGCTTGACTCGAAAGACAGTTGCTTATTCGTTAGGTTTCACGTTTTCGCTATTGACTCACGTTGAACTAAAGCGCTGCGCGCTGGTGTAGTCACCCCAGCGCCCTTGCTCT
>NZ_JAVMKF010000250.1:0-2988 GCF_031732815.1 Accumulibacter sp. | reverse complement strand
CCAGCTTCCCCTAACAAAGATCGCTCAAATTTACGATTTCTTGCTTCGAGTCAACAGTCTAGATGGAAAAAGCGGTCATGGCGATCATACGCGAATATGCCCGCACGTTGGCGACAATAGCCTTATCAACTGCAAATGGAGATGCGCTTCCGCGGTTCGAAATCCCCGGCTAACGCTGGGTTGCCGCGCTTACGATGCCGGCACCGATCAGGACGGCGCCACCAATTCTGTTGCCGGCACGCCGTGTTGTGAGGCGTCGGAGTCTGGCGCGGAAGGTGCCGGCGACAAGGGCGTACAGGGTGGCGTTCAGTGTGGCAAGGGTGACGAAGGTCAGCGCCAGAATCACAAGCTGCGGCCAAGCCGGCGCGTCCGCCGCCACAAACTGCGGCAAGAAGGCGATGAAAAACGCGATGCTCTTGGGATTCAGCACCGTAACGGTGAACGCCTGCCAGGTGGCGCTGCGATCGGCTCTGTCCCGCGCCACCGGCGCCTCGCGCGCATCGGTAGCGCTCGATCGCCACAAGCGTATGCCGAGGACGACGAGGTAGAGCGCACCCAGCCACTTCAGGAGCGTGAACAGGGCTGCCGATGTGGCCAGCAGCGCGCCCAGGCCGAGGATCGAGACGGTGATCGCGACCGCGTCGCCAAGCGCCACCCCCGGCACGGTGCGCCAGCCGGACGCGGCGCCCCCGGCGAGCGCATGGCTCACCACCAGCAGCACGGTCGGCCCCGGGATCGCAAGGACGAGCGCGCTGGCGGCGACGAAAAGGAGCCAGGTTTCAGCCGTCATCGCGGTTTCGCGTCACCCTTCCGCACGGCGACGACCTTCTGGTAGAGGCCGCCGAAGTAGGTCTCCTTGCGCCAGTCGAACTCCTCGGGCGTGCTGGCGAGCGCCGTAATCTCGCCGTCGATGAGGCCAAAGGCGAATGGCTCAAGCCAGCGGAACACCATGTTCATGACCGGGCGCAGCGGATGCCAACCGGCCGAGCGGTGGTAATCGATGAACACGACCTTGCCGCCGACCGGTACGCGGGCCAGCAGACCGTCCACCACCGCACGCTTCTCCTCATCCGGAATCTCGTGCAGGAGGAAAAAGCAGCACGCGGCATCGAACACGGCGCCCTCAAGCCTGGTCGCGTCGCCCATGCGAACCCGGGTCTGCGGAAACTCTGCCAGTTTTTGCCGGCAATGCGCGACCTGCAGCGGCGCAATGTCGATCACCTCAAGGAGCCCGTCAGACCCGAGCGTGGTCGCCAGCTCCTTGGACAAAGGGCCGTACACGCTTGCCGTCTGCAGGACATGCTGCCCAGCCGTGAACTCCTCGCACGCGGCGCGTACGAGGCGAGGCAGGTTGCCCCACAAGATCATCGTCATCGCGATGGGATTGTCGAGCAGGACCAAGCTGGCCGGCGTCAAGTAGGCCCACCGGTACGTGTCGACCAGGTAGTCGGGAAGCTCTAGCGAACGCAGCCCCCCCCCTTCCGCGTCAATGCGGCCGTCCATGGTCCCTCCGAGGAACATTATTCGTGTTCCGATACACTGCTTTCGGTCTCTGTGCCAACCGCAAAACGGATCGGGTGTGGGGGGCGGCCGGCGAGCGCCCGCTAGCACGGAAGAAGGGCCGAAAAGAGGCGGCCCCCTGCCGCTCCTCGCGAGGATGGCAGGAGGCCGAAGGAAGGCGCGACCGCAGCCGGTCAGGCAGCGGCCGCGACGGCGGAAAAGGACGAAGAGGCCGCGATCAGGACGCTGATGATGCGTTCAATCCGTTGATGCAGCACGAAATCACCGGGATTGTGACGCAACTCGAATGCGCGCCGGTCCTGCCACAAGCTGATGAAGTCGCGCGGGCGGTCGGGCTCAGCCGGCTCGCCGGTCAAGGCGCCGATGGTGCGGTCGTATTCGGGGTGCAGCTCCGGCTGAAAGCCCAAGAGCGCGCTCTCCTCGAAGCTGAGCCAGCCGGCAAGGTAGAGCTCCATGCTCAGCTCGCCGATCTGGCGCGGGTTTGCCAGGCGAGCGTCGAGCCGCGGGATCGGCAGGCCGGGCCGGGCGGTACCGCGGGGAGCCGCCGACGCGGGGCTCCTGCGCGCTCCGTCGCGCCGCATCTTGAGTGCTGCGGCCTGGAGCGGTGCCGGCTGTAGCGGCGCCCGCGGCGAAGCGGGCGGCGGGGCGAATGGAGCGGCCCTGCCGGCCGCACGCGAAGACGTCTGGAACAAGCCAAGCATCGTTACCCTCACGCGATCCTGCGGATGGTGCGCGGTCTGCCGCGCCCGCGTTTGTGCTCGAACATCGCCTGATCGGCGCGCGCCATCAGCGCCGCGCCGTCGCCTTCCGCCTGCGGGTGATAGGCTTGCAGGCCAACGCTGGCGCGGATCTCGATGCTGGTGCCCTCGAAGTCGAGGACGGCCGGATCAAGCATCTGGCCGAGTTCACGCGCCCTGCGCACGCCGTTCTGCCAGTTGGTACGCTTGAGCAGGACCGCGAACTCGTCGCCGCCCAGCCGGGCGACGCGGTCGGTCAGGCGGACGTTGGCGGACAGGAGCTCTCCGACCAGGCGCAAGGCTGCGTCGCCGGCGGCGTGGCCGAAGGTGTCGTTGATCTCCTTGAAACCGTCGAGATCGATGTAGACGAGAATGCCCTCCTCGCCGTAGCGCCGCGCCGCACTGAGCGTCCGGCTCAGTTCTTCCTCGAAGCCACGCCGGTTGAGGATGCCGGTCAGCTCGTCGGTCACCGCGAGGCGTTGCAGGCGGTCGAGCCGGCTCTGCAGGTCGTCGATCTCCTGCTCCGCCTCAATGGCAGCACTCAAGACTCGCTGCGCCAGTTCGCTGGCATCCTCGGCGCCCACCTGCAAGCGGTCGCCGTGCGCATTGAGGCGGTCGATCAGATGCGTAATGATCGACACCAGTTCCCCATTGCCAGCATTGCTTGCGGAAGACGAGGCGATTACGTTCGGTGTCAGCAGGAGCGTGTTGCCCACGGTGCTCTCCATTT
>NZ_JAVMKF010000249.1:0-3024 GCF_031732815.1 Accumulibacter sp. | reverse complement strand
GAGAACCAGTCGACGTTCGGGAACATCGCCTTCTGTTCCCACATCACGGACTCGATGCGGCTGGCAATGTCGAACAGCACCAGGTTGTCGCCGTCCGCGCACAACTGCTCGGCAACCGAACGAATGACCTTGTGCCGGGGATCGGCAATCGTATAGACCGGGTGACCAAAACCAATAATGATTTCACGGTTGTCCAGGCGCCGACGAATGTCGTGTTCGGCGTGCGCCGCATCGTTGTAGCGACTCTGGATCTCGAAAGCCACTTCGTTTGCGCCGCCGTGCAGGCGACCGCTGAGCGCGCCGATCGCCCCGCCGATCGCGGCGTACATGTCGGCGCCGGTGCCGGTGACCGTGCGCGCGGCAAAGGTTGACGCGTTGAACTCGTGCTCGGCATACAGGATCAGCGACTTGTCCAGGCAGCGCGCATGCAGCGCCGTCGGCGGCTTGCCGCGCAACAGGTGAAGGAAATGCGCCGCAATCGAATCGTCATCGGTCTCGGTGTCGATCCGACGCCCATTGTGCGACCAGTGATACCAGTAAAGCAGCATCGAGCCGAAGCCGGCGATCAGCCGGTCGGCAATTTCGCGCGCGCCGCCCGGATTGTGATCCTGCGCCTCGGGCAGAATCGTGCCGAGCGCCGAACAGCCGCTGCGCAGGACGTCCATCGGATGCGCCGACGCCGGCAGGTTTTCCAGCATCGGCCGGAGCATGACCGGCAGCCCGCGCAGGGTCTTGAGCTTTTTCTTGTACTGATTGAGCTGGGTGAGATTGGGTAGACGCCCGTAAAGCAGCAGGTAGGCAACCTCCTCGAAAGTGGCTTGCTCGGCGAGCGCGATGACGTCGTAGCCACGGTAATAGAGATCGTTGCCGGCACTACCAACCGAACAGATCGCCGTATCGGCGGCAACCACGCCGGACAATGCGACCGACTTCTTTATCCTCGGTGACTTCCCTTCAGGCAGTTCATCCATCGTTGTCTCCTCCGTCATGCATGCAGGACGGTCACGGCGGCGCTGGGCGCCTTGGCGGCCGAGCAAGACGGATGAGTATTCCGGGTCTTGCCGCCGGCGTCAACCGGCCGGAGGCGTTCAGTCCGGGCAGCGAACGACTTCTGCCCAGCAGCCGGGCGTTTCGTAGAGGCGCACGCGGGCGAGACGCAAGTGATTGCCGTAGGTATCTCGATACGCCGCGTCGAGGATGACGAAGGCCTGTTGCGCCAGGTTTTCGACAGTCGGCACGCAGTCAAGCAGAACCGTTTTGTGATCCGCCAGCGTACGTAGAAAGTCGACCACCGGGCGGTCGTCGGTGTAGGCCAGGAAGGCGTGGTCCCAAGCCTCGACCAGGTGCTGCATAGCCAGCGCCTTCACTTCGGAAAAGTCCATCAGCATGCCGTTCGCCGAGTCTCCCGGCTGCTCGATGACCTCGCCCGCCAGGGTGATCTCAAGCGCGTAGCGATGGCCGTGCAGATGACGGCACTGGCTCTTGTGGTCGGGAATACGGTGGCCGGCGTCGAACTCGAGGCGGCGGGTAATGAACATCGGGAGAGCCGACAAAGATGCGATTATAGCACTCCGGTTTCGCGCTCTCCCGCGCTGCCCGGCGAGCGCTAGGCGGCGGCGACCGTCGCTTCATCGGCGCGCTGCTCGCCCCGGTTGTCCGACCATGCGACGCGCACGCGATCGCCCGGTTGGAGTCCCTTGCTCTGGAAGACGAACAGCGGATTGCGCGCAATCGAGGTATTGAGTTGGGCGTTGATCAGCACCTTGCCGTGCGCGCTGACCGTGAACGTGGTAATGAAATGCGCCGGAATCTTCTGTCCGCTCGCCTGATCCCGGCGCAGGCCGGTTTCCATCGGATGCTGCAGCAGGATGCGAATCTCGGTACTTTCGCCCTGCTGCACGGCGCGGATCTTGATCGGTTCAGGCATCGCTGCGCGCAGTCGTCAAGCGCCGCACCCGCCCAGCGTCACGCGCACCTCGCGACTGGCGTGATACGTTTTGCCGTCGCCCGCCCGGACGACGACACGGATGCGTGAGGACTCGGCCATCTTCAACTGCAGGCGAACGCGCGGCAGAACCCCCTCGGCGAAACTCAGGCTGGCCGCCAGCGGCATCGGGTTGCGCTCGACCAGAACGGCAATCGATTGCGTATCGGGGATCGAACTGATGACTTCGCAGGGGACCAGCGCGCCGTTTTCCGAGATCTCGACGCTCTTGATCACGATTGCGCCGCTTTCGGCCGAAGCCGCGGCACCGATTGCCTTGAGCGCTTCCGGCAGACTGGTGGCGGCAAAGCCGCTGCGGCCCCATTCGGCCGCCAGCACACGCGTCGGTTTCAGCAGCCCGGCGGCGCACAGTGCGCCGACGGCTGCGCTGGCGGCTGTCGACTTGATCAGCAAACGGCGCAGTCGATCGTTGCCGGTGCAGCGGGCCGACATCCCGCTAGCCTGCCGTCCAGGTGCCTGAACGACCGCCACTCTTGGTCAGCAGGCGGACGCCCTCGATCCGCATGCCGCGGTCGACTGCCTTGCACATGTCGTAGATCGTGAGGAGAGCGACGCTCACCGCGCACAGCGCTTCCATCTCGACACCAGTGCGCGCCAGGCACTCGGTCGTCACGCGGCAAGTAATGGCGTTTCCGGCTCGGTCGAGGTCGAAATCGACCGACACCCGGGTCAGCGGGATCGGATGGCACAGCGGAATCAGTTCGGCTGTCCGCTTGCTCGCCTGGATTGCCGCGATGCGCGCCACGCCGAGAACATCGCCCTTGCTCGCCGAGCCTTCGCTGATCAGTTGCAGCGTTGCCGCCTGCATCACGATGCTGCCGCTCGCCTGCGCTTGCCGCAAGCTTTCCGCCTTGCCGCCGACGTCGACCATATGCGCCTGGCCTTGCGAGTTGAAATGGGTCAGAGAATCGGCGGACATCGGCACCTGCAAGCGCGATCGACGGACAAACGGTGTATTTGGTGGAGCGGGAACGAGGCAAAGCCAAGGTAACCCAAGGCAACTCTGAAGGTGCCGGCGG
>NZ_JAVMKF010000248.1:0-17956 GCF_031732815.1 Accumulibacter sp. | reverse complement strand
CCCGCGACCCCCGGCGTGACAGGCCGGTATTCTAACCAACTGAACTACCACTCCATTGCTTGCAGCCCCGCATTGCTTGACACCTCGGCCGACAAGATCGACTTGGCTATGCCAGCGGCGCTGCGCCTGGCCACGGACCTTTTGCGACGATCATCCGGGCAAGGAGGAGCGCATTATAGCGCTTTTCGTGGCCCGATCAAGTCAACAACATTGGTTGTAAAGCCGCAATGTGTTCATCCGGTACCCCCGATCAGTCTGGCTTCTCCGGTTGATAAGACATCATGCTTCAGGGGAGAGCCAGCGCACCCCGGAACGCCCTCGGCAGCTTGCGCGATAGGGTTGCGATCGGCCAAAAAGTCTTCTGTCTGGACGCGGCAAGACTGGGGCCCCTGCTGGAGCGCGTGCACCAAGCCCAAGCTGCCGCGCTCGCGTTGTGCCGTTGGCGGCTCGAAGTCCACTCAGTGGCCGAGTGCCGCAAGCGGATCAACGCTGAGCGACGGCAAGGGCTTGCCGGATTCTTGCGCCATTCTCCGGTGGCTATCGACGAGGAGGCGGCCAGCCCGGCCTCAGCGCTCACCTGTCGTGCAAGTCGCCGGGCAGTCGCATCCCGATTTCCGACCGCCGAGGCGCAGCTTTGCCCGGTCGAGGTGCCACCGGAAATCCAGCCCTTGTGCTCAGGTCTGCTGGCAAGTGCCTCAGCGGATGCGGCGTTCGTCGACCTGCGCGGGGGAGGCATCGCACCCGCCTGCCGGCGAAACACGGCGCTGGCCTGGGCGCACCCGAGCGGTGTGGCGATCGACCTGAAGTTGAGCTACATTGCGCCATCTCCGTCCGGTGGCGGCCGCCGCCATTGCCGCGCGGACAGCGTTTGTCGCAGGAAGCCGGACGGTCGCTGTCGGACCCTCCCTGCGGCGAGCCCCAGGGTCGCCTGAGAGTCGGGAGGAAAGCTCGTGGAAGCAATGATGTCAAGGATGCTGGCGTACTTCTGGTTACCTGAAACGAAGTTCGTCATCGCTTTTTTTGTCATCGTGACGCTTCTTTCCTTGCGCTTCCTGCCCAACGAAAAGCGACGAATCGGCAAGACCGTGGCGACCTTCCTGATCTGCCTCGGCGGACAGATGGGTGCGGCGTTGCTGGAAGCGCTCGACTATTCGCGCATGGCGCTGATGGCGCACCAGTTCTTCATCATCGGGTCGGGAATGGCCTTCTTCAGCCTGGTCGCGCGCTTCCTGTACCGTGTCGTGCTGCCCCGCGCCGGGCTCATCCTGCCCCGGATTGCCGAGGATATCATTCTGCTCGTCATCTATGGCGCCTTCATCATGGCCCGCCTGCACCTGATTGGCCTCGATCCGGCAAGTCTGTTGACGACCTCGGCGGTGATTACCGCCGTGCTGGCCTTTTCGATGCAGGATACCCTGGGCAATATTCTCTCCGGGGTCGCGCTGCAACTCGACAACTCGCTGCAGACGGGTGACTGGATCCGTCTTGACGACCTGAGCGGTCAGGTGACGCAGATTCGCTGGCGGCAGACGACGATCCGCACGCGCAACGGCGAGCTCGTCGTTGTTCCCAACAGCCAGTTGATGAAGGGGCGCTTCATCGTCTTCGGCCGGGTTGATCGGAAGGACTGGCCCTGGCGACGTTGGGTCTGGTTCAACGTGACTTACGATTCGCCGCCGGCACAGGTCATCGGCAACGTCGAAAGAACCATTGCCACGGCCGAAATTCCGAATGTGGCGCGTGAACCCGCGCCGACCTGCGTACTGATGGACTTCGGCGCGGGCTATGCGCGTTACGCGTTGCGCTACTGGATGCTTGATCCGCAACCCGACGACCCGACCGATTCGGCGGTACGCGTGCACGTTCTCGCCGCCTTGCAACGCGCCGGCATGCAGTTGGCCGTTCCCGGCCAGTCGGTGCACGTGACCAAGGAGAACGATGCGTATCGACAATCGTTGCGCCGGCGAGACATCGAGCGGCGAGTCCTCGACTTGCGCAAGGTCGAACTGTTTGCTCGCCTGCAGGAAGAGGAACTGCATACGGTGAGCGAGCATCTGGTCGATGCCCCGTTTGCTGCCGGAGACATCATCTACCATCAGGGCGACGCAGCGCACTGGCTGTACCTTCTGGCCGCCGGTGAGGCAGATGTGTGGATCGACCTTCCCGGTCAGCCGCGGCAGCTTTTCCGGACGATCCAGACGGGTCAGACGTTTGGCGAGCGCGGCGTGTTGACCGGCGAGGCGCGTCGGGACACGGTAATCGCCAGGACCGACGTATTCTGCTATCGGCTCGATCGGGCGACGCTCGAAGAGTTGATCCGCTCGCGGCCGCAGATCGCCGAGGCGATCGCCGAGATCCTGTGGCGACGCGAACTTGCCATCGACAGCTTTACCAGCCAGTTTCTCGACGCGCCTCTTGCCGACGCCCCTGCTCCGAAGTCTGGAATGCTTGGCAAGATCAAGGATTTTCTTGGTTTGTGATCGGTGTTCGCGGGGCGTACGGGGATAAGGCCGGGGCCAGAGGCGGTGCTCCCGTTCCGGCGGGCGGCGGCCACGCTCGGCCGAGTTCGGTCAACCGGGCGGCTGTTCCTCCCGTTGTTTCGTTGTCTCCTGCCGCCCTACCCACCCCATTTCCCGGAAAACCCATATGAAGACGCTGCTTGCTCTCGGCTTTGCCTGCCTCACCGCCCTGTCCTCGTCAGTCCTGGCTGCAGACGTGAACGTCAGCATTCCGGGCGTTCGCATTCAAAGCGGCGGCACGACGATCAGCATCGGTGAGCGCGACCGGCGCGGCTACTACTGGGACGGCCGAACTTGGCGCGACCCCGTCTATTGGGAGAAAAATCACGCAAAGGCGCCAGCCGCCAGCGCCGGGCAAGGCCCGGCGCACGGGCGCGGCTACCATTGCCCGCCCGGTCAGGCAAAGAAGGGCAATTGCTGAGCCTCGGGCGCTTGCCGCCGGGGCGCTGCAGGTCACAGTTGCAAGTTGCCGGCGTAGCCGGTCATCTCCAAGTAGCCGCGGCCGTTGAAGCTTCCTTCAAGCTTGACCAGGCCTTCCCAGTAGGTCACGGGAGTCGGGCGGCTGGTCGATAGTTCCTGATCGTCGAGGAGTGGCAGCGTGCGCAGCACGCGCTCGCCAAGACGGATTTCCAGCTCGACCGGATAGCGTGCCGCGCTGCGCGGTGACGACCAGATTCGGCGCGGCGTGAAGCTTGTCGATCGATCGTCGAAACGCTGTATCTGGCCATTCGCCTGACGCCAGGCGGCGTGCGCGAAAACGGTCGACCCGTGCCGGTCGCGCAGGCGGAAAGCCATCAGGGCCCCGCCGTCGGCCAGATTGATGCCGACCCAATCCCAGCCGACGGCGCCCCCGCCGAGGATGGCCGTTGACCACTCGTGATCGAACCAGGCGCGTCCGCTGGCTGCGTGCCGTCGGCCGTCGAAGACCAGCGTTCCGGTGGTGTGCAGCTGCGGCCAGCTCACGTAGTAGCTGGCCAGGCCGGGCGCGTGTCCCTTGCGCGAGTAACCGTCTTCGCCCTGCAGCATCGGCGGCTGCGTTGGCGCAAGGATGAGGTCGTAGGCAAACTGCGCACTTTGCATGCGCAGGCGGAAGATCTCGCCGCCGCTGAGCTGCTCGCGCAAGATCTGCCAGGCGCCGATGCGCACGTCGCAATCGTCTGTCGAAAAACTGCCGCCAAGATTGGCTCGAGCGCTGCGTTCGCTATGCCGCAGGCGGTCGCCGGGCAAGCTGAGTGCGGCGTGCGCGAAGAGGATCTGGCTCGCGGCGAGCGGCGACGGCAAGCCCTCGGCGATTCCCGGGCGGCTGCGAAAGAACGTCAACTGAAAGCCGATGTCCGCTTGTGGGGTGTCGAGCGCGCCGGTGACGTACCACCATTCGGTGCGGAACTCGGGGTGTGCAGCGTGGTCGCGCGGGAAAACCAGGCGACGTCCAGGGACGACCGCGGGGTAGGGCGAAACCGTCGCGGGGTTGGCGGCGCGCGCCAGCGTCGGGAGCAGAAGGGCGCAGCGCAGGAAGGTTCGGCGGTACACGAATGTGTGCCTCTCGCCTATTGGCTGTCGGAAAGAATCTGCGCCAACGGCAAGCGGGTCGCCAGGCGTGCGGCGGAGCGGCTGGCGATGGCAGCGGCGACGAGGGTGAGCGCAGCGCCGGCGAGCGCGCTTGACCACGGCACGCTGAGCGTCATCCGCCAGTGAAAAGCCTGCGGGTTGATGACGTAGGTCAGCACGGCACCAATCGCGATCCCGCAGGCCAGGCCGATCAGCAAGCCGATGGCGGCGATCAGTGCACCTTCGAGGATCACCGCCTGGCTGATCATCCCGCGGTCGAAGCCAAGTGCGCCGAGCGTGGCCAGCTCGCGCGCGCGCAACCAGACACTGGCGCGGAGCGTTACGGCCAGGCCGAAGAGGCCGATCAGCATGGCGGCCGCCTCCAGCGCATGCGTCACGGCAAAGCTCTGGTCAAAGATCGACAGGCTCAACTGACGGATTTCTCCGGCGTCCGCCACCTCGCAACCGAACCTGGTGGCGAGCGGTGCCAGCCAGGCAGCGGCTGCAGTGCTGCGCCCGGCCTGCGGCCAGAGCGCCAGGTCGCTCGCCGCGAAACGACCGCCCAAGCGCTCGTAGTCGGCGCGGCTGATCACGATGGCGCCGAACTGGCGTACGTAATCGCGCCAGACTCCGCCGATGAAGACCTCGACCTCGCGTCCCAGTAGCGGCAGGCGGGCGCTTTCGCCACTGTGCAGCCGGTAGAGCTCCTGCGCGGCTTCGCTGATCCAGACCACCACCTGGTTCGGCGGCGGCTGGCTGATCGCTCCAGTGAATGGCAGGCGGGATCCGGGGTTGTCACGATCGAGTTCGCGTACGATCAGGGCGACGTTTGGTCGCTGCACGTCGAGGGCCAGTGACGCATGCATCGTCTGTTCGAAGCGGGCAAACGGTGAATCGGCTTGGCGCAAAGCAGCGAGCAACTCATCCGGCAGAGGGCTCGCCCTGCCGCGCAGGTAGAGCGGCGCCGGCAGCACATCGTCCAGCCAGCGGTCGACGGCGACGCGGAAGCTCGCCACCATGGTGACCATGCTCACTGTCAGGGCAAAGCTGACGATCAGGCCGCTGGCGGCAACCTGTGCCAGCAGCGGTGCTTGCGCGACATTCTGCAAGGCGATGCGCTGGTGGGCGGCAAGTGGCAGTTCGGCACAAATGGCAAAAACCCTTTCGGTCAGCCAGGGCGCAGCGGCAATTGCCATCACCAGGAGCAAAGCAATCGACGCATAGCCGGCGAGCGGCAAATCGCCGTAAGGTGGCAACTGCGCCAGGCCATACGCCAGCAGACCGAGCAAGGCGGGTAGCCGCAGGCCGCGCGCACCGCGGCTCGCCGGCCTCTGGGCGAACCCGCCTTTCAACGCTTGCGCCAGAATCTGCCGGCGATTCAGCCAGGCCGGATAGGCTGCGCCGGCCAGACTGGCGGCGCAGCCTAGGGCCAGGAAGCCCAGCGCCGGAAGCGGGTGAGCGACGATCGTCGGCGCGCTGCCCGAGAAGTAGCCCCCACCGAGGTCGCCGCCTAGCGTCTGGGTGAAGCCGGCGGCCAGTGCATAACCCAGCACCAGTCCGAGCAGGGCGCCAGGCAGACTCATCGCCAGCGCTTCGCCGAGGATCTGCAGCATCAGTCGGCGCGGTGGCAGTCCGAGCACGCCGAGCAGAGCGAACTGGCTCGAGCGCTGGGCGACCGCGGTCAGTTGCGTTGCGAAGACAAGGAAAGCGCCGGTCAGCAATGCGACGAGGGCAAGTACGTTGAGATTGACCCGGTAGGCGCGCGACAGGTTGGACACTCGCGCACTGTCGTCGTCGTCGCTGCGGATGAGCAGGTCGCTTGGCAGTCGTTCGGCCAGCGCCTTACGCCAGCGCGCCGCATCGACGCCGGGGGCAAGCCGGATGCGAGCTTCGCCGACCCCGGTGGGCGGGCCGAAATGCGCTTGCACCCAGGCGATGTCGGCGATCAGGAGCAAGTCGCCCGGGCGGCTGCCGGGCAGCTTACCGGCGAGCCTCGCCGGCCAGCGCGAATTGCCGCGCCACAGCGTCAGGCGATCGCCCGGGGAGAGCGCCAGCTTGTCGAGCAGGGCGGGTGAGGCATAGACACCGCCGTCCAGAATGGCACGGCTGGCCGCCGCTTCGCCTCCCTCCGGCAGCAGCGCCGGCATCACCGCGGGTGCGCTGAATACGTCGAGGCCGATCAGGCGGATGGGCAGCGGGTGCTGGTCGATCCGGACGCGGACTTCGATGACCGGTGCGACGACGAGTACTGCCGGGTCGCGCGTCAGTTCGTCGACCAGCGACAGCGCGACGCTGCTGGTCGTGTCGCGTGCGGCAACGATGGCATCGGGCTCGCCTTGCACGCTGCGCATCGCCTGGCGAAAATCAGCCAGCGCGGTGTCGTTGATCAGGTGGATGGCGTAGCCGAGAGCGACGCCAAGCGCGATGGCGAGCAGCGACAGCAGGCTTGTTGCACGCCGGTTGGCAAACTGCGCCGCGATCAGCCAGGCGGCCAGCGTGTTCACCGCAGGCCTTCGGGCGTCAAGGTCAGGATGCGGTCGCAGCGCAAGGCAAGCGGCAGCGAATGGGTGACGATCAGCGCTGCCGCCTGCTCTTCGCGCACCTGTTCGAGCAGCAGCGAGAGGACTTCGCCGGCGATGCGTGGGTCGAGATTGCCGGTCGGTTCGTCGGCAAGGATCAGGCCTGGCCGATGCACCAGCGCACGGGCGATGGCCACGCGCTGCAACTCACCGCCGGAAAGCGTGGCCGGCCGGCGGTGCGCAAAGCCGTTCAGGCCGACGCGAACGAGCAATGCCTCGATCCGTTGCGCGCGTTCCTTCGCCGCGACGCCCCCGAGAAGCAGCGGCACAGCGATGTTCTGTTCGACGCTGAGCGTCGGCAGGATGTGAAACGCCTGAAAGACGAAACCAATCTGGCGCGCGCGCAATGCGGCACGCCCGGCTTCGTCGAGACGAACGATGTCTGTCTGCTGGCGACCGATTCGTATGGCGCCCGTTTCCGGGGTGTCGAGGCCGGCGATGCAGTTGAGCAGAGTACTCTTGCCGATTCCAGACTCGCCGACCAGGGCAACGATTTCGCCTGCTGCGACGGCAAAGCTGAGGCTGCTGAACAAGGGGCGAGTCGCGCCGGCGTAGCGCCTCGCCAGATCGGCAACGCTCAACACCGCGTGCTCGGCTGGCGGCTGGCCAGCACGCTCTGGCGGCGGAGCGTATGGCCGGTCGTCCGGCAACGTCGGGTCGCTGCGCGCAACGGGACTTCAGGTCCGGCTGATCTTGCCGCGGAGCAGCAGGGGGCTGAGCCGATCACCGCCGGGCTTGCGGTCCCTAGCGGCCTGGGTTGCGCAGGCGCAGTGCGGCGAGCAACTTTTGCCCGGCGCGCCCATTGACCGGCAGGCCAAGCAACTTCTGCTCGGCCTCGATGGCGCGCCGCGAATTGGCGCCGAGCATGCCGTCGATTTCACCAATCTCGTGCCCGCGCGCAGCCAGCAGCGTCTGCAGCTCACGCCGCTCGC
Source organism: Accumulibacter sp. (assembly GCF_031732815.1). Classification (GTDB taxonomy): domain Bacteria; phylum Pseudomonadota; class Gammaproteobacteria; order Burkholderiales; family Rhodocyclaceae; genus Accumulibacter. Next base: position 10,378 of record NZ_JAVMKF010000248.1, on the reverse strand, counting down.
GGCGTGACAGGCCAGGATCGTCAGTCGGCCAGGCGGCAACAAACGGCTTGCCGCCCTGCAGCCGGTCAGCCAGGTGGGCGATCGCCAGGGCATAGCTCTCCGCCGCATTGTAGCCATAGATCACGTCGAAATTGCGCAGGACAAGGAAAGCCGGACCTTGCCGTCCGGCGGGCAGGAGCAGTCCGGCGGCTGCATCATTTGGCGGGAGCGCCTGACCGTCGGCGCGGCGCACACCCAGCGATTTCCATTCGGCCAGTGTTCGCTTGTTGCGTCGCCCGGCGTTGCTCGTGTCAAGACCCGGCGGCAGGACGACTTCGTAGCCCCAGGGCTCACCCAGCCGCCAGCCGGCGCGGTGCAGGAAGTTGGCGGTCGAGGCGAGCGCATCCGGAATGCTGTCGATCAGGTCGCGGCGGCCGTCGCCATCGCCGTCAACGGCCAGGCGGAGAAACGTCGAGGGCATGAACTGCGTGTGGCCGAAGGCGCCGGCCCACGAGCCGACCAGGCGTTCGGGTGCGATGTCGCCGGCGGCGAGGATTTTCAGCGTGCTGTAGAATTCGCCGCGGAAGTAGGCTTGGCGGCGGCCGAAGCAGGCGAGCGTGGCCAGCGAGGTGAGTAGCGGCCGCTTGCCGAAGTTGCGCCCGTAGTTGCTTTCGACTCCCCAGACGGCGACGACGGTCGCCGCATCGACCTGATAGCGCTCGGCGGCGGCGGCCAGCGTGCTGGCCCACTTTTCACGCAAGGCGATTCCATCGCTGACCCGTTCCTCATCAACCAGTCCGGCCAGATAGTCCCAGATCGGCGTACGAAATTCCGGTTGATAGTCGAGAAATTCGAGCACGCTCATGTCCGGCGACAAACCCGGCGTCAGGCGGTCGAACGCCGCGGCCGAAACGCCGCGCGCCGGGGCATCGGCGCGCAGCGCTGCCAGACATGACGGAAAGCGTTCATTCTGCGCGCTGGCCGCTGGCGCGAGCGAGGCGCCAGCAGCCAGCAGCAGCAGGAGGCTTGCGGTGCGTGCCATTGCCCAGCCCGTCAGGCCGTTCAGCGCTTATCCAGGCGAGGCGCAGCCTCGCTTGCCGGCGTATCGTACTCGGCGGTCAAGACTTCACCTTCGATGACCAGGCCGCGCGTATCGGTCTCCGCTTGCCGGCTGCGCTGCGCGTGCCGGGCGTGTGCCTCGCGCAACTGCTGGCGCAGATGCCGCGTCCGCCACTTCGCGTAAAGAAAAAGCAGCAGACCGGCGAAGAGTACGACGCCGACTGCGACCAGGGAGAACATCAGGCCGACGACGAAAAGGGCCGCGCCCGCAAGAATCGCCAGCAATCGGCCGATGATGCCGACCGCCGAGCCGCCTGGCTGGCGTAAGAAGAAGCTCGCTTGTGTGGGTCCCATCAGCCTGCTGCCTCCTTTCTCTGCGGTTAGATTTGTTGCGTCGTACTGCGCACGAAAAGCGTCGCGTATTGTAATGCCCGGTCGTCTGCCGTGCCATCACGGGCAACCGGCCTTCTCTTGCTCGGCGCCGAACGCCGGGCGAAAAAAGGCCCGCTCAGAGGGAGAGGACTGGGCGGGCCGGTGCTGCTGTCGCCGTGACGATCCGGGGGAGGGGGGGGAGGGGGGAGGAGCGCCCCGGCGACAATTCGAATGCTACCGATCGAAGCGCGACGCGTCTGTATGTTCTGCGTTCCGTTGTGTGACGGCGTGTACGAAGCGCCTGGCCGGAACTTCTGCTGGCACCTTCAACGCGGCTGATCGTCGGCGTCAGCTCACCCATTCTATACCAATCCACCTGTCCGGCCTTGGCCTTCGCTGGCGCCGGGGCATTCGGAGCTATGCGTGAGGGTTCTTCAGCGCTCAGAGCGCGAAGGGCTCGTCGGCATTGGCGAACAGCTTGTCGAGCAGCGTCTTCTCCTTGGACTCGATCAAGTTGAGGAACTCGCCCGCCGCACCCATGCCGCGAAAAGCCCGGAAACCGCGGTCAAGGAACTCGTGCAGGTCGGCGAGTCCGGCCAGTTGCGCCGGTGCGTGCATCAGCTTGAGCAGACCGGCAAGCAACGGCTTTCTCGCCAGTCGGTCAAGCGCTTCGCCGGTCTGGCGAATGAGCACGATCTGGCGCTCGCGTTCTGGCCGACGGCCGACAGCGCGGTAGGCGGTCGCATACGCGTCGTCGTCGATCTGCTCGATCAGGCCGGCGCGGTGCAACCGGGCGACCATCGCCGAGTCGAGTTCTTCGGTCAGCGCGTCCAGTTCGACCGCCAGGGCGACGGTATGCAGCGCCGAGGCGGGCAGCATCTTGATCAGTAGCGGAAGAATGCGCTCGACTTCTTCGTCGCGGCTGCTGAAGTCCTTTGGTCCGTAGAGGTCGGAGAGAAAGAACTGCGCTGCCTGCGCGTAGCGCCGGCTGGTCAGCAGGTCGGTGTGCGTGCGGGCCAGGCGGGCCGCTTGCCAGGCACGCAGGCGCAGGCGATGGTCTGCGGCAAGCGGTGCGACATTGGCGAGCTCGCGTAGAGCCTTGGCCGATTTCAGGTGCTGGCGCAAAGCATCGGCGCTGCGCTGCTTATCGTGCGAAGTCGTCAAGTCATCCATGACCATGCATTATCCTGTGCCGCCCAGCGCCGTGTTTAGAGGGGCGAGCCTAACAGGAGTGTGCGGCAAGGCATACACTTCTGCTGCTCACCCAGATAGAGAGGAAAGGCGCATGTCGCACTCCGATTCGCTGTTCGTCCGGTTCTCCCGATTACACACGGCGGCACGGCTCGATCCGAACCCGCCGCGAGAGTTGCGCGAGCGCCGCCTGCACACCCTTGATCGGCTGCTGCTCGACAATGAAACGGCAATCGCCGACGCCGTACGACGCGATTTCGGGCATCGATCGTCGGCTGAGACCCGCCTGCTCGAACTGTTTCCAAGTCACGAAGCCATCCGCCATGCCCGCCGCCATCTGGCGCGCTGGATGCGTCCCGAGGCACGTGCGGTTTCCCTCTGGTTCCAGCCGGCGCGGGCTGAGGTGCGTTATCAGCCGCTGGGCGCGGTGGGGATCATCGTGCCCTGGAACTACCCGGTCTTTCTGGCCGCTGCACCGCTGGCGTCGGCGCTCGCGGCAGGCAACCGGGTGTTGATCAAAATGTCGGAGTATACCCCGGCGACCTCGGCGCTCCTCGCCGGGCTTGTCGCCAGGCATTTTGCCGACGACGAAGTGTCGATCGTTGAAGGCGACGTCGGCGTCGCACAGGAATTTGCCCGGCTTCCTTTCGATCACCTGTTGTTTACCGGATCGACCCCGGTGGGCCGCCACGTGATGCGCGCCGCGGCCGAGAACCTGACGCCGGTGACGCTCGAACTCGGTGGCAAGTCGCCCGCCATCATCGGCCCTGGCTCAGCCGACGGCGCCAGCTTTGCCCACGCCGTCGAGCGTATCGTCATCGGCAAGTGTCTGAATGCTGGGCAGACGTGCATCGCACCCGACTATGTTCTGCTGCCGGCGGGCAGCGAACAGGCGTTCATTGCCCACGCCCGGCAAGTGATCGCCCGATGCTATCCGGAGATCGCGCGCAGCGCCGACTACTCGACCATCGTCGACCGGCGCCAATACGATCGCCTGGTCGGGTATCTCGCCGAGGCGCGGGCGGCCGGCGCACAAGTCGTCGATCTGGCGCCCGGTGCCACTGCCGACGCGGCGACCCGCCGTCTGCCGCCTGTTGCGCTGCTTGACCTGCACGCCGATCTGCGCATCATGCGCGAGGAGATCTTCGGGCCCTTGCTGCCACTGCTGCCCTACGCGGACATGGACCAGGCGATTGCTTTCGTCAACCGGTGGCCGCGGCCGCTGGCGCTCTACTACTTCGACAACGACCGCACGCGCATCGCACGCATCCTTGACCAGACGGTTTCCGGCGGCGTGACGGTGAACGACACGATCCTGCACATCGCGCAGGACGATCTCCCCTTCGGTGGCGTTGGCCCGAGCGGCATGGGCTGCTATCACGGCTTTGCCGGATTCGAGACGTTTTCGGTCCGCAAGGCGGTCTTTCGCCAGTCCAGACTGTCCGCAGTCGGCTTGTTCAAGCCGCCCTACGGCAAGCTGTTTGCGCGCCTGACCGGGTTGCTGCTGCGATGAACGGCGCGCGTCGTCAGTTCCTGCGCACCGGCCTGGCCGGTGGACTGCTGCTCTCGTTCTGCGGCTGGCTGAACGCTGCCGGCGCACGTCCTTTTGCCGTCGGCGAACGCGAGATGCTCGCGGCGATCGCCAATGCGCTGCTCGACGGAGCGCTACCCAGCGAGCGCGAGGCGCGGCGGCGCCTCGTCGAACGGACCGTCGATGCGATCGGCACGGAGATTGCCGGCCTCGCCCTGGCGACACAGAAGGAACTCGGCGAGCTGTTTTCGCTGATGGTTCTGGCGCCCGGACGGATGATCATCATTGGTGTCGGCAAGTCGTGGCGCGCAGCCAGCGTCGCCGAGGTAGCCGAGTTCCTGCAGTCCTGGCGGACGAGTCGGCTGAGTCTGTTGCAGAGCGCTTATGCCGCGCTGCACGACCTGACTTTTGGTGCCTGGTACGCGCATCAGGACACCTGGGAGGCGATTGGCTATCCGGGACCTCCGCGGGGGTATTTCTGATGAACGATCCGATCCGGAGCGGGTTGGCTGGCGGCTGGCGGCACATCGATGCTTCGCTGCTGACGCGCAACCTGACGACTCTCGAAGCCGATGTCGTTATCGTCGGCACCGGTGCCGGCGGGGGGGTGACGGCCGAGCTGTTGAGCGCTGCAGGATTGCGCGTCGTCCTCGTCGAGGAAGGCCCGCTACGTTCATCGGCCGACTTCAAGATGCGCGAAGCGGAAGCCTATCCCGAGTTGTACCAGGAATCGGCGGCGCGCAAGACGAGCGACAAGGCGATCAACATTCTGCAAGGGCGCTGTGTTGGCGGGTCGACGACGGTCAACTGGACGAGCAGCTTCCGCACGCCGCCCGAAGTGTTCGACTACTGGCAACGCCGCTTCGGGTTGCGCCAACTGAGCAGCACGGCGATGAGTTCGTGGTTTGCCGTGATGGAGAGCAAGCTCTCGGTACGCGCCTGGGAAACGCCGCCGAACCCCAACAATCGGGTGCTGGTCGCCGGCAGCGAGCAACTCGGCATCGCGACCGGCAGCATTCGGCGCAACGTCAAGGGCTGCTGGAATCTTGGCTATTGCGGCATGGGGTGTCCGACCAACGCCAAGCAGTCGATGTTGTTGACGACGATCCCGGCAGCGCTGGCGCGCGGCGCAACCTTGTGCACGCGTCTGCGCGGCGAACGTCTGCGCTTTGCCGGCAGCCGGATCAGCGCGCTCGAGTGCCTTGCCTTGCAGGCCGACGGCATTCGTCCGTCGGGCCGGCGCGTGCATTTGCGGGCCCGCCATTTTGTCGTCGCGGCGGGCGCCATCGGCAGTCCGGCGCTGCTCCTGCGCAGCGGTGTTCCCGATCCGCAGCGGCTGCTCGGCAGCCGGACCTTCCTTCACCCGGTGGTCATCTCGGCGGCGCTGATGCCGGATCGCGTCGACGCGTACGCGGGTGCGCCGCAGTCGATCTACTCGGATCACTTCCTGCACCAGGCGCCGATCGACGGTCCGCTCGGCTTCAAGCTCGAGGCCGCACCGCTTCATCCGGTGCTCTACGCGACGACGCTGCAAGGCTTTGGCGAGGCGCACGTGCGCCTGATGCGTGAATTCACCCATGCCAACGTGCTGCTCGCCCTGTTGCGCGACGGGTTTCATCCAGAAAGCCGGGGCGGACAGGTTCGCCTCGGCAGCGACGGTCTGCCGGTACTCGATTACCCGCTCGGCGAGGCCATCTGGGAAGCGGCCAGGCGCGCTTTGCTGGCCATGGCGGAGATTCAGTTTGCCGCCGGTGCACGCTGGGTTAGCCCGGTGCATGAGGCCGCGACCGGTTACACGAGCTGGGCGGAAGCCAGGAAGGGAATCGCCGAGCTGCCGTTGAAGCCGTTCGTCTGCCGTGTCGTCAGTGCGCACGTGATGGGCGGCTGTGCCATGGCTGACGGTGCGCAGCGCGGTGTCGTCGATCATCGTGGGCGGCACTTCTGGCTGGAAAACCTGTCGGTGCATGACGGATCGGTGTTTCCGACGAGTCTGGGTGTGAACCCGCAGCTTTCGATCTACGGCCTGACGGCACGCAACGCCAGCCTGCTTGCCGCCGAGCTGCTAGGTCGTCCGCCCCCGCTGATTCCCTGACGGAGCCTGAACGGATGCTCGCGCGCTCACTCGCTCTTGCCCTGCTGCTGGAAGTTGCCTTCTTCGTCGGGCTGGCGGTTTATGGCTTCGACGCTTCGCCGGCAAGCGCGGGAGCGATCGCGCTGGCTGGCGTGCTCGTCCTGCGCGCGCTGCTGATCAGCGTCATCTATGTGCTTGCCCGCCGCTGGTCGGTTGACGTGCCCCGCCTTTCGCCGGGCCAGCGGCTAGGCATGGTGCTTGGCGAATACGCGGCGCACGTACTGACCTTCATCGTCATCTTCCCGTTGGAAAGATGGTGGATGGCGCCTGATCGCCTGCGCCCGGCAACATCCCGGAGCGACACGCAAGGAGGTACGCCGGTGCTCCTCGTGCATGGCTACTGCTGTTCGCGCGGGTCGTGGTGGTGGCTGCGGCGACGTCTGGAGGCGGCCGGCTGGACCGTCGCGACGATCACCCTCGAGCCCATCTACGCCGCGATCGATTCTTACGTCGAGCCGCTGGCGCGCCGGATTGACGCCGTGCTCAAAGAAACTGGCGCCGGCCAGCTTGTCCTCGTCGGGCACAGCATGGGCGGCCTGGTCGCCCGCGCGTATCTGCAGCGTTTCGGCGATGCGCGGGTCAAACGCCTGATTACGCTCGGCACGCCGCATCAAGGCAGCCGGCTTGCCGACCTGGGCCTGGGCGAGAACGGGCGCCAGATGCGCCCCGGTAGCCGCTGGCTGCAGTCGCTGGCCGTTCCGCCGGCAGCGGTACACCCCTTGGTCATTTACAGCCCGCACGATGAGTTCGTGCTTCCCGCAAGCTTGCTGCAGCTTTCCGTGGGCCGGCACAACGCAATCCCCGGCCTCGGGCATCTGGCGATGCTCTACTCGCCGCGCGTCTGGCTGGCTCTCCAGCAGGGAATCGAGCAGACGGCTTGCCAGCGTAGTCCACAATAGTCTCGCCGGCACCTTCCAGAACTGCAAGCAAGTGCCGGCTTGCCGAGCGGCCCACTAGCTGGCGATGCGACAGACCGAGAACGGAGGTCGCGTCCACCGAGCGCGCTTCCGTTTGCTGTACCACTCCCGCCAGTCCGGCTGGTACGCGTCGCAAGTTGCCACGATCACTGAATCGATTACCAAAAATGCGCACGCCTTGATCCTCTTCTCGCTGTGGCAGCCCTCTGCCGGCAATCAGATTTTTCGTCGTGCGCAGTCCTCGGTTTGTAGCTCGTGCCGGTGGCGACAACGAAGTGCAACCTGCCGCGGTTCGGTCGGACATGACCATAGGATATCGGGTGGGACGCGCGATACGCTGCAATTTGCCGTTATACGATGATGTTGCGTCTCTGGAGGCAGTGGCGTACGATCGAGGTCGCCCGTGAATCATGACAAAGGCTTGGCATGGCAGGACGACCGGAGCGAGTTGTCGCGTGTCGACAGTAAGCACAGAGTGCAGGCGATGGCGAATCCGGGGCGTCGCCACCGCGCACCAGGCGGGCCGCGAGCGCCGGCTGCGCCTCCAGACTAGACCAGCATCAAAACCTCCAGAATGAAAGGAATGCAAGAAGTGGCCGGACAAGTTCTTGTATTGATCAACAAGTTGATCGATGCGCGCGCCAAGGGCAACCCGACGGTTGCCAGTACCACCCGCACCAAACTCCTGTTGAAAGGGATCAAGGCCGAAAGCTGGACTCCTTCTTCAGCCGACGATCCGGCGATGCTCGCCAAGGTGCGTGACGTCGCAAGAGAAATGGGCGTTGCCATCTGAACTCGCCCGATTCAGTACTGCCCAGAAAAATACAAGGAGTTGCCCCAAATGATCAAAACAGCCTTATCGAAAGCGGCCGCGACCGCCGAGGCGGTTGGCGAGCTGGCCACACAACTGCAGGGTGCCGAGGCAAGCGTCGTTCTGGTCTTCTATTCGTCCCGGCATGACGCTCGGGAAATTGCTCGTCTGGCCCGGAGCGCATGGCCGGAAGCACACACGATCGGTTGCTCGACCTCAGGTGAAATCGTTTCGGGTGAAATGACCGATGGCGCGATTGTCGCAATGGCGATCGACCGCAGGGTCGCTGCCGAAGTCGCCGTCGCAGTCGTCGGTGACATGAGCAATCCACGCCGTGTCGACGCTGCCTGCCAACAACTCGGAGCGCTGCTTCATGGCGATCTCGGGCAGCATGTCGGCATCGTCCTGATGGACGGTCTATCGGGCAAAGAGGAAGCGGTCATGGATCGCCTCGGCGACCTGACCGATTTGCGCTTCATCGGCGGTTCGTCCGGCGACGACTTGGCGTTTTCCGCTACCTCGCTGATTGCCGACGGCGAGGCGCTGAGCAACGCCGCGGTTCTCGCTGTCCTGCACGTCCCGGCCGGCTACCGGGTGATCAAGACGCAATCATTCTGTCGTGCTGGCAAGCAGTTGACGCCGACGCGCGTCGACGCCGCCAAACGCGAAGTCATCGAGTTCGACGGCAAGCCGGCGAGCGAGGCCTACTGCGAGGCGGTCGGCGCCCGAACAGTCGAGGAAGCGGGCAGCCGGTTCATGTCCAATCCGGTCGGGCTGATGGACGGAGACGAACCCTACGTCCGTTCGCCACAAGCTTTCGATGGCCATGCACTGAAGTTCTACTGCGCTGTCAGCGAAGGGATCGAGCTTGATCTCCTGCAGTCGACCGACATACTGGCCGATACGCAGCGTGCGCTGGCCGAAGCCAACAGCGATGGTCGAGTTATCGGCATCCTCAACTTCAACTGCATCCTGCGTACGCTCGAACTCAAGGCGCAGAATAAGACCGAGGAGTACGCAAAGCTGTTCTCGCTGCCGACCGCCGGCTTTTCAACCTACGGCGAAGCTGACATCGGGCACATCAACCAGACGGCGACGATGATCGCATTCCTTGGTGTGGACGCGGGCGCTGAACCGGCGTAGCGCGTAGCGGGCGCGTCGATCAGGCAGTAGCCTTTGGCGCGTCGGATTTCCGCGGTGGCGCTACGCCGAACGCGGGCCAGCCATGCAAGCCGCTTGACGGTGCGGGCCCGATGCGTCGATACTTGCCGCCCGCAAATTGTTCCCGCCGTCGTCGATCGTTCGCCGTCGATCGACGCTGGCGCCCAGGCCAGTGCCTCAGCTTTCGCCCACGTCATCCCCCTGGTACGTCTGCTTCACCAAGCCCCGACAAGAGGCGACTGCCGTGCGCAAGCTCGAAGAGCAAGGTTACGAAGTCTTCCTTCCGATGTTTACCCGCTGGGAGAAAACGACTCGTGGTTGGTCCAGGAGGCAGCAGGTCATGTTCCCGCGCTACGCTTTCGTCCGCTGCTCGCGCTCGGAACAGAGCATCGCGCCAATTCGCAGCACGCCGGGCGTCACCGGGCTTGTCAAGTTTGGCAACACACTGGCCGAGATCAGCCAAGAGATGGTGTCGGCCATCCGTTGCCTAGAGGAGCGGCAGGCTCGCTCGGTGGATGAGAACGGGTCGCCCTTCGAGCCCGGAGATATGGTGAGCGTTTCAGATGGGCCGTTGAAGGGAATGAGCGGTATCGTTTCGTCCATTGCAGCAGATCGGGTGGTTGTTCTGCTCAAGCTGCTCGGCCGCGAAAAGCCCGTTTCCATGCCAGGTGAACATGTCACCTCGGTCTGATTGGCATGACCGGTCAACGCTCCGAACGAAATCGTTCAGCCGACCGCTCCATGCCGCCCTTGAACGGCAAGCTCGCGCCTTTGAATTGGTGACGGGGCGCGCCCGATGATCGGCGCAGCGCGAAGCGATTGGCGCGGGCACATCATCGCTTGGCCGACAAATCTCGGAATGCGGAAAGGGTATTGCGCTGTGCACCACTTGCGTAACAGTGGCTGAAACCGCCGAACCGTCACTTGGTCCGCGTTCGGATCCGTCGTCGTACTGCTCACAAGCCGGTCCAAGGATTCGAACAGCCTCTGCCCGGCAAGCGTGATAGCCATCGCCAAAAGGGGAAGTCGCCCGTCGGCCCTGCCGAACCATAGACGGAGATGTCGTCGAGACTGGCGCACGTTCCATCGCCGGTCAGCAGGCGGGAAGGTGGACTAACCCATCTGTAACGCCCAAACCGGAAATCCTCAGCTTTCTGGGCAGCGCCCGGCACTAAGGACGCAAGCAAAAATAACTTGAACAATACGAGCTATTTGTCATTGTTCCG
>NZ_JAVMKF010000247.1:0-3038 GCF_031732815.1 Accumulibacter sp. | reverse complement strand
GCCGTATTCTGGTAGAGGCGAGTCGCCATCATGTGCTCGCTCTCCTCGATCGTCATTCCGTCCACGTGGTCGATGCGTTCGCCGACGGCGTAGTCGTCCCAGCGCTCGCGGCTGCCGGCGAGCTCGCCATCATACTGGTCGACGCGGATACCGGCGGGAACGATCAGGTCGTTGGTGGCGACCGCTTCGGGCAGCTCGGGAACGATCGCTTCCGGCGCCGGCGAGGCCGGGTCACGCTTGCGCACCATCACCCAGCGCACGTATTCGAGGGCGATCTGCGCGCGCTGATTGACCCCGCGCGAGCGCACATAGACGATCCCCGTCTGCCGGTCGCGGTTCTCCTTCAACCCGATGACCGTCGAGTCGGCGGTCAGCGTATCGCCGGGATAGACGCGATGCCCGAAGCGCCCGGCGGCATAGCCGAGGTTGGCCACAGCATTGAGCGAGATGTCGGGTACGGTCTTGCCAAAAACGATGTTGAAAGCGAGCAGGTTGTCGATCGGTGCGCGCGGGAAACCCAGGCTGTGGGCGAAGGTGTCAGCCGAGGTGAGCGGAAAGCGCGAGCCGGTGAGCGCCGTATACAGCGCGACGTCGCCCTCGTTGATCGTGCGCGGCGTGGCGTGGTTGATCGTCTGCCCGAGGCGGAAGTCTTCGAAGAAGTTCCCCCGGCTGGTCTTGTCGTTCATCAGGCACCTCCCCTGGGTCTATCGGAAAGCGTTGACATTACAGCTCATAGGCGGCGGCCAGTTGCGGGTCGCGGCGGGCCACCAGGCGCGCCAGATCGACGATCACCTTGGCCTGTTTCCATGTTGCGTCGTCCTGCATCTTGCCGTCGATCGTTGCCACGCCGCTGCCATCCGGCATCGCCGCCAGAATGCGTTTGGCGAAAAGTACTTCCTTTACATCCGGGCTGAAGACGCGCTTGGCGATGGCTATCTGGTTCGGCGCCAGCGACCAGGCGCCCGAGCAGCCCATCAGGAAGGCGTTGCGGAACTGCGCCTCGCACGCCGCCTCGTCCTTCAGGTCGCCGAAAGGACCGTAGAACGAGCGCAAGCCGTGGGCGACGGCGGCATCGACCATGCGCGCGACGGTGTAGTGCCAGAGGTCCTGCTGGAAGAACGCGCGCTGTCCGCCGTCCGCTTCGGCGTCGGCGAGCACGCCGTAGCCCGGATGACCGCCGCCGACGCGCGTCGTCTTCATGCCGCGCGAGGCGGCCAGATCGGCCGGACCGAGGCTGAGGCCGTGCATGCGCGGGCTGGCCGCGCAGATCGCCTCGACGTTGGTGACGCCCTGCGCAGTTTCGAGCAGCGCGTGCAGCAGGATGGGCTTGTGCACCCCGTACTTCGCTTCGAGCAGCGCGACGTACTGATCGACGAAGTGGATGTCCCACGGTCCTTCGACTTTGGGGATCATGATCACATCGAGCTTGTTGCCGACGTGCCGGATGATCTCGTGCAGGTCGTCGAGCACCCACGGGCTGTTCAGCGCATTGACGCGCACCCACATCGCGGTGTCGCCGAAGTCGTTCCCGGAGAGCAGTTCGATGAAGCCGGCGCGCGCCGCGTCCTTGGCTTCGATCGGGATGGCGTCTTCCAGGTTGCCGCACATGACGTCGCACTGGCGTGCGGTTTCCGGCGCCTTGGCGCGGATTTTCTCGATGTGCGGCGGGAAGAAATGGATCATCCGCTCGGGCCGAATCGGCAGTTCGCGCAGCGGTTGCGGTGCGCCGATGGCGAGCGGCTTGTAGAAATGAACGGGTAGCTTCACTGGATTTCCCCCTGGAGAATGGCGGCTGGTGGATCGGTGGGCGCGGAGTCGCTCGCCTAAGCCGGACCGGCGACGATGCCGGCGTCGTGCAGGCGGCCGACTTCGCCTTCGCTGAGGCCGAGAATGTCGAGCAGGATCTCGTCGGTGTGCTGGCCGAGGCGTGGCGCTGGAACGGCCGGCAGCCGGTCGGCGCGCGTGAAGTCGAGCGGGCTGCCGGGCATCAGATAGCGCCCGACGCCCGGCTGCTCGGTGAGCGAGAACATCGGGTTGTCGGTCGAGCAGTCGGGGTCCTCGGCGATCGCCTGGCGCACCGTGCGGTAAGGACCCCAGGCGACGCGATGCGCGTCGAGGATGCGCGCCGCTTCGGCCAGCGTGCGGGCAAAGAACCACGGTTCGAGCAGGGCGGCGATCTGCTGGCGGGCGCGATAGCGATTCCCCTCGTCGTTCAGATCGAGGCCGAGGCGTGCGGCCAGCGCGTCGACGCCGGCCTGCACGCCGGTCGCCTTGAGCAGGCTGCGCCATTGCAGGTCGGTCAGGCCGACGACCATCAGGCGCTTGCCGTCGAGCGTTTCGAAATCGCGTCCGAAAGCGCCGTACAGGTAGTTGCCCTGGCGTGGCCGGTCGCTGTCGTTGATCATCACCTCGGCGATCATGCCGAAGTGGCCGATCATCGCCAGCGCCACGTCCTTCAGCGCCAGGCGGACGAGTTGCCCTTCGCCGGTCAGCCGCCGATGGCGTTCGGCGGCGAGCATGCCGAGCGCGATCATCTGCCCGCTGATGAAGTCCCAGGCCGGAAAGACATGATTGACGACCTCCGGCGAAGTCGTCGGGCCGGTCATCCAGGGCAGACCGACCTGCGGATTGAGCGTGTAATCGACCACCGAGCTGCCGTCTCGTTGTCCGGTCAGGTTGACCATCACCAGATCGGCGCGCTCTGCCTGCAGCGCCTCGTAACTGAGCCAGCCGCGGGTCGGGAAGTTGGTCGAGAAAAGGCCGGCGTTGTCGCCCGGCGCACAGATCAGTTGGGTGAGCAGTTCCTGCCCGCGCGGATGGCGGAACTCGACGACGATCGAGCGCTTGCCCTTGTTCAGGCCGGCCCAGAAGTGGCTATGCTTGCCGTCCGGCGTCAGCGGCCAGCGGCCATGATCGAGTCCGCCGCCAATGCGATCGAAGCGAATCACGTCCGCGCCAAGCTGCGCCAGCGTCATTCCGCCGAGCGGTGCGGCGACGAAGGCAGATCCTTCGACAACGCGCAATCCAGAGAGAATACC
>NZ_JAVMKF010000246.1:0-18156 GCF_031732815.1 Accumulibacter sp. | reverse complement strand
CCGGCGAGCGAAATCGGTTACGCTGCGCGCGCTTCCACGTTTTCCTCCGGCCATGCTCGCCCAACAATCCCGCCTGATCGTCGCACACGCGGCACCGATTCTGATCGCCCAACTGGCGTCGATGGGAATGATGGTGATCGACACGGCGCTGCTCGGTCACTACGGGACCGACGACCTGGCGGCGGTGGCGGTCGGCGGCGGCGTCTACATTTCGGTCGTCTTTGCTTTCGTCGGCATCCTGCAGGCGGTGGCGCCCACCGTCGCGCATCTGCACGGCGCCGGTCGCACGGCGGAAATTGCGCCTGCGCTGCAGCAGGGCTTCTGGCTGGCGGTGTTTCTTGCCGTGCCGGGAGTCGGTCTGCTGCTCTACCCCGACCTGCTGCTCGGGCTTTCGCGTATCGATCCGCCGGTCGAGCAGAAGGCGCGCGCTTACCTGGCGCTGCTCGCCGGCGGTCTGCCCGCGGTCTTGCTTTACCGGACGTTTCACGCCTTCTGCAACGCGCTTGGCCATCCCCGTCCGCTGCTCGTCATCAGTCTGGCGGCGACGCTGCTGCACGCGCTGCTCGCCTGGCTGCTGGTCACCGGGAGCGCCGGCGGCGCGCCGCTCGGCGTGCTCGGTTGCGGTTGGTCGAACGTCGCCGTCGCCTGGTTCTCGCTCTTCGCGGCCAGCCTCACGCTACGCGGCAGCGCACGCCTGCGGCCCTTGCGCGTTTTCGCCGGCTGGCAGTTGCCGCGTCTGCGGGCACTGGTCGAGCTCTTGCGTCTCGGCCTGCCGATGGGTTTCTCGAACTTCGTCGAGATCTCGTCGTTTACGCTGATGGCCTTGTTCGTCGCGCAGCTCGGCGCGACCGTCGTCGCCGGTCACCGCATCGTCGCCAACCTCGCGGCGCTCTGCTACATGCTGCCGCTGGCGCTGGCGATCGCGACCTTGGCGCAGGTCGCTCAGGCGGCCGGAGGACGCGATTGGGCGCGCGCGCACGCCTCGATCAAGGCGGGCTTTCTCTGGGCCGGCGGTCTTTCGGCCGGGCTCGGCGTGCTCCTCTGGCTGGTCGCCGAGGCGGTGACCAGCGTGTGGACCGACGACCCGGCGGTGTCCGCGGTGGCCGTCGGCCTGCTCGGCTATGTCGCGGTCTATCAGGTTTTCGACGCCGTGCAGACGATCGCGGCGCACGCGCTGCGCGGCTACAAGATCACCTTCGTGCCGATGTTCGTGCACCTGGTCTGCTTCTGGGGCGTCGGTCTGCTCGGCGGCTGGTGGCTGGCTTTTCACGCCGCGCAGCCGCTCGGCGTGGCCGGCTTCTGGCTTGCCTCGCTGCTCAGCCTGGTGCTCGCGGCGATTCTCCTCGGCGCCCTGCTGCGCCGCGCGATGCGCGCAGCAAGCACCTGAAGCCGCCGGCGGCGGCCGCCGTCTCAGGCCGCTTTCAGGCGCGCGCGCGCGGCGTGCGCCATCAAGGCAGCGATCACGCACGAGGCGATGCGCGTTTCCGCGGTGTCGGCGCGGCTGGTCAGGACGATCGGCACGCTCGCCCCGAGGACGATGCCGGCGGTCAGTGCGTTGGCCAGGTATTCGAGCTGCTTGGCGATCATGTTGCCCGACTCGAGGTCGGGGACGACCAGGATGTCGGCCCGTCCGGCCACCGCCGAGGTGATTCCCTTGGTCTTCGCGGCGACCAGCGAAACCGCGTTGTCGAAGGCCAGCGGCCCATCGAGCAGGCCGCCCTTGATCTGGCCGCGGTCGGCCATCTTGCACAGCGCCGCCGCGTCGAGCGTGGACTGGATCTTGGGATTGACCGTCTCGACCGCCGAGAGGATGGCAACCTTGGGTTCCGGAACGCCGATGACGTGCGCCAGTTCGATGGCGTTCTGGATGATGTCGACCTTTTCAAGCAGGCTGGGCATGATGTTGACCGCCGCGTCGGTGATCATGATCGGCCGCGGATAGGTCGGCACGTCCATCAGGAACACATGGCTGATCCGGCGGTCGGTACGCAGACCGGCGCTGCGCGAAATGACCTCGGCCATCAGTTCGTCGGTGTGCAGGCTGCCTTTCATCAGCGCTTCGGCGTCGCCGCTGCGGACCAGCGTCACGGCCATCGCCGCTGCGTCGTGACTGTGCCGGACATCGACGATGCGGTGCGGCCCGAGGTCCAGCCCGTGCTCTTCGGCAACGGCGCGAATCTTCTGTTCGGGACCGATCAGGATGGGGTCGATCAGCTTGGCGTCGGCGGCGAGCAGCGCACCGCGCAGCGATTCGCGGTCGCAAGGGTGGACGACGGCCATGTCGATCGGTGCCAGGCCTTCGGCGCGCTGCACGAGCACCTGCAGGCGCGCGTACTTGTCGGAGATGGTGATTTCCGGCAGCGCGGCGCGCTTGGTGCGAACTTTTTCGGTCGGCGCCATCACCTCGACGCTGCCCGAGACGACGACCAGTCCGTCCTGGTTCGCCCCCACGCAATCGAGAATGATGTGGTGGTTATGGGCAAATTTCTGGCGTACCGTCACCGTGAAGGTGATCGTGTCGCCGATCGTCACCGGCCGGGCAAACTGCAGCGAGGTCTCCATCAACGCGGTTCCCGGACCAGGAAACTGCGTGCTGAGGATGGTCGACAGCAAGGAGGCGATCCACATGCCATGCGCAATGAAGTCGCGGAACAGGCCGCTGTGCCTGAATTCGGTATTCGCCAGGGCGGGATTCATGTCGCCCGACATCAGGGCGAACAGCTTGACGTCCTCAGGACGCAGTGTGCGCACCAGCGCCGACGTATCGCCGAGGTTGAGCTCGTCGTAGGTGTGGCTTTCGAGGAATTCGAGGGACGTCTCAAAATGCATGGTCGTGCTCCGAAAAATGCTGTCCATGACGGCCCGCCAAACACCCCGCGTTCGCCTGCGCAGGACCCGCCTGCTTCACTCTACGCGGCCCGAGCCAGCCGTCGTCAATGCCGGTAAACACCGCGCCTGCCGCGCGCCCCGCTCCCCGGCTATTGAAGCATAGCGGAAAATTTGCTGCAGTGCGCCATGATTTTTCCCCCGGCCGACCGAGCGCCGGGCGAAGCGCGCCGGGGGCGACTCGCACGCGTTTCTGCCTGTGGTTGACGTGCATCAGTTCGCGCCGACGGCAGACCTGCTATGCTGAATTCGGCAATCTGAATTTGGACATTTTTTGCCGACCATCACTCGCAGGAGGTTCGCGTGAGTCAGGACTACGCTGAGGCCGGGCAGCTCGACAGCCGGCTGCCGCCCATTTTCGAGCGCTATCGCTACGAAGCCAGGTACCTGGTCCAGATTCTGCGCGAAGTGCAGGAGGCCCTCGGCCATCTTCCGGCGGCAGCGCTGAGCGCAGTTGCCCGCGCACTTTGCCTGCCGCGCGCACGCGTCGAGGGAGTCGCCGGCTTTTACTCTTTCTTCCACCTGACGCCGGTCGGCCGTTACCGCGTCCTCTTCTCGGACAACATCACCGACCGCATGCTGGGCAGCGGCGAACTGATTGATCGGCTGTGCAACAAGCTGTGGGTCGAACGCGGCAAGGTCTCCGAGGACCGCCTGGTCAGCGTCGATACGACATCGTGCACCGGCATGTGCGACCAGGGACCGGCGCTGCTGGTCAACGGCCGCCCGCTCACCCGCATGTCGGTCGAGCGCATCGACCGGATCAGCGAACTGATCCGCAAGCAGGCGCCGTTGAGCGACTGGCCGCGCGAGTACTTTCTGATCGAGGACAACATCCGGCGCTACGACGAGTTGCTCGGCCGCCAGTGGCCGAACGGCGAAGCACTCAAGGCGGCTGTCGCGCGCGGCCGCGAGGCGATGCTGGCCGAGATGAAGCTGTCCAATTTGCGCGGTCGTGGCGGCGCCGGGTTCACCACGCACATCAAGTGGGAATCGGCGCGCCGGGCGCCATGCGCCGGTGAGACGCCGGCACGCTACGTCGTCTGCAATGCTGACGAAGGCGAACCCGGTACGTTCAAGGACCGCGTCCTGCTGAGCAGCTACGCCGACCTGCTGTTCGACGGAATCAGCATCGCCGGGTTTACGATCGGCGCCACGTTGGGGCTGGTCTATCTACGCGGCGAGTACGCCTACCTCCTGCCGGCGCTGAACGAAAACCTCGCCCGCCGCCGACGCGATGGACTGCTCGGCACACGGGTGCTCGGCGAGGACGACTTCAACTTCGACATCGAGATCCACCTCGGCGCCGGCGCCTATGTCTGCGGCGAAGAAACCGCCCTGCTCGAATCGCTCGAAGGCAAGCGCGGCGTGCCGCGCATACGGCCGCCCTTCCCGGCCACCGAAGGCTATCTCGGCCAGCCGACGGTAGTGAACAACGTCGAAACGCTGTGCAAGGCGGCGCTGATCGCGGTCAATGGCGGCGCCTGGTTCGCCGGCCTGGGGACCAAGCAGTCTACCGGAACGAAGCTGCTGTCGATCTCCGGCGATGTCGAAACGCCGGGAATCTACGAATACCCGTTCGGCGTTTCGGTGGCGCAGGTGCTCAACGATTGCGGCGCCGGCAATGCGCAGGCAGTGCAAGTCAGCGGCCCATCCGGAACCTGCCTGGCGATGCACGAATTCTCGCGCCGGATTGCCTTCGAGGACGTACCGACCGCCGGCGCTTTCATGGTCTTCGGCGAACACCGCGACATGTTCGAGGTGGCGCGCAATTTTGCCCATTTCTTCGCGCACGAGAGTTGCGGTTTCTGCACGCCCTGCCGCGTTGGCACCTCGCTCGTCGCCAACTGCATGGACAAGATCGCGAGCGGCCAGGGTTCGCAGCACGACATCAACGAAATCTTCAAGATCCACCGGCTGCTGCACGCCGCCAGTCATTGCGGGCTCGGCCAGTCGGCGTGCAACCCGCTCTTCGACACGCTGAACAAGTTCCGCCCGGCCTATGAGCGACGCCTGCGCTCGCTGGCCTTCAAACCGGCGTTCGACCTCGATCAGGCGCTGGCCTCCGCCCGCCAGATGACCGGGCGCGATGACCCGGCCGCCCACTTTGGTCTGGCGGCCGGCTTGCCGGGAGTCGAAGCATGAGCACGCAGCACATCCTGCTCGACGGGCTGCCCGTTTCCTTCACCGACGGGCAGACGATCATGCAGGCCGCGATGGCCGCCGACATTTTCATTCCGCACCTGTGCCATCACCCCGAGTTCAAGCCGCAGGGAAGCTGCAAGCTGTGCACGGTGAAAGCCAACGGGCGCTACGTCTCGGCGTGCACGATGCCGGCACGCGACGGAATGGAGGTCGAAAACAATTCCCCCGACCTGAACGACAAGCGACGGACGATGCTGCAGATGCTTTTCGTCGAAGGCAATCACTTCTGCCCCTCGTGCGAGAAGAGCGGCCGCTGCATGCTGCAGGCGCTGGCCTACGAACTGGAAATGCTGACCCCGCACTTTCCGCAGTTCTATCCCGATCGGGCGGTCGATGCCTCGCACCCCGAGGTTCTGCTCGACTTCAACCGCTGCATTCTCTGCGAGTTGTGCGTGCGCGCCAGTCGCGACGTCGACGGCAAGAACGTCTTTGCCCTCTCCGGGCGTGGCATCGGCAAGCACCTGATCGTCAATTCCGAGTCGGGGCGCCTGGCGGACACCGACTTTTCGCTCGCCGACAAGGCAGCGCATGTCTGCCCGGTCGGCGTCATCCTGCGCAAGCGGCGCGGCTTCGCCGTGCCGATCGGCAGCCGGCGCTACGATGTTCAACCGATCGGCATGCAGGTCGAGCGCCTCGCCCGGCGCACGACGACCGAGGAGGTGTGAGATGAACGCTGCTGTCGAGAGCCGCAAGCTGCGCGTCGCGACGACTTCGCTCGCCGGCTGCTTCGGTTGCCACATGTCCTTTCTCGATATCGACGAGCGCCTGTTCGAACTGCTCGAACACGTCGAGTTCGACCGTTCGCCGCTCACCGACATCAAACACTGCGGACCGTGCGACATCGGCCTGATCGAAGGCGGCATCTGCAACGCGGAAAACGTGCACGTTCTGCGCGAGTTCCGGCACAACTGCAAGGTGCTGATCGCCCTCGGCGCGTGCTCGGTGAACGGCGGGCTGCCGGCGCAGCGCAACCACCTCGACCTCGGCCAGTGCCTGCAGGAGGTCTACCTGACCGGGCCCGGCATCGTCGGCCGCCAGATCCCGAACGATCCGGAACTGCCGCTGCCGCTCGACAAGGTCCACCCGATCCACGAGATCGTCCGCGTCGACTACTTCATCCCGGGTTGCCCGCCTTCCGGCGAGGCGATCTGGAAGTTCCTGAGCGACCTGCTGGCCGGCCGCACGCCGCGCCTGGGGCACCCGCTGCTGCATTTTGATTGATCCGGCAAGAGTTGAAAGCGAGCATGGCCATGGAAAACACAGGCTTCGCCCTCGAAACCGCCGCCAACCCGGGCACACTGCGCCGCGTCGCGATCGACCCGGTGTCGCGGGTCGAAGGACACGGCAAGGTAACGCTGCTGCTGGACGACAACGACCAAGTGCAACAGGTGCGCCTGCACATCGTCGAATTCCGCGGCTTCGAAAAATTCATCCAGGGACGCCCGTACTGGGAAGTTCCGGTGATGGTGCAGCGGCTGTGCGGCATCTGCCCAGTGTCGCACCACCTGGCCGCGGCCAAGGCGCTCGACCGGGTGGTCGGCGTCGACCGGCTGACGCCGAGCGCCGAGAAGCTGCGCCGGCTGATGCACTACGGCCAGATCCTGCAATCGCACGCGCTGCACTTCTTTCACCTCTCGGCGCCCGACCTGCTCTTCGGCTTCGAGAGCGACGCCGGCAAGCGCAACATCGTCGGCATCGCGGCCGCATACCCGGAAGTCGCTCGCCAGGGCGTGCTGCTGCGCAAGTTCGGCCAGGAGATCATCCGGCTGACCGCCGGCAAGCGGGTACATGGTACCGGCGCGATCCCCGGCGGCGTCAACCGCGCACTGACACGCGCCGAACGCGACGAACTGCTCGCCGAAATCTACACGATCATCGCCTGGAGCCGTCAGGCCGTGCAGCTCGTCAAGCGCCTGCATGAATCCGAACCCGAACTCTACGACGAATTCGGCAGCTTCCGCTCCAACCTGCTGTCGCTCGTCGGCCCACGCGGCACGCTCGATTTCTACGACGGCCGCCTGCGCGCGCGCGATGCCGACGGCAAACTCCTGGTCGACGGCGTGCCCGTGAACAACTATGCCGAACTCATTCACGAGGAAGTCAAGCCCTGGAGTTACATGAAGTTCCCCTTCCTCGCCGCATTCGGCACCGAGGACGGCTGGTACAAGGTCGGCCCGCTCGCCCGTGTGCAGAACTGCGACACGATGGCGACGCCGCTCGCCGAAGCCGAGCGGCGTGAGTTCATCGACCACGGGAACGGCAAACTGATCCACGCGCCGCTCGCCTACCACTGGGCGCGCATGCTCGAAATGCTGCACGCGGCCGAGACGATCAAGGACCTGCTGCACGACGACGACCTCTCGGGCAGCGACCTGGTCACCAGCGGCCCGCGCCGGCGCGAAGGCGTGGGCGTCATCGAAGCGCCGCGCGGCACGCTGATCCACCACTACCGTGTCGGTGACGACGATCTGGTCAGCACGTGCAACCTGATCGTGTCGACGACGCACAACAACCAGCCGATGAACGAAGCGATCCGGCGCGTTGCCCAGCGTTACCTGAACGGCCGCCAGCTCAGCGAAGGACTGCTCAACCGGATCGAGGTTGCCATCCGCTGCTTCGACCCCTGCCTGTCGTGCGCGACGCACGCGCTGGGCAAGATGCCGCTGCAGCTCGAACTGCTCGACGCCGACGGAACGCTGCTCGACCGTCTGCAGTCGCCCTCGCCCGAGCTTTCGGCAAACGTCGGCTGAAGCGAACTGGGTGGCGAGCGCGCCCGCCCCGATCGTCATCCTCGCCTGCGGCAACCCCAGCCGAGGCGACGACGCGCTCGGCCCCCAGCTCCTCGAACGCCTGCACGACTGGCTGCTCGCAGAAGGGCTGAGCGAACGCTACGAACTGATCGGCGACTTCCAGTGGCAGATCGAAAATGCCCTCGATCTCGCGGGCAGAGAACTCGCGCTGTTCATCGACGCCGACCAGCAAGCCGCGGCGCCGTACGCCTTTCGCCGCGTCGAAGCAAGCGACGCGCCGAGTTTCGCTGCAAGCTCGCACGCGCTGAACCCGGAGACCGTGCTCGCCGTTCTCGCCCGCCTCGGCCAGGCAGCGCTGCCGCCGACCTACGTCCTTGGCGTTCGCGGCGACAGTTTCGTGCTCGGAGACGAACTGAGCCCGACAGCGCGCGAGCACGCTGAAGCGGCCTTTGCCTTCCTGCAAGCCTTTTGCCGCGCCCCCCAGACGGCCGCCTGGTGCGCGGCGCAGGCGGGCTGACGGCGGCCGACAGCACGCACGCGCGCAACAATCCCCGCGCAAATCCGTCGCCAGCCGCGCCCGCCGGCCCACCGGCGTAGCCAGATTGCTGCCACAACCGATCGCCGGCTGAAAAAATATTTCTTCCGGCCGTGCCCAGTCGCACGTGGTGAGACTCGCCCAGCGTAGAGTGTTCCTGAACCAACTCACTGGAGACGAACATGCCCACTGCCGACCACCTCGACCGACTCATCTTCGCAACGGCCATAGTCACCCTGGTGATCAGCCTGATCACCTGGTAGCACATTCCGCGCTACAATCGCGGTAAATGACCAAGCCAGATTGAATCGGGCAGAAGACGGTGGAACGTAACGAACGCTTCGCAAGAATCCAGCGGCTGCTGCAAACCCGGCCGGTCGTCCGCCTGAGCGATCTGTGCTCGGCGCTGGAAGTCTCGCGCGCCACGATCTTCCGCGATCTGTCGCATCTGACCAATCGCGTTGGCCTGCCGATCGTCTTCGATCGCGAGCGCAACGGCTACTGCCTGAACCCGGCTGCTGCGCGCTCGGAACTGCCCGGCCTGTGGTTTACCCCGGGCGAGATCTACGCCTTGCTCAGCATGCAGCGCCTGCTCGCGTCAGTCGACCGCAGCGGCGTACTCGGAGAACAGCTTGCGCCGCTGCACGAACGCTTGCTCACGCTCCTCGAAAGCCAGAACGATTCCGCGATCGAGGTTGCCCGGCGCGTGCGCATCGTGAGCGCGGCAGCCCGCACCTACGCGCCACAGCACTTCCAGACGATTGCCAGCGCCCTGCTCGAACGCCGGCGCATCCGCCTGACCTATGTCGCAAGACGCAGCGGCGAAGAAACCGAGCGCGAAGTTTCACCGCTACGCCTGACGCATTACCGCGACAACTGGTATCTCGACGCCTGGTGCCATTTGCGCAGGCAGTTGCGCCGCTTTGCGGTCGACGCGATCGAGTCGGTACGGGTGCTCGAAACCCTCGCGCACGAGATCGACGAAGCCCAGCTCGACGCAGCGCTCGGTGCTGGCTACGGCGTGTTTGCCGGCAGCGCAGTGCGCTGGGCGACGCTGCTCTTCAGCGCCGATCGCGCACGCTGGGTCGCCGCCGAAGACTGGCACCCGCAGCAGCGCGGGCGCTTCCTGCCGGACGGACGCTATCAACTGGTGCTGCCGTACAGCGACGATCCCGAGCTGATCATGGATGTCCTCAAGTACGGCCCCGACTGCACGGTCGTCGCACCCCCCGATCTGCGCGCCAAGGTCAGGCAGCGCTTGCAGGCGGCGATCGACCATTACGCCGGCGACTGAGCATGCAAGCCGAGTTTCTCGCGCATGTGCGCAGCGAGAATGGACGCGTAATCGCGCATTCGCTGCCCGCGCATCTGGACGCCGTAGCGCACTTGGCCGCCGGTTTTGCCGCCGCGTTTGGCGCCGCGCCATGGGGTGAGCTCGCCGGCCGCTGGCACGATCTCGGTAAATTCCGCGCCGGTTTTCAGCGCTATATCCGGCAGTCGGGCGATGCCGACGCACACATCGAAGGCCGCGTCGCCAGCGCCGACAAGACGCACTCGGCGGCGGGCGCCTTGTGGGCGCAAGCGCATCTGGCCGCAGTCGACCGGCGCGCCGGACCCGTGATTGCCCGCGTCCTCGCCTACCTGATCGCCGGTCACCATAGCGGACTTGCCGACTGGTCGGGCGACAACCACTCGCTGCACAACCGCTTCGCGCGCAGCGAAACGCAGCAGGAACTGCTTGACACGCTGGCCGCCGGGCCTCCACCCGAACTGCTGCATCCTCCGCCAGCCTCGCTGCCCAGCCTGGACGACTTGCTGCGCTACCGCGACCGCGACATCCCCGGCCGTTTCGCACTATGGCTGCGGATGCTCTTTTCCTGCCTGGTCGATGCAGACTTCCTCGACACCGAGTGCTTCATGGCGCCGGAAAAAGGTCAGCGACGCAGCGGCTTTCTGAGCCTCGAGGAAATGCACGCTCGCCTGCTCGATCACCTGGAGCGCTTGGCGCAAACGGTCAACGAACGGGGAGAAGCTGCTTCGACGGTCAATCAGCGGCGCACATACGTGCTGCACGCCTGCCTTGAACGGGCCAACTGCCCACCCGGCGTGTTTCGCCTGAGCGTACCCACCGGCGGCGGCAAGACGCTTTCCAGCCTGGCTTTCGCGCTACGTCACGCAAGTGTGCATGGCAAGCGCCGCATCGTCTTTGCGATTCCCTATACGAGCATCATCGAACAGACGGCGGAAGTCTTTCGTGACATCTTCGGCGACGAGAACGTCGTCGAGCACCACAGCAGCCTTGACCCAGACCCGCGCCAGGAGACGCATCGTTCCCGCCTTGCCTGCGAAAACTGGGACGCACCGTTGATCGTCACCACCAACGTGCAGTTGCTCGAGAGCCTGTTCGCCCACCGCACCGGACGCTGCCGCAAGCTGCACAACCTGGTGGGTAGCGTCGTCATCCTCGACGAAGCGCAGTTGCTGCCGGTGCACTACCTGCAACCGGTGGTCGACGTGCTGCGCCTGCTGGTCTTCGACTACGGCGTCACGCTGCTCCTGTGCACCGCCACCCAGCCGACGCTCGAAATGCCGGCGAGTTTTGACCTGGCGCGCAGCCTGCGGGGATTTGCCGCGGGCGAGGTACGCGAAATCATCGACGACGTTCCTGCTCTCTACGCCGCCCTGACGCGCGTTTGCGTGCAGCGCCCGGCCAACTTGCAGCAGCGCTGCACGTGGCCCGAGCTGGCGCGAGAAATCGCTGCGCACGAAGCAGTGTTGACCATTGTCGGTCGCCGGCAGGACGCGCGCGAGCTCCACGGCGAGCTTGCGCAATGCAGTGGCCGCGACGGACTCTGGCATCTCTCCGGACTGATGTGCGCCCGCCACCGCAGCGACACGATCGGCGCAATCCGACACGCGCTCGCGCACCGGCGGCGCGCGCTGGCCGAAGGTGAGCCGGCGCCACCGGTACGCGTCGTCAGCACG
This sequence comes from Accumulibacter sp., assembly GCF_031732815.1. Classification (GTDB taxonomy): domain Bacteria; phylum Pseudomonadota; class Gammaproteobacteria; order Burkholderiales; family Rhodocyclaceae; genus Accumulibacter. The sequence goes on along the minus strand of NZ_JAVMKF010000246.1, from coordinate 6,795 downwards.
CAACTGGTGGAGGCCGGCGTCGACCTCGATTTCCCGGTGGTTTACCGCGCGCTCGCCGGGCTCGACTCGATCGCGCAAGCTGCTGGCCGTTGCAACCGCGAAGGCCGCCTGCAGCTCGGCGAGGTGCATGTCTTCGTGCCGCCCACAGCGGCACCGCCCGGCCTGCTGCGCATGGCCGAGCAGGCGACGCGACTCGTCTGGTCAACGCTGCCGGCCGACGCTGATCCGCTCGCGGTCGATCTCTTTGCCGACTACTTCCGCCGCCTTTACGGCGACGCGCAACTCGACGCGCACGGCATCTGCGACCTGCTGCGCGTCGCAGCCGGCGCAGAGGTCAATTTCCGCACCGCCGCCGAGAAGTTCCGCCTGATCGACCCGGATGAAGGCGCCACGGTTTTCGTGCGCTATCGCCGCGACGCCGACGACCAGCAAGTCGACGCGCTCCTGCACAAGTTGTTGCACGATGGCCCCGAGCGCTGGTTGTTGCGCAAGCTGCAAACCTACGGCGTCACCATTTACCAGCACGACTTGCACCGGCTGCTCGCCAGCGGAGACGTACTTGCTCTGCCCGGCGACTGCGCTGGCCTTTATATGCAGTCGCCGGACAACGATCTGTTCTATGACCCGACGCTGGGCGCCAACCTGTGCGGCGCACCGGGCGATCCGGGAGGCCTCGTGTGCTAGTCGCACCCCTCTATCCTCGATTCGATGACTGCCGCACTGCCACCTTGGCGATTCTGAAAGGAAAAGGACAATGACCAGTTTCTGCCTGGAAGTCACCGGCGATTTCGCCTGTTTCACCCGCCCGGAGATGAAAGTCGAACGGGTGTCTTACGACGTGATCACGCCTTCGGCGGCGCGCGCGGTTTTCGAGGCGATCCTCTGGAAACCGGCCATCCGCTGGCAGGTGAACAAGATCGAGGTGCTTGAACCGATCCGCTGGATCAGCGTGCGGCGCAACGAAGTGGCAGCCAAGGCGTCGGTACGCAACGCCCAGACGGCAATGAGGGACGGTCGCGGTCACCTCGCGCTCTACGTCGAGGACGAGCGGCAGCAACGCGCCGGACTCTTTCTGCGCGACGTAGCCTATCGCCTGCACGCCGATCTGCTGCCGGTCGCCGGCGACGCGCTGGGCAATCCGGTGAAGTATCGTGAGATCTTCCAGCGGCGAGCCGAAAAGGGTCAGTGCATCAACCAGCCCTACCTCGGCTGCCGCGAGTTTGCCGCCCGCTTTCGCCTGGTCGCCGACCCGGCGGCCGAACGGCCGGCGCTGCACGAAACGCGCGACCTCGGCTGGATGCTGCACGACATCACCTTTGGCGCCGACCCGCAGCCGCACTTCTTTCGCGCCGCGATGCGCGACGGCGTGATCGATCTGACGCAGGCACAGGTGAGCCAATGATTCTGCAATCCTTGTACGACTACTACCAACGCAAGGCGCTCGACCCCGATCCCGCACGCCGCCTGCCGGCCTTTGGACTGGAGGAAAGGGAGATCCCGTTCATCATCGAGTTGAGCGCGGACGGCCATCCGCTGGGAATCACCGACACGCGCCAGAGCGAAGGCAAGCGGAAGACGGCGCGCCGTTACCTGGTGCCGCAGAGCGTCAAACGGGCTTCCGGCGTCGCCGCCAATCTGCTCTGCGATACTGCCGAATACGCGCTGGGCGTCGATGCGCGCGGCAAAGCGCAGCGCGTGCTGGAGCAGCACGCCGCATTCCGTCGCCGTCTCGAAGAACTGCCGCCTGCTGCGCTGGCCGACGCCGGCGTGCAGGCAGTCCGTGCCTTCTATGCCGGCAACGGCGCTGCCGCGCTGGCCAACGACCCCTGCTGGCCGGAAATCGTCGCCGGCAATGCGCTCGTCACGTTTCGCCTGCACCCGCAAACGGAACTGGTCTGCCAGCGTTCGGCGGTGATCGCCGGCCTGGCCGACGAATCGACGCCCGCCGTGGCCGGCCAGCGCGTCTGCCTGATCACCGGTCAGCCGGCGACCGCCGCGCGTCTGCATACGGCGATCAAGGGCGTCTGGGGAGCACAGACGTCCGGCGCCAACATTGTCTCGTTCAATCTCGAAGCATTCACCTCGTACAACAAGGAGCAGGGGAATAACGCTCCGGTCGGCCAGGCGGCGGCGTTTGCCTATACCACGGCGCTCAATCATCTGCTCGATCGCAACTCGCGCCAGCGCCTGCAGCTTGGCGATGCATCCACGGTATTCTGGGCGCAGCAGGAAGACCGGGAAGCCGAAGACGCTTTCGCGGCAATTTTCGGCCAGGACGATCCCGACGCACGCAGCGGCCTGATCCGCAGCCTGCTCGCTGCGGTGCGCAGCGGACAGTTCGACGGCGGTCGCGGCGACAACCGCTTTCACGTTCTCGGACTGGCGCCGAACGCGGCACGCCTCTCAGTGCGTTTCTGGCACGCCGCGCCGCTGCACGAAATCGCCCGGCAGATTCGCCAGTGGTTCGACGATCTCGCGATCGCGCGTTCGGCCGACGACCCGGAATACCCCAGCCTCTTCCGCCTGCTCACCGCCTGCGCTGTGTTGGGCAAGGCCGAAAACATTCCGCCCAGGCTCGGCGGCGAGATCATGCGCTCGATCTTCGCCGGAGAGCGTTTCCCGGCAAGCTGGCTGAACGCTGCCGTCATGCGCAGCCGCGCCGAACAGAGGGTCAACTACCACCGCGCAGCGGCGATCAAGGCGTGCCTGAACCGCCAGTTGCGTTTCACTAGCTCTTCATTCCCAGCAAAGGAGTTGCTGCCCGTGCTCGACCTCGACAACGACAATCCGGCGTACCGCCTCGGACGCCTGTTTGCAACACTGGAAAAGATCCAGGAAGAAGCCAGCCCTGGACTCAACGCCACCATCCGCGAACGCTACTACGGCGCTGCGTCGAGCACGCCGGTCAGCGTGTTCACCACGCTGCTGCGCCTGAAGAACCATCATCTGGCAAAGATCGAGCAACGCGGCCGCGCCGTCCAATTCGAACGACTACTCGGCGAAATTCTCGGCGGCGTGGCCGAATTCCCGAAACACCTCAGCCTGCCCGAACAGGGGCGCTTTGCGCTGGGCTACTACCATCAGCGCCAGGCATTTTTCAGCAAGAACAAACCATCGAATGAAACCAGCGAAGGAGAACCCGCATGAGCCTGCATAACCGCTACGACTTCGTCCTCGTCTTCGACGTGCGCGACGGCAACCCGAACGGCGACCCCGACGCCGGCAACCTGCCGCGCCTCGACGTCGAGTCCGGCCACGGCCTGGTCACCGACGTCTCGCTCAAGCGCAAGGTGCGCAACTACGTCGGCCTGAGCAAAGCGGAAACGCCGCCATACGACATCTACGTCAAGGAAAAGGCGGTGCTCAACGAGACCCACGAAAAGGCCTACAGAGCGATCGGCGCCGAGAGCGAGTTGACCGGCGACGAGAAGAAGCGCAAAGGAAGCCCCGACACGGTCGATCGGGCGAGAAAGTGGATGTGCGAGAACTTCTACGACGTACGCACTTTTGGCGCCGTGCTGTCCACCGGAATCAACTGCGGACAGGTGCGTGGCCCGGTACAACTGACGTTCGCCCGCTCGGTCGACCCGATCATCGCACAGGAACACTCGATCACCCGCATGGCGGTGGCCACCAAGGCCGATGCGGAAAAGCAGAAGGGTGACAACCGCACGATGGGCCGCAAACACACGGTACCTTACGCGATCTACGTTGCACACGGCTTCGTCTCGGCTTTTCTCGCCCGGCAAACAGGCTTCGGCGAGGACGACCTGACGCTGCTCTGGGAAGCGCTCGAGCAGATGTTCGAGCACGACCGCTCGGCGGCGCGCGGCGAAATGACAACGCGCGGTCTCTACGTCTTCCGGCACGACTCCGAGCTCGGCAACGCGCACGCGCACGCGCTCTTCGACCGCGTCACCATCCGCCGGAAGGAGGGAGTCGACTTCGCCCGTCACTTCGAGGATTACACGGTTTCGGTCAACGTTGAAGATCTGCCGCCGGGAGTGAGCCTGATTCAGCGCATCTGATCGCCCGCCGCCACCGCGCGCAACGAGCGGTGGCGGCCGTGCGACAGCAGCGACACCTCCGACGAAAGCCAACGATGTCCAGCGAGCTCCGCGATCCAATCCCGCTTTCCGCTCTGCAGCACTGGTGCTACTGTCCGCGCCAGTGCGCGCTGATTCACCTTGAGCAGGTCTTCGCCGACAACCTCTACACGCAACGCGGGCAAGCCCTGCACCAGCGCGTAGACGAGCCGGGTAGCGATCTGCACGAGGGTCTGCGCGTCGAGCGTTCGCTTCCCCTGTTCAGCGACCGTCTCGGCCTGGTCGGCAAGGCGGACATCGTCGAGTTTCTGCCGGACGGCACGCCCTACCCCGTCGAGTACAAGCACGGCTCGCGCAACAAGCATGCGGACATCGCGGCTTGCGACGATATCCAACTGGCGGCACAGGCGATCTGCCTGGCCGAGATGTTCCAGCGCCCGGTACCGGAAGGCGCCTTGTTCTATGCCAGCTCGCGCCGACGACGATGCGTCGTCTTTTCCGATGCACTACGTGCTGGCGTCCATGCCGCCACCGAAGCCGTTCGCCAGATGCTGGCGAGTGGAAGCACACCGCCAATACGCAGCGACCACCGCTGTCGCGCCTGCTCCCTGCGCGATCTCTGCCAACCAGAAGCGCTGGCAGCGCAACACGAACACGCGGCGGCACTCGGCGCGCTCTTCGACCCGGAGTGCTGACATGCAATTGCTCAACACACTCTACCTCACCACACCCGACAGCTACGTGCATCTGGAGAACCAGACGATCCGCGTCGAAGTCGCTCACGAAACGCGCTTGCGGGTACCGCTGCATCACCTGGCAGCGGTCGTCTGCTTTGGGCATGTCGCCGTCTCGCTACCACTCATGCACCGCCTGGCCGACGAAGGAATAGCGCTGGTCCTGCTCGACGGAAACGGCCGTTTCAAGGCACGCCTGGAGGGAGCGGTTTCCGGCAACGTCCTGCTGCGGCAAGCACAGCATCGACTCGCGAGCGATGACTCGTTTGCGCTGCGCGTTGCCCGCAACATGATCGCCGGCAAAGTGCGCAACTGCCGCCAGGTGCTCCTGCGCGGCGCGCGCGAAGCGAAAGTCGCGGACGACGCCCAGCCGCTGGCGCGCGGCGCCGACAATCTCGCCGCTGCCCTGCGCGCGCTCCCCCAGGCAGCCGACTTCGACACCCTGCGCGGCCAGGAAGGCGAAGCAGCAAGGCAGTATTTCGCGGCGCTCACCCACCTTGTCCGGAACTCTGCACGCGAGGCCTTCAGGATGAATGGGCGCAGCCGTCGACCGCCGCGCGACCGCATCAACGCACTTCTGTCCTTCCTCTACTCGCTGCTGATGAATGACTGCCGATCAGCCATAGAGGCCGCAGGCCTCGACCCACAGATTGGCTTCCTCCACGCCGTCCGCCCTGGACGCGCCGCACTCGCGCTCGACCTGATGGAGGAGTTCCGTTTCTCTGCTGATCGCCTTGCCCTCACCCTGGTCAACCGCGCTCAACTCAACCCCGGCGACTTCGATGAACGCGAGGGCGGCGCCGTCCTGCTTGCCGGCGAAGCGCGCAAGACGGTCCTGGTCGCCTATCAACAGCGCAAGCAGGAAAGCGTTGCCCATCCTCTGCTCTCCGAACCCATCCCGTTCGGCCTGCTGCCGCACCTGCAAGCCCGGCTCCTCGCCCGGACTCTACGTGGTGACACCGCCGACTACCTGCCCTACCTGATGCGCTGATGCTGGTCATCGTCTGCTACGACGTCAACACCGAAACCCGCGAAGGACGCCGCCGCCTGCGCAAAGTGGCGCGCGTCTGCGAAGGTGTCGGCCAGCGCGTACAGAAGTCGGTTTTCGAGTGCCAGCTCGATCGTGCCCAGTTTGAAGCCCTGGAGCGCCGACTGCTTGCCGAAATCAAAGCCAGCGAGGACAACCTGCGCCTTTATCGCATCGCCGAACGGAAAGGCTACGAGGTTTGCGAACACGGCTGCTTTCGTGCAGCCGACTTCGAATCGCCTCTTGTGCTATGAGCCTGCGCGAACCCCAAGCTCCCGCCACCCGACGGGGAGTTCCGCGCGCACTGCAAGGGATTGTTTTCACTTGTCTTCCCGTTTCCCTACGGCATGCTGTAGACTCACACCTTGCCCATCCACCGAAGGTTCGCGCAACCGAGGCAAATTGCCCATTGTTTTCCAGCGTTTGGCGCAGATGGGATTCGCCCTTCATCACTGAGGGGCGTGGATTGAAACAGAGTAATCGTTTTGTCCGGACGAATGCCTCCACCGATTCGCCCTTCATCACTGAGGGGCGTGGATTGAAACCCGGTAGCTTGGGCTATGGTGGCTACCCAAGCAACGATTCGCCCTTCATCACTGAGGGGCGTGGATTGAAACCAGTCCCTCGATGTTCGCGTCTTCGCCGACGGATCGATTCGCCCTTCATCACTGAGGGGCGTGGATTGAAACCGACCTACGATACCCTTCAGGCCGCCCCCAGTACGGATTCGCCCTTCATCACTGAGGGGCGTGGATTGAAACGCCATGCACCGGGCGTTCGAGGAGACCGCGGAGGATTCGCCCTTCATCACTGAGGGGCGTGGATTGAAACGTTGATGACGCCGGAGGAGCGGGCAGCGGATGAGGATTCGCCCTTCATCACTGAGGGGCGTGGATTGAAACATCCGGCGCCGGGTCGATGAGGATGGCCCGAAAGGGATTCGCCCTTCATCACTGAGGGGCGTGGATTGAAACCGGTTGGCCAGCAG
>NZ_JAVMKF010000245.1:0-3064 GCF_031732815.1 Accumulibacter sp. | reverse complement strand
GTCTCGACGAATTTGCCACGGCGCCCGAGCTGGCCATCGTCTGTGCCTCGCTCGATCTGGTGCCGGCGATCATCGGGCAACTCGGCGCGCGCGGCACGCGCGGCGTGATCGTCGGACCGTGGCTGTGGCACCGGATGAGCCGCAGCCAGATCGCGTTGGCGCGCAAAGGCATTCTGCAAGCGGCACAGCCCTGGCTGATGCGCGTGCTCGGCCCTGGCAGCGGCGGACTCGTCGTCCCCGCCGGCGGGCTCAACGCCTCGGCTGCACCGGTTCCGATCAAGCCGGGAAAGATCGCCCTGGTCAGCCAGTCCACGGCGATCGCCGCCGCTGTTCTCGACCGTGCGCAGAGCCGCGGAATCGGCTTCTCGACCGTGCTTCACCTCGGCGCCGGGCTCGACGTGGACCTCGCCGATACGCTCGACTGGCTCGCCGCCGACCCGGATACCCGCTCTATTCTGGTGCAGATCGACGAAATCGTCGACGGACGCAAGTTTCTCTCGGCGGCGCGTGCTGCCGCGCGCAACAAGCCGGTCGTCGCCATTCATTGTCGGCGGCTGGCCGCCGACGCTCCGGCAAATGGACCCTGGCGCGCCGACGATGTCTTTCAGGCGGCGCTGCGGCGGGCTGGCTGGGTCAGTATCGATACGCTCGGCGCGCTCTTCGAAGCGGTCGAGGCGATGGCGCGGGTACGAGCGTCGCGTGGCGAAAGCCTGACCATCATCGGCAACGGGCACGGCCTCGCACGCATCGCCGCCGAGACCTTGCTCCGCCTGGGTGGCCAGTTGGGCGAGATCTCGCCGAGCACGCTCAGCCATCTGGAAAAGCGGCTGCAGACGCGTTCACCGCTGAGCAATCCGCTCGCGCTGCCACCCGACGTGCGCCCGGAAGACTGGGCGGCAGCGCTCTCAGCCGTCCTTGCCGACAGCCGTACCGATACCGTGTTGACCGTCTGCTCGCCATCGCCGTTTGCCGCCAGCGACCAGGTGGCGGCGGCCATCTGTGCCGTGTCGCGCGCCAGCGAGCGCAATGTCTTCACCGCCTGGGTCGGCGGTGGCGCGATGCTCGAAGCGCAACGCATCGCTGCCGCACACGGCGTGCTCAGTCACGATTCGCCGGAAAGAGCGATCGCCGCCTTCCTCGGCGTGCTCAACTTCCGGCGCAACCGCGACCTGCTGATCCAGCTGCCGCCGTCGCAGGCAGCGGACTTCATGCCTGATGGCGAAGCTGCACGCAGCACGCTCGGCGAAGCGCTGGCGGCGGGCGAGGAAATGCTTTCGGCTCGTCGCGCGCGCCGCCTGTTGCATGCCTATGGCATTGCCGTCGGTGAGCCGCCGGCCGCCACCAGCATCGACGCCGCGCTCGTCGCCGCTGAACAGACCGGCTATCCGGTCGACCTGGCGCTGCTCTTCGCCAACGGGACGGTCTTCGCGGAGACGGCGAATGGCCTTCGTTCGCCGGCCGAGGTGCGGCTCGCCGCGCGCGACCTGCGCCGGCGCCAGCGCGCGCAGCAGCCGGCAAGCCGTGTGGGCGGCTACCGGCTGCGCCCGAGCGCGGCGCGCAGCGGCACCCCGGCGCTGCGCCTCGGGGTTGCCCTCGACGAGTTGTTCGGCCCGGTCATCTTCCTCGCGCGCAGCGCCGCCGCCGGTCCGCCACGCCACGGCGACTGCGTCGTTGCTCTGCCGCCGCTCAACCAGATGCTGGCGCTCGATCTGGTCAGACGCAGCGGCTTTACCGAAGAGGCAGCCGGGTCCGACGAGCGACCGGCCTTGGAGGCTGCGCTCAGCCAGGCGCTGATCCGCCTGTCGCAACTGCTGACCGATCTCGAACCAGTGGCGAGCATCGACCTCGACCCCCTGCATGTCGAGGCCACCGGAGTCGTCGCCCTCGACGCGCGCATAGGCCTTGCGCGCGCCGGAACGGAGAGCGAACGCCGGCGCCTGGCGATCCGGCCCTATCCGAAGGAACTCGAACGTGCGCTGAGCTGGAACGGCCGGACACTGCTCGTCCGGCCGATCCAGCCGGAAGACCAGGAGGCGCTCGGCGCCTTGCTCAACTCGCTGCAGCCGGAGGACGCGCGCATGCGCTTCTTCAATGCCATCCGCAGCATTTCGCGCGGCCGACTGGCGCGTTTCACGCAGATCGACTACGACCGCGAGATGGCGCTGGTGGCGATCGAGCGCGACGCCGACGGGTCTACGCGTGCGCTTGGGGAGGTTCGCGCAGTCACCGATTCCAGCGGCGAATTCGCCGATTTCGCGATCGTCGTCGACTCGGCGCTCAAGGGCCAGGGACTCGGCCGCCTGTTGCTCGATACGCTGGTGAACTACTGCCGCAGCCGCGGAATCGCCGAGCTGCGCGGCGAAACGCTGGACGGCAATCTGCGCATGCAGCGCCTGGCGCGTCGTCTCGGCTTCACGCTGTCTACCGGCGCCGACCGCGGCACGATCGACCTGCGTCTGGCGCTGCGCCAGCCGGTCAGTTGGCGCGCGGGCAGCGGCCGCTGAGCGCGGTCGCTGGGGCAAACCGCGCGAGCGGGCAAAGCCTGTTCATCGGTTCGCGGTCGGTCGGCGAGAGGGAACCCACCTCGCGCAGCACGCTGGCAGGTGAGTGAGCTTGCGGCGCGTCCGGCCGGCGCCGGCGCCAGAAGCCGCTGACGGCAAGGGCCAGCGAGCCGAGCAGGCCGCCGAGAATCGACCGCGCTGAACAGCATGTCGATCGCCTGCTGTTTCTAGCCGTCGTTGCTGCCCGTGGTTGCCCGCCGGCTCCGTCGCGACGCGGATCGTGCAACTCGCTGAGAGCATCCCCGGCCACCATGCCCAAGCCGCGGCAAACGCCCCGGCGGCGAGGAAGAAGCGGCCCGCCGATGATCAGCCATTTGCGCACTGCCGGAGGAACTCGTCTGCCCCATCCAGCGGCGCTCGGCTAGGCGCTGAACACCGGCGTTGCGGGCAGCTTCAAGGCGTGCGGCAGAGCGCCGAAGCCTTCGGCGTACGCGCTGCGCAACTGCTGCGCGCTGCTCCGCTGCAGTTGCAGGTGCCCATCGACAAAAGCAGCCAGCAGCGCG
>NZ_JAVMKF010000244.1:0-3072 GCF_031732815.1 Accumulibacter sp. | reverse complement strand
GAAGGCGGTGACGCAGGGCAAGATCGCCGACATCCTGCAGGCGCGCGGCCAGTTCGCGGAGGCGCTGGCGCTCCACGAGAAGCGTCTGCCGGTGGCCGAACGGATGCGCGATCTCGATAGCATCGCGCACATCAGGTACTCGACCGCGGCGCTGCGCCTGCAGCTTGGGCAGCATACCAGCCGCGGGCTGCAGCGGATCTACGACGATCTGGCCGAGGCCTTCGCGCTCAGCCGGCAACTTGGCCGTCCGGATTTCATCGGCGGGGTGGGCCAACTGCTGGCGCAGGTGCTGGCGCTGGCCGGCGAGCGCGAGTCGGCGCTGGAGGTGCTGACGCTGGCCGAGCAGGCGTTCGCCAAGATTAAGGACGCCGATGGGCTGGCACTGGTGCGCGAGCTGCGCGCAGAGATCGGTGGGAGCTGACGGCGCGCTTTGCCAGCGGTAGGGCGCGCGTCGGCATCGCTTTACCCGGCTGCGCCGCCGCGCGCTGCGCAAGGGGATTGCGGAGAAGCCGGAAGCCAGTCGGGCGACGCAGCGGCGCAGGACGCAAGACGCAAGGCGCAGGACTTGCACCGACGGCAGCGGCGGCGCGGCGGCACGCTCCCAGTGGCAGAAAACGCCGCCCTTGGCGGGCTTGACGGCCGAAACCATGCGCTCGATCGATCAACTCCGGCGATGGGGCGATCCGTTCCGGACATGGAAAGATCAATCGCGCAGATCGATCGATCCCGGCGGCCGGGCGGCCTCGCCACGCCGCGGCGGAAGTCGCCGCCTGCCGTCCGATGGCGCGCCTGCCGGGAATCAATTGTCGATCTCGATGCGGTTCCGGCTGCTGAAATGGTCGGTCCATAGCGGCACGCCCGGCAGATTCGGGTCCTGGGTGCCGATCAGCTTGCCGTTCGGGTCGAAATACTGGCGATTGACCGACGGGTAGCGGCGCAGGTACTCGGCATCGTTGGTCATCACGAAATACTGGTTGTGGCGAATCCTGCGCTCGGGCTCGCCCGGCTGGTATTTGTTGCGGAAACCGATGTTCAGGTGTTCGGCCAAGCGTTTGACCACCGGGTAGAGCTTGAGATAGGCGTTGGCGATATGCGCAGCGGCCGCCACCCATGCGCGCCGGTACCAGCGCGGATGATCGAAGGAGACGATGAAGGTGAGCAGATAGAGGCCGAGCGCCGCGATCCACAGGCGCGGCTCCGGGGCGACGTTGTGGCTGACGTGATCGGTGGTCGCGATGAAGGCGAGCGAAGCCAGCGCCGGCAGCGCGACCCACGACATCCGCCGGCGCAGCGCGATCGGCTCGACACTCACCTCCGTCGTCGCCGGTGGCGAACCGGGATGAATCGGCCGGCGGTGGCGCAGACGATGCATCCACCAGGTCACGGTAGCGCACAGCGCGGCAAAGACCCAGAAGCCGACCGTCCAGAAGTGTCCCATCCGGGTGAGCTCGAAATTCGGCTCGAAGAGGTCGGGAAAAGAGAGCAGGGCGAGAAACGGGCCGAGATTCGACAGCGCGTACAGGCGATACGCGGAACGGCCGGGAAAAACCTGGGTGTACCAGTACTGGATCAGCGGCAGGTCAGCGCCCGTGCGGCAGCCAGTCCGGGACTGGCGAAACCGTCAGCCAGCGCATTTCTGAACGGCGACCAGAAATCGCGCGGGCGCGTACCGTCCGGATTCGCTTTCAACCACTTCATCCCCTTCTGCCGGCACTCTTTGTCAAAGTCAGCAGGCTCCGGGATACGGGGCACCGGGATCATGCTTTCGCCTGTCGCCCTTTCTGCCCGTCGACCCACACCACCCAGCGAGGCCAGAAGTGATCGCCCCCAGGCAGTACCCGAAGCAGTTCCTCGTGGATAGCCGCCTCGGTCGCCAACTTCTCCGGCAACGGGTTCCGTTCGCCGCGCATCCATGCCTCCGCCGCCTCGATCGCCTGCTCTGCCTCCACCGACCTGGCCTGAGCAAGGCCAAAAGCATCCGAGACGAGCCAATCGACGACATCGCCCCGCTTGGCCCAGGTCGCCCGCTCAATGTGAGCTTGTTTGTCGCGCAGGACGATATTGAAAAGCGCATCCTGGTCGTCGTCGAAATCCGGCTCCGCAGAAGCCAGAACCAATGGGGAGTGGGTCGCGACGATCAGTTGCACAGGCACGCTCTTGCCGGTCAGCGCCTGCATGACGCGCAGCAGCGCCGGCACGATTCGCCGTTGCCATTGAGGATGCAGGTGACACTCGATCTCATCGACGAGGAAGATGATTTCTTTCGCTGGCTTGCGTCCGGTTTGCTCGCAAGCAATCTTGTGTTCCCGCCACGTCCAGACCAGCAGGTAAGCCAGCGCTGCAATGCGACGCATGCCGGCCGAAGCATGAATCAGCGCGACATTCTGTCCATCGGGCATGCGCAGCGAGGGGTAGTCCTTGACGTCAAGTCCGATCCAAACCGGATCGCCGGCGTGAAGCTGCTCATCACGCGATGGCGACAGCGCCGCCAGCACTTTGGCCAGATCGTCAAAGGTGGGGTCCTGGCTTTTCTGCCACAGCACCCAGTCCTGAATCAGTCCATTGCAATGACGAATGCCTCCCCCGCCTTCAAGCCCATACCACACCTGCTCTGGCGTGAAGTTGAACGCTCTCAGGCGCTCGAAGCTTGGCGACGTCTTGTCCTGCCAGTAGTTGCGTGCCGGGTCCCACGCCGAAAAACTGCCATCGACCCCAGCATAGATGACGACCCCGGGTATCGGCGGCCTCCCCGGCTTGACCAGCCAGGCCTGCTCGCTTCGATCAAAAAAGCTCGTTTCCTCGAAGTCTCCCGCTGTGGACCTGGAATACGCATAGGCAATGCCGGGCCTCTTCTCACTCTTCTGCGGCAGCGAGCGCGGGCAAAACCGTGGGCCAGAATCCCGCGTTCGAGATGCCGCCGGAACTCGCGTTCGACATGGGCTGGGCCGGATACGCCCTGGCGGCTGTCGCAGGAGAGTTCGAGTCAGGTGGCGAGGTACGTCTGCACGGTCTGCACGGTCTGCACGGTGCGATAGAGCACACTACGTTCGGGCCGGCGATGTCGATAGACGG
>NZ_JAVMKF010000243.1:0-3089 GCF_031732815.1 Accumulibacter sp. | reverse complement strand
TCGCGGCCGCTGCGCTCAATGGCGAGGCACCGGCAGCCCTTGCCGACCGGCTGGACCGCCTGCAGTCGCTCAAGCGTCAGGCGGCGGAAATCCAGATCGACAGCACTCACCGCCTGCGCGCCGGGCTGACGCCGGCGCAGTACGCGCAACTGGTCCGTATCGCCGAGTCCGCTCGCGTGCAGAGTGGCGTGCCGGAGCGGCTGCGCGGCAGCGACGCTGCGGCTCTCGAACAACTGCGCATGCTGGACAACGCCCGCTACGCCGAATCCTGGGCAGGTGCCGGCGAACACTTCCGCAAGGCTACGGCACGCGAGGATTGGGCTCGCGACGCCGCGGCCGCCCGCAAGCCACTGGGAGCTTCTGGCGGCCGCAGGCTGAAGAATCTCGTCTATTCGACCACGCTGCCCGGCATGCCCGACGGGGAGTACGCCACCTTCACCTACGACAGCCGCTTCGCAGAGGGGGCGGGTGCCATCGAAACCATCGTCACCGTCCGCGAAAGCGACGGCCAGTGGCGCCTGGCCGGCTATTTCATCAAGTAACACCTCATCAACAGGAGTCCCCATGTCTCATCTCGTCGAAACCACGATGTACCAGATCTCGCAGATCTTCCTGCTGCCCACGCTGGCGCTGATCGCGATCCTTTTCCTCTACGCCTTCTGGGTACTCGGTGAATTCGCCGTACTCGCGCTGCGGCGCAGGAGCGGTGCCGGGCGCGCACTCGTCGCACACTTCTCGACGAAGCCGACCCTCTCGCCCGACGAGCTCGACGTGATCGCGCACAAGGCGCTCGAAGTGCCGCGCATCGCCAGCCGCGTGACGCCTATGCTGGGCCTCGTCGCGACGATGATCCCCATGGGGCCTGCACTGAAGTCGCTCTCCGACGGCAATCTCGCCGACGTCTCGCACAACCTCACGATCGCCTTCTCGGCGGTGATCCTCGCGCTGATCGCGGCCTCGATCACCTACTGGGTGGTCAACGTGCGTCGCCGCTGGCTGGCCGAGGAAATCCTCGAAATCGAGAGTTTGCGTGATTCCCTCCGCGCGGGAGCACAAGCATGAGCCTCAAATTGCTGCACGAACCGGAAACCGAAGATCCGATCCTGTCGGTGGTCAATCTCATCGACATCTTCCTCGTCATCATCGCCGCGCTGCTCATCACCGTGGCGCAGAACCCGCTGATCAATCCGTTCAACAAGCAGGACGTGACGGTAATCACCGACCCCGGCAAGCCGACGATGGAAATGATGATCAAGAAGGGCGAGAAGATCGAGAAATACAAGGCGAGCGGCAGCATCGGCAGCGGCGACGGCGAGAAGGCCGGCGTCGCCTACCGCATGAAGGACGGCTCGATGGTCTACGTGCCGGAAGGCAAGGAGTGAGTCTCGCGACGCCCGCGGCGTCGTTCGCGGCCACACTGCTCGTCTGCGCGAGTCTGCTGCTCCCCTCGGCCTCGATGGCCAGGGAACGCATCGTCGACCTCCGCAGCGGTGCGGAGCTCAGTCAGGATGCGCTTGTCGCAGCGATCCGCAGCAGCCGTTATACCCTGCTCGGCGAACGCCACGACAATCCCCGACACCACGAGCGGCGCGGCGAAATCCTGCGCAGTCTCGGCCGCAGCGTCGTTGTGGCCGAGCATCTGCCGCGCGGCGGGGTCGTCGATTTCGCAACGCTCGCACTGGACAGCCGCGACCCCGATGCGCTGCTGAGCGCCCTTTCGGCAGCCGGATTCGATGGCAGGAACTGGCGGTGGCCATTGCCGTATCCGCTCTTCAGCGCGATCGCCGCATCCGGATCGCGCCTGCTCGGCGGCAACCTGCCACGTGACGCCGTACGCGATATCGCCCGCAACGGCGTCACCGCTGCACCGGACGATATCGCCCGCGAAATCGCTGCCCACCCGCTCGAGGAAGGGGCCAGCGCCCGGCTCGACGCGGACCTCATCCGCGGCCACTGCAACGAGTTGCCGGCCACCCGGCTGCCCGGACTTCGCCTTGCACAGCAGGCCCGCGATGCTGCGATGGCTGCCGCGCTGCGCACCTCGGGAGGCAGCGGACCGGCCCTCCTCGTCGCCGGCAATGGCCATGTGCGCCGCGACTATGGCGTGCCCCGCCTCCTCATCGCGTCGCCGGCCGCAGCGCCGGTGCTGACCGTAGGCTTCGTCGAGGATGAAGCCGAACTCGAGGCTGCCACGCGCGACAAGCTCTACGACTACGTCTGGCTGACGGATTCACCGACACGCGCCGACCCCTGCGCCGAACTGCGTGGCGCACGTCCAGCCGGACAGTGACCCCGTATCAGCTATCTCTTTCAACACCCCCGAAACGACAGGAGACTTCCATGGCCCGCTACACCGGCCCCCGCCTCAAGATCGTCCGCGCCCTCGGCGTGGAACTTCCCGGACTCACCCGCAAGGCCCCGAACCGCGACTATGGCCCCGGCCAGCACGGCATGAAGCCGAAGCGCAAGTCCGGCTTTGGCGTACAGCTTCAGGAGAAGCAGAAACTGCGCTACAACTACGGCGTTTCCGAGCGCCAGATGCAGCGCCTTTTCCGTGAGGCAAAGAACAGCAAGGCTCAGACCGGCGCCAAGCTGCTCGAACTACTTGAGCGCCGGCTGGACAACGTCGTTTTCCGTGCCGGCTTCGCCCCTACTACCATCGCCGCCCGCCAGCTGGTCAGCCATCGTCACGTACGCCTGAACGGACGCCCGGTGACGATTCCGTCGATCCGCGTAAAGACCGGCGATGTGATCTCGCTTTCCGACAAGGCGAAGGTGATCCCGATGGTCGTCGATACGCTCGCCGACCTGCCGCTCACGCGACCCGAGTGGATAGGCTTCGACGACGCGCAGCACGCGGCAACGGTCACCCGTACGCCGGATGCGAACGAAGTACCGTTCCCGATCGAAGTGCAGCACGTCGTCGAGTACTACGCGATCCGTCTGTAAGGGATCTCAGCGTGGTTTCCTGCTGAACACGTAGAACAGGTTTGGCTCACTGACCAGATAGAGCGTGCCGCGGTCGTCCAGGGCGACACCCTCCGCCTGCGGCACATCGGCCTTGAGTCCGTGCCGCCCGCGGCGCAGCG
>NZ_JAVMKF010000242.1:0-3094 GCF_031732815.1 Accumulibacter sp. | reverse complement strand
GGGTCGTAGCCGCCGGCCAGCCCGAATCGGCAGTCGGTCCATTCGTTGTCGCCGGGGACGTAGATCAGCGGGACGCGCGTCGCGTCGAGCAGGGCGCGGCGAGAACGGAAAAGCTCGTCGCTGCAGACCGTCGTGCTCGCCTTGAGGTCGCCGGCATGGACGATGAAGCTCGGATGTTCGGCGGCGATGGCATCGAGCATGCGCGGCAGCTCGCTCGTCTCGTAGTCGTCGTAAGGCGTGTCACCGATGACGGCAAAACGCCAGGTCTCCGCCGTGGCAAAGCCGCTCAGCAGGAGGCAGAGAAGTGCACAGAGCAGTGTTTTCATCGTCGGCGGGACGTGCGGGCTAGTTGAGGCCGGCTATTCGCCGACGAGCAGCGAACGCAGCTCGTAAAGCGCCGCCAGCGCCTCGCGCGGCGTCAACTGGTCGGGATCGATGCAGCGCAGACGCTCGAGCGCCGGATGCAGCTCCGGCGTTCGCCGGTCCTCGGCATCGGCCAGCGCGCTGGCGAAGAGATCGGGCTGCAGCGGATTGATCGTGGCGCGCTGTTCGAACTGGCGCAACTGTCGGCGCGCTGCCTTGACGACCGCGGGTGGGATGCCGGCCAGCGCAGCGACCTGAATCCCGTAGCTCTGATTGGCCGGGCCCGCTTCCACCGCGTGCAGAAAGACGATGCGCTCGCCGTGCTCGACCGCGTCCAGATGGACATTGGCCAGTTCGTGATACTCGTTGGCGAGCAGCGTCAGCTCGAAGTAGTGCGTTGCGAACAGCGTCAGGCTACGGTTCTTCTCCAGCAGATGACGGCAAATGGCGAAAGCGAGCGCCATTCCGTCGAAGGTCGAGGTGCCGCGACCGACCTCGTCCATCAGGACCAGACTGCGATCGGTCGCATGATGCAGGATTGTCGCCGATTCGGTCATTTCGACCATGAACGTCGAGCGCCCGCCGGCGAGATCGTCGGCCGCACCGATGCGCGTAAAAATCTGGTCGAGCGGTCCGAGAACCGCGCGCGTCGCCGGGACATAGCTTCCGACGTGCGCGAGCAGCGCGATCAGCGCCGTCTGCCGCATGTAGGTCGACTTGCCGCCCATGTTCGGGCCGGTGATCAGGAGCAGCCGGCGGCCGTCGCCGAGCTCGGTATCGTTGGCGATGAAACCTTCGCCGTCGGCAAACTGGTCTTCGACCACCGGGTGTCGCCCAGCTTCGATCGACAACCCGGGTTCGGGCGAGAAGAGCGGGCGGCAATAGTTGCGCTGCTGCGCGGTCTCGGCAAAGCCGGCGAGCAGGTCGAGCGTCGCCGCTGCCACGGCGATCTGCTGCAACTGCGGCAGACCGTTCTGCAGCGTGTTCAACAGTTCGTCGTAAAGCAGCTTCTCGCGCGCCAGCGCCCGTTCCTGCGCCGACAGCGCCTTGTCCTCGAAAGCCTTCAGCTCGGCCGTCAGGTAGCGCTCGGCGTTCTTCAGCGTCTGCCGTCGCCGGTAATGCTCCGGAACGCGCGCCGCATTGGCGTTCGATACCTCGATGTAGAAGCCGTGCACGCGGTTGTACTCGACCTTCAGATTGGCGATGCCGGTCTGTTCGCGCTCGCGTGCTTCGAGTTCGAGCAGAAACGCGCCGCAGTTGTCGTTCAGCGAGCGCAGCTCGTCGAGTTCGCCGTCGTAGCCCGGCGCGATGACGCCGCCTTCACGAATCAGCGCTGCCGGCTCGGCGAGCAGCGCGCGCGTCAGCAAGTCGATCGTCGCTGTCGGCGGCGTCAGATGAGCGTGGATCTCGCGGAGCAGTGCTGCCGCATTGTCGGCCAGCGGCGCGCGCAGCTCGTCGACACGCCGCAGGCTGTCGCGCAGCGCCGCGAGATCGCGCGGGCGGGCGCTGAACAGCGCGATGCGGCCGGCGATCCGTTCGATGTCGGCGAAACCGCGCAGGGTCTGGCGCAGTCCGCGCAGCGTGCGCCCGCCGTCGTCGAGCAGCATGGCGACCGCCGCATGTCGCGCGGCAGGAATGCTCGGATCGCGCAAGGGGTGGTGCAGGGCGTGTCGCAGCAGGCGCGATCCGGGCGAAGTGACGCAGTTGTCGAGCAGGCTGCATAGCGTTGGCGCCGGCTGTCCGCGTAGCGTTTCGGTCAGTTCGAGGTTGCGCCGGGTGGCCATATCGAGCCCGAGGAAGGTCGCGTCGCGCTCGACGATCAGCGCGCGGACATGCGGCAGGGCGCGCACCTGCGTCGCCCGCGCATACCGCAGCAGCGCGCCGGCGGCGGCGATCGCCGGCCGTAGTCCGTCGGCGCCGAAACCGCCGAGCGAAGTCGTTCCGAAGTGCGCGCGCAATTCGCGCCCCCCCGTTTCCGCATCGAAATGCCAGTCTGCCCGACGAGTCAGCGCAACATCTTGCGGCAGGGTCAGCGACAAGCTTTCCGGAACGATGATCTCGGCCGGCGCGATGCGCTCGAGCGTCGCTGCCAGCTTTGCCGGCGCCACTTCGCACAGGCGGAAGTCGCCGCTCGCCAGATTCAGCCAGGCCAGTCCGGCGAGCTGTCGAGTCGTACTCAAGGCGAGCAACAAGGTGTCCCGCTTTTCGTCGAGCAGCGACGCGTCGGTCAGGGTGCCGGGCGTGACGATGCGCACGACGGCGCGCTCGACCGGGCCCTTGCTCGTCGCCGGATCGCCCATCTGCTCGCAGATCGCCACCGACTCACCCAGTCTGACCAGCTTGGCCAGGTACTGCTCGACTGCGTGATAGGGCACGCCGGCCATCCTGATCGGCTGCCCGGCCGATTGACCACGCGTCGTCAGCGTGATGTCGAGCAGGCGCGCCGCCTTTTCGGCGTCGGCGAAGAACAGCTCGTAGAAATCACCCATCCGGTAAAAAAGCAGGATGTCCGGATGCTGCGCCTTGATTCGCAGGTACTGCTGCATCATCGGCGTGTGCGGTGTCGGCGCGCCTGGCGGGACGCCCTGATCATCTGGCATGGTGAGTCGAATGTATCGCGTCTTTAAAGGACATCGGCGGGCTCGCCCGGCGGGAGGCGAACAGAACAGCGCTGTCCCCGCCAACTGCGCTTGGGCGTGCAGTATAGCCTTCTGCCGTTGCTTGCGATCAG
>NZ_JAVMKF010000241.1:0-3101 GCF_031732815.1 Accumulibacter sp. | reverse complement strand
TTCCTGCTCCGGCCACGTCGCTCGCGTTCCCCCACAATTGGGGTGCATGTCGAGCAACCGCGACTCCTCTATTTTCGCCTGAACGAAGGCTTTGGGCTCGATGTCCGGTTCCTTGCCCCATCGTTCAATCAATGCCTTGCCTGTGATGTAGCGCTCATCCGGCTGGAACGCTTCAATGTCGTCGCGCCGAAACCAGCAGGCCATCAACGGGGATACGTAATCATCACCCATCGTGTGAATGAAGTGAAACCGCGGCGGCGGATCCAGTTCGTTCGCATTGGTATACGCGACCAGACCGCCTTGAGTCTCCCCCCAGAACACCCACGCGGCGACTTCTTCCGGCGTGGCGCCGAGGCGTTCGCGCAGTCGCTTCATGGCCCGCGGGTACGCGATGTACTCGAAATCCTCGTCCGTTCTCGCCGCCTCGTCTGAAAGATCGCCTGGTCGCACTTTTTCGCTACGTTCTTTGCCCGGCATGCGCTTCTCCGCCAGATCGATCCTGGCAATCTCTTCTCTCAGTTCTGCCAGTCGCGCCTCCTTCGTAGCCAGCTCCGTTGCCGTCCCTGCACCGACGCGTTCCCACTCTCTTGTCTTGGCTTCGATCTCTAGCCTCCGGGCAACCAAGTCCCACGCGGCTTGGCGTTCCGCCTCCGTGGCTGGGTCGTTCTTGTAGTCCCACTGCTGTGCAAAGTCGCGACGTTGCGCGGGGCTCAGAAGGTCCCAGCGGAGAGGGAAGAACTCCTCTTCCACTCGCTGCCGCGCGGCTGCCGGCAGATCGGCGACCGATCGCTCAAACCATCCCTCCAAGGCCTCGATCAGGCTCTTAAACCGGTCTTCCATCACTGAACCAGACGCGCCCTCGCGCCTGCCTGTAAGAACCGACAATAGTCAACCCTCATCAAGGTCTCCTCAACTTGGGCTTGCGTTGGACATTCGGGTACATTATCGCACTTGCGCCGGTGGGTTCCGAGGGGAGCACTTGGCGTCGTTGACGTTGGCGTGCTCACGCGCGCGGCGAACCCGGATTGACGAGATAGTGGCCCCCTCCGGATTGACGCGCATCGGTCCGTCGCCAACCTGCCGGCGCCCGTCATCCGCGACCACTGCGGCGATGCAACGTCACAGCTTGAATGCGGCTTTTTGAAAACCAAGAGTTGCCTCGCGGAACCCGAAAGAACACGCAAGCATGAGGACATTCACCCCGACCGGGCGAAATGACGTGGGACGAGATTCGTGAAGCTCATCCGAAACAGCGGTGCCGACCGGGTCATCGACCTCTTGCGGCCGCAGCTCAGCCCACGCTGCCAGCTTGACGTCGTCACGCCGGCTTTCTCCCTCTTCGCCTTCTCCGCGCTGCGGCGAGAGCTGGATGCACTGGCGGGATGTCGCCTCCTGCTGCCTTCAGCGACGTCGGATCTCGTAGCTCTGGAATTGGATGCAGACCGCACCGAGCGTAACCGCCTGCAGACACGTTGGTTGGCCAGGCAGCTCGCACAGTGGCTCCAGCACAAGACCGAGATACGCCGGGCCGTTGGCGCGGTTCCGCAGGGAGCTTTCGTCCTGCGCGATGGCGACGGTAGACCCCGGCAGGCACTTCTCGGCTCGCTCGCGTTCAGCACTGATGGGCTCGGGCTGACGCCCGGCAATCCGTTGAGCCTGATTCAGGCGTCAGAGACGCCAGAAGAAGCCCACCTGCTCAGTCAATGGTTCGACGCGCAGTGGTCCAGCATCTCGCCTGACGCCACTGCCAAGAACGCCCTGATTGGCGACCTAGAGGCACTCGCAGCGCATCGCGAGCCGTTCCTGGTCTACAGCCTCATCTTGTACCATCTGTTCCGCGACCGCGGCGACGACCTCGACGAAGAGCGCATCATCAGGTCCGCAACCGGCATCCGCAATACCGTGGTCTGGAAGAAGCTGTACAAGTTCCAGCGCGACGGGGTTGTCGGCGCGATCGACAAGCTGGAGCGCTACGGCGGCTGCATCATCGCCGACAGCGTGGGCCTCGGCAAGACTTTCGAGGCGCTGGCGATCATCAAGTATCACGAACTGCGCAACGATCGCGTGCTCGTTCTGGTACCCAAACGCCTGCGCGACAACTGGACGCTGTACAAGGCCAACGATCGCCGCAACTTCCTCGCGCCCGACCGCTTCAACTACGACGTGCTGAATCATACCGACCTGTCGCGCGACGATGGGCTGTCCGGCGACATCGACCTCGCGCACATCAATTGGGGAAACTACGACCTGGTCGTCATCGACGAGTCGCACAATTTCCGCAACAAGAAGACACCGCGCGCAGGCAGCGAGACCCGCTACGATCGCCTGATGCGCCGGATCATCCGCGAAGGCGTCAAGACTCGCGTGCTGATGCTGTCGGCCACGCCGGTCAACAACCGCCTGGCCGACCTGCGCAATCAGATCGCCTTCGTCACCGAGGGCGATGACACGGCACTGCTCGATCACGGCATCGGCAGCATCGACGCCACCACGCGCCTGGCGCAGAAGCAGTTCAACCGCTGGCTCGATTCCGACGACGCCGACCGAACGCCCTCGCGGCTCATCGAGATGCTCGGCTTCGACTATTTCACCCTGCTCGACCTGCTCACCATCGCCCGCTCGCGCAAGCACATCGAGAAGTACTACGGCACCGCCGAAACGGGCCGCTTCCCCGAGCGGCTGCGGCCGATCAACATCAAGGCCGACGTCGACCGGGCCGGCGAGTTCCGTTCGATCCGCGAGATCAACAGCGAGATTCGCCGGTTGAACCTAGCATCCTACGCCCCGCTTCGCTACGTCCTGCCGCATCGCCAGGCCGCTTACGACGAGAAGTACAGCACGGCCGTGCGTGGCGGCGAAGGCTTCTTCCGCCAGGCGGACCGCGAGGAGAGCCTGATCCATCTGCTTCGCGTCAACGTGCTCAAGCGCATGGAAAGCGCCGTTCCATCATTCGCGCTCACTGTCCAGCGGCAATTGCGCGACGTCGAGGCCATGCTGACGCGCATCGAGAATCACGCCGCCGAGGTGGAGGAGATGGCGATCGAGGACGTGGACCTCGATGACCCCGCCTTCGAGAGTCTGCTCGTCGGGCGCAAGGTGAA
>NZ_JAVMKF010000240.1:0-3135 GCF_031732815.1 Accumulibacter sp. | reverse complement strand
GTGGCACGGCGACACCGATACCGTCTCTGGGCGACCAGGTGGCGATGTTCCGCGCACGTCCTGGTGCCGCGGACGCAGGCGCCCTTTATGTGCTTTGGGCGGGAGGTAACGATCTGCGGGCCGATCCCAGCGCCGCAGGCATCTCGTCAGCGCTGACGGGACTCTCGGGAGCGATTCAGGGGCTATATCAGGAGGGCGCCCGGAATTTTCTGGTCATGAATCTTCCGAACCTGGGGCTTACTCCGGAATCGCAGGCAAACAATTCGGTTGCTGCGGCGACCGCGGGTTCGATGGCTTTTAACTACTACTTCAGTGGTGCGATCAGTGCCCTGCAGGCACTGCCCGGCAGCAGCATCAGGACGCTTGATACTTTTGCCCTGCTGAGTGGTGTTGTCGCAAATCCTGGTGCGGCTGGCTTCAGTAACGTGACGGGCGCGTGCTTCAATGGAGTTTCTGTCTGCGCCAATCCAGACAGCTATCTCTTCTGGGACAGCATCCACCCAACTGCCGCAGGCCATCGCCTGATTGCCGATGCGGCCTTCGACGTACTTGCTGTTCCGGAGCCTGAAACCTATGCGCTGATGTTGGCGGGGATCGGCCTGATCGTCGCGCGGACTCGCCGCCGTCAGGCAAGGCGATAGGCTTCTTACGCCGAGACGGCTGGCTCCGTGAGGGAGCCAGCCGTTTCCATTTCCGGGCTTACTTGATCAGTGGCAGCAGCGTGCGGAATTCATCGGTGCCGGCGCGCTCCAGCCATTCGAAGACGACCATTTCCGTAGTGACGATGCCGGCGCCGGCGGCGCGTGCTCGGGCGATTGCTGCTGCGCGGTTGGCAGGTGTTCGCGACGAGGCTGCATCCTCGACAAGGTGGACCTCATGGCCGGCTGCGACGAGTCCGAGAACGGTCTGCAGAACACAGACATGTGCCTCCATGCCGGTGACGATGATCTGCCGGCGGCCAGTGGTGGCGATCAGCTCGAGAAATCCGGGTTCGCGCGTGCAGGAAAAATGCATTTTCTCGAAGCGATGGGCACCGGTTGGCAGGGGGAGCAGGTCCGGCACTGTGTGGCCGAGGCCGCGCACGTACTGCTCGGAAACGATGACCGGAATGCCAAGGCGGTCGGCGGCGCCGAGCAGCCGCCGGTTGTTGGCGATGGCGGCGGTACCTTCGTGAATCGCCGGTGCCAGCTTTTCCTGGACGTCGACAACCAGCAGCAGCGATTGGTGGCGATCGATCAGCATGCGACCTCCTTGCTTGTTTGATGTGGGGTAAGGCGCCCCGTCCGTAGACTAGCGGAAGACGACCGTCTTGTTGCCGTGCACGAGGACGCGGTCCTCGAGGTGGTAGCGCAGCCCACGCGCCAGCACGGTCTTCTCGATGTCCTTGCCGTAGCGGACCATGTCCTCGATCGAGTCGGAGTGGTCGATGCGGATCACGTCCTGCTCGATGATCGGCCCCTGGTCGAGTTCCTCGGTCACGTAGTGGCAGGTCGCGCCGATCAGCTTGACGCCGCGCTCGTAGGCCTGGTGGTAGGGCTTGGCGCCGACGAACGAGGGCAGGAAGGAGTGGTGGATGTTGATGATGCGGCCCGGATACTTGGCGCACAGGTCTGTCGAGAGCACCTGCATGTAGCGCGCCAGCACCATGCAGTCGCCGCGCACGTCCTCGAAGATGCGCTGGACTTCGGCATAGGCGGCCGGCTTGTTGTCGGGCGTCACCGGCACGTGGTGGAAGGGGATGCCGTGCCACTCCACGAAGCCGCGGAAGGTGTCGTGGTTCGAGATGACGCAGGGAATCTCGATGTCCAGTTCCTTGGCCTGCCAGCGTGCCAGCAGGTCGTAGAGGCAGTGCTCCTGCTTCGAGACCAGCACCACGAGGCGCTTCTTCACCGACGAGTCGGTGATCTGCCAGCTCATCTGCAGCGGTTCGGCGACCGCGACGCGGAAACGCTCGCGGAACTCGGCGAGCATGAAGGGGACCGAGCTGGCCTTGATCTCCATGCGCATGAAGTAGCGGCCGGTCAGGTCGTCGGCGTGGTAGCTCGATTCGAGGATCCAGCCGCCGTTCTGGGCGATGAAGCCGGAGACCTTGGCAATGATGCCGACCTGGTCCGGACAGGAGGCGGTCAGCGTGTAGAAGCGTTCGCGATGCATGATTTCGCCTTAAACCGAAGCGCCAAGCCCCCTGGGGGGGCGGCGAACGAAGTGAGCGGGGGCGGAGCCAATCGCCGAAAGGCTTGCGCGAAAGTCACGCGACTTTCGCGAAAGCCTTGTCGATCTCGGCACGCAGCGCGTCGTAGTCGCGCACCACCGGATACTGCGGGAATTCGCGGATGACGTTCTCGGGCGGGTGAAACAGGATGCCGCCATGGGCTTCGCCGAGCATGGCCGTGTCGTTGTACGAATCGCCGGCCGCGACGATCTTGAACTTCAGTTCCTTGAAGCGCTTCACCGCTTCCTGCTTCTGGTTCGGCATGCGCAGGTGGTAATTGACCAGCATGCCGGAAGCGTCGGCCTCGAGCGAGTGGCAGAACAGCGTCGGCCAGCCGAGCTGGCGCATCAGCGGGTGGGCGAATTCGTAGAAGGTGTCGGAGAGGATGACCACCTGGTAGTCCTCGCGCAGCTGGTCGAGGAAGGCGCGGGCGCCGGCCATCGGGCCCATCTCGGCGATCACCTTCTGGATGTCCGGCAGGCCCAGCTTGTGCTGGCGCAGGATATCGAGGCGGTACTTCATCAGCACGTCGTAATCCGGCTCGTCGCGGGTGGTGCGGCGCAGCTCGGGAATCTTCGTGCGCTCGGCAAACTCGATCCAGATTTCGGGGACGAGGACACCCTCGAGGTCAAGGCAAACGATTCTCACCGGAATTCTCCCTGCGTTATTGGTATGCCGCGGCAGCGGCTGGGCGGAACGCGAAAAATAGCGATTTTATCATTGCGGATCAGCCAGTTCCTCTAATTCCATCTGGATCTCGAGCCAGCGTTCCTCGGCGGCACCGATCTCCGCTTCGAGCTGCGCCTGCCGCTTCAGCTTGGCTTCAAGCGCCGTACGGTCAGATGCCGTGTAGGCCGCCGGGTCGGCAAGTTCCTCGTCGAGCACAGCCTTCTCTTTCTGCCATCCCTGCAGCTTGCGGTCGA
>NZ_JAVMKF010000239.1:0-3192 GCF_031732815.1 Accumulibacter sp. | reverse complement strand
GGCCGATTATGCAAAGCCAGCGATTATGGAAAGTGGCAGATCGGAATGCCCGTCAAACACTGAAGGGCAGCGGCAGGCAAGCATTCCGACCTTTACATAATCACAGCGTCTTCAGGAAGTCGATCAGCGAGTCGGGCGCCCGGTAGCGCTGGATCTTGGCGTCTGGTTCATGGAGCCTGGCCAGCGCGCGCTCCTTCATGGCCAAGTCCGCTTCAACGTAGTGATGGGTGGTCACCGGGCTCTCGTGTCCGAGCCAAAGCGCAATCACGCTGATGTCGACGCCGGCCTGTAGAAGGTGCATCGCCGTCGTATGCCGAATGGTGTGCGGCGAGATGTGCCGTTTCGTCAGATCAGGGAAGGTGCTGCTGGCCGAATGCACGGCTCGCGCCAATCTCAGAGCCACATTGGCTCGCGTCATTGCCTGGCCATTGCGGCTGGGGAACAAGGGGGATGCTGCCTCGAGCTGCGGATTCCGCCGCAGCCAGACCCGCACGGCCCTGACGGTTGAGCGCCACAGAGGAACGCTGCGTTGCTTGCGGCCTTTGCCATGCAGATGAACGCAGGCTGCGCCCGCATCGAGCACGACATCGCCGACCTTGATGCCGGTGACCTCCGACACCCGTGCCCCGGTGTTGTAGAGCAGCAGGAACAGTACATGGTCCCGCTGACTCAGCCAGGTTTCGTCCGGTGTGCCAATCACCGCCAACATTTCTTCGCGGGACAGGTAGCCAAGCATCGGTTGCTCAAAGCGTTTCACCGGCACCCCCAGGGCGCTCTCAATCACTTGCAACGACGTCACATCCCGATGGGCAACGAACTTCAGGAACGAGCGCAAGGCCGCCAGGCGGGCGTTTCGGCTGCGCACGCAGTTGCGCCGCTCTCGTTCCAAGTGATCGAGGAAGGCCATGATCAACGCCGGTGTGATGTCCCCTAGCAGGATGGTGGCCGGTGACTTGCCCAGTCGGGATTCGGCAAAGCCGAGGAACAACACGAAGGCATCCCGGTAGGTGGCGATGGTCTGCGCGCTGAGGGCGCGTTGCTGGGTCAGGTACTCGGCGAAGTAAGCTTGGACGAGTGCGGCAAATGACGGGGGTGAGCTCGTAGGCTTACTCATCACCGTCTCCCGGCAGATCGACGAAGCGTTCGAACTTGCCGCCAGCGAGGGCCATCAATTCCGGCACCGCGGTGAGATACCAGTACGTGTAGAAGATTTCGGCATGTCCGAGGTAGGTCGATAGCGCCAAGATCTTCTGATTCACGTCGGCACCTTCCGCATGCCAGAGCACCAGCCGCCGGACGGCAAAGGTATGGCGCAGGTCATGCAACCGTGGCGCCGCATGAGCGCCGCGATTCACCCAGCCCAGGCTGTCGCGTAAGGCGTTGAAGACGCGGTGCGCCTGCCGCTCTCCGAGTGGCGCCCCCAGTCGTTGGCCACGGCTGCTGATCAGAAACGGCATGTCGGCCGTCGTGGGAACGTGCCGAGCCCGTAGCCGCCGGTAGCGAGCCAGTGCTTTGACGGTGCTGGCGTGCACCGGCAACTGGCGGGACTTGGCAAACTTGGTCTGCCGGATGATCAGCATTCCGCGTTTTAGATCGACATCGGCGTCGCGCAGATGAATGGCTTCCGAAACTCGCAAGCCGGTTGAGGCCATCAGGCCAAACAGCGTCTCGAAGGTAGCGGGACGCAAACTGCCCTGAGGCCTGAGCTGCCGCGCAGCCGACAGCAGTTCGACGATCTCCTCTTCATGGTAGATGTGCGGCGCCACGCGTCCCGGTTCCGGGCCGAAGATCAGCTCATCCGGGACCTCGGTCTCCGGCTCGAACTGTTTCAGGTAACGGATGAAATGCCTCAGTCTGGCCAAGCGGGCCGCCCAGGTTGCCGGTGATCCTCGGCCGCCTTTGCCCTGACGTGCCCACTCGGTCATGAGCTCGACGGTCAGCGGTCCTTGGTGATGCCTATCTGCAACGAAGTGTGCAAAGTCGGCAAGGAGCGTGTCCCGTGATCGCAGCTGGAAACCCAGGCGACGACGCTCGGCGAGATAGTCGTTGATTCTCGCCTGCAAGCTGATGCGGGGACTCATGATCCACTCCCAGGCCACGGCAGCGGGACGGCAGACAGCTGCGGCGTATCGAGCTTGGCGTAGATCAACGTAGTGTTCAGCGAACGGTGGCGCAGAACATCGGCAACCTCCTTGAGCGAACTGCCGCTCTCGACCAGGCGGCACGCCAAGGTATGGCGAAGTGCATGCGCGCTGGAGTGCGCCAGACCGATTCGGCAGCAGGCTCGTTTGATGACCTTCTGAATGGCCGTCGATGTGATGGGCTGATCGCGCCCGTCCCGACATCGCACGAAGAGGGCGGGATGGCGGGTGGTTGGGCGTTCATGTTGGAGATAGTCGGCCAGTGCCTGCCCCGTTTCCATCGGCAACGGCAGGATGTCCTCCCGCAGCGACTTCGTCCCCCTGAGCCTCACCGTCCCTGCGCTCCAGTCGATGTCGCAGATCATGAGACGGGCAATCTCACCGGCGCGGAGCCCCAGGTCCAATGCGCACCGGGCGATGGCATGGCCACGCTTTGGCCACCGCCTGGCGGTGGCAAAGGACTTCAGCAGGCGATCAGCATCATCGGGATTGAGCGCCCGTGGCAATGACGCCAGCTTCCAGTGGACCGGGTTTGAAATGACTGCGGTCAGCCTACCGACCCGATCGCCGCAGGTGGCCCGGTAGCGGAAGTAGCTTCGCAAGGCCGAAGCCAGCAGAGATGCCTTGGCGTGTGACCAGTGCGCCTCCAGTTGCCTGGCAAGAAAGCTGCGCACGTCATCCGGATGCAGCTTGGCAACATCGATTGGGCGATCAGCGAATTGCTCTTGCAGCAGCCGTCTTACGACGCGAACTCGCTGCCTGCGAGTGCCCTCAGCCAACCCACGGACATCGTGCAGGTGTTCGTCGTAGCGGCGCAGTTCCGCGGTGATGTGATCGGAGAGCGCCGGCGCTGGATGCGTACTTGGCGTAACCGGGGGCGAAGAGATCTGGCTCATAACGGTCTCCTGAAGTGGAACTACTACTTCAGGAGACCGAGGAAATTATGTCGAGCTCGCGGGGATGCCGGCCGCTGCAAAGCTCCTTCCTTCCTGCTTCTTAGCCACAGCCACCCCGGCTACTTTCCATAATCGCTGGCTTTGCATAATCGGCC
>NZ_JAVMKF010000238.1:0-3203 GCF_031732815.1 Accumulibacter sp. | reverse complement strand
CGGTAAACCACTATTCCAGAGGGTCAACGACATTGGCATTCATGCAATTGCCCTGGCGGGTCCGGCCGAACACGTGATTTATCGCGGCTGAGGGTGTAGATTGCGCGCTTGGCAGCGTGCCGGGAGCACCCCGGATGAACTGGCGGCGTGCCGACCCGCATGGCGCTGCCAGGCAAAGGGCGACCTGGCTTGGCGCGGCGGTCGCCAACCCCTGGAATACCTTCCCTGCGTCCTCTGGAGTTCGTCGCATGCGTCTACATTTCCTTACGGTCAGGCCGCCCCTGGACAGCCCGCGCGTCGGCCTCCCGCAACGCGCTGTCCCGACCAGCGATGGCGACAGCACCGGCTCGCCCCACGAACGCCAGGAGGAACTCGAGCGCAATTACCTGGCTCAACGCCCTGCAAGCGAGTCTAGCGGGTTCCTCGCCATCGTTTTGTGCACTGTTTCCGCTTTGCCGTGCTTCAGTGCGCATTTCGATGCAGCCCGCAGCATGCATCGCGCTATCCACAGCATCGGCTTGCCGCTCGTCGAGCGTATTTTGTCGTCACGGCTTGACGTGCCGCCCTGCGCTGCAGCGAGCTTTCCGCATCGGCTGCTGGAGAATCGATGAGCGCAGCCTTACCGCCATTGATCGGCGCCCTTCTCGAACCCCGCTGCTACCCCGAACCTCCGGCCAAGGTCGACCTGGTTGAAACCCACGCCTCCTGGCTTCTCATCGCCGGGAACTTCGTCTACAAGATCAAGAAGCCGGTCGTGCTTCCCTTTCTTGACTACGGCACGCTGGAGCGGCGGCTGGCTTGCTGTACCGCCGAACTGCAACTGAATCGTCGTTTCGCTCCCGACCTATATCTCGAGGTGGTCAGCATCGTCGATCAGGGTGGCAGGCCTGTCGTCGGCGGATCCGGCAGGATACTCGAGTATGCCGTGAAAATGCGGCGCTTCGCAGAAAGTGGGCGGCTTGACCGGCTTTGCGTACACCATCACCTTCATCCGCAGCATGTCTCCGAACTCGGCACCCGCATTGCCGCCTTTCACCAAGCGGCCGCTGTCGCTCCACCGGCGAGCGATTTTGGCCGGCCTGAACGCGTTCGCTCACAGGTGCTCGACAACCTGTCCACACTCGAAGCCCTCCTGCCCGACGGCCCGATACAGGCTCAGCTCACCTTGCTTTCAGCCTGGTCTCTGCGCAACTCCGATCGCCTGGTGCCGCAGTTGGCTGCGCGCCGGGCCGCCGGACGGATACGCGAGTGCCATGGCGACCTGCACCTGGGCAACCTGGTGTTGATTGGATCACGCGTGAGGCTTTTCGACTGTATCGAATTCAGTGAGGACCTGCGCTGGATCGACGTTGCAAGTGAGATCGCCTTCACCTACATCGATTTGCTCAGCCACCAGCAGCCGGCACTGGCCGGATGGTTCATCAACGAATGGCTGAGCGCCAGCGGCGATTACGCGGCGCTGGCCGTTCTGCGGTATTACGCGGTCTACCGTGCTCTCGTGCGAGCCAAGATTGCGGCGATTCGCGCCGCTCAGGCCTCGGGCGACTTTTCCACTGCCGGCCACTACCTCGCTCTGGGCATTCATCTCACTCAAGCTCGCGCCAAACGGCTGATCATCACCCACGGCCTTGCCGGCTGTGGCAAGAGTCGCGCAGCGCGGCAACTCGTCCTGCAGGATACAGCGGGCTCCACCATCCGCCTGCGTTCAGATGTTGAGCGAAAGCGCCTGTTCGGGCTGGCGCCGACCGCCGACAGCAAGTCGCCGGTCGACCGCGGAATCTACTCGCCCGAAGCAAGCGAGCAAACCTACAGTCGGCTGCACAAGCTGGCCAGCGAGGCGCTCGCCGGCGGTTGGTCGGTGGTGGTTGACGCTGCTTTCCTGCAACATTCGTGGCGCGAGGATTTCCGCGACCTGGCCAAACGCGCCGAGGTGCCATTCCACATCGTCGCACCGCAAGCCAGCCACGCTCAGTTGCGCGCGCGCCTCCGTCGCCGCAACGCCCGTGGACACGACCCCTCCGAAGCAACGCCAGCCGTGCTGGAGCGACAGATGGCTTGTGTCGATGCACTGACGGTCGACGAGCGGCAACACCTGCTCTAGTCAGCGAGCGGCTGGACTCGAACACGATCTGTCGGAATACTTTACATGCGTCGCAACCATGGTTTTCGTTACGTCATCTAAGAATATGTTTTATCGAAACACTCTAAGCCGCCTTGAATTACGGCACAAATCTTGCTTCAACCGCTCACTACGACTCCAGATTGCACCCCAAAGATGGTCGAGGGTGACGGATGCCGTTCCGCATCGTGTGCGAAGCACGTTCGAGACGCTTATTCAGAGCAGATCAGCGTGACGTCGATTGCTCAGCGGGAGGCGTATTGCTTGACAAGCAGGGTGCAACCAGGAGCACGCGGCGACAAGTAGTTTCAGGCACCTTGCAGTCCGGCATCGTTTCTTGCAAGACACCAACCCGCAAGCCGGCAGGGGTCGTAAGCGATACGCGAGTCCGGCGCGGGCAAGCGCCGGCTCGCTCGAAACGGTGCACAAAGTTTTTTTTTGGCGTAAAATCATATCTTGATGCGGTACGTCGCGAACTGGTCGGGTCGGGGAGCACTATGAATATCCTCAATAACTGGAAGATTCTTGAACTGATCACCCGTGAAGGCGAAACCCTCGTGTGTATCGAAGGGCGAGTCTACGGAAGCAACCCGCGTTTTCCCTCCTCGTCGCACATCAGGACTTCCCCAGTCACCGGTTACAGCCTTGAGTCGAACTCCATGGTCGTTACGACCAAACGTGGCTCCGAGTACCTGCTGGGCAAGCCAGACCCCTCCGAAACTTTTGCACAACAGCGCCTGATCCGGCGACTGTCGCGCCTACGTCAATCACCGCCCTCCAAGTTCAATGCGCTCGAATCGCAGTTGACCGACTACAATAATTCGCAGAGAGAAGGCGAGCTCTTGGGTGATGCAGAGCGCAATGAGGTCGACGAACAGATCAACAGCTTCCTGACGACCGCAGAGAATCGCTAGAAAAGACTGGAAAAGGCCCAGCTAGCGGCGCTGCGCCGGCCGCTGTGCCGCGAGTCGGTCTTTGCCAGCGCTCATGGCCTGCCCCCGTTAGCGTCCCAAGAAATGACGGCGGGGACCGAAGCCCCCGCCGATAGCCATTCTGTTTATTGGGCGGCTACGCCCTCAGCAGG
>NZ_JAVMKF010000237.1:0-18988 GCF_031732815.1 Accumulibacter sp. | reverse complement strand
TTCTACTCCCTAACGGTCGCGTCAATCAGAACTACTCAAACAAGTCGGAGGTTTCGTGGATGTCGTGCAATCAGTGATGCAGATAGGCCAACAGGCGCGCGGCAGCCGCGCCGGGCGTCGTCCGGCCTTCGGCGACGTCGGCCGACATCGTTGGCAGGGCCGAGCGGACTGCTGGATGAGAATGAAAATGGTGGCGCAGGCCAGAGTCGATCAGGTTCCACATCCAGTCGACGGCTTGCCGACGGCGCTTCGCGTCGAATTCGCCGCTCGCCATCATCGTCGTCCGGTAGCGCTCGATTTCGCTCCAGAACTCGACGATGCCACGTTTAGCCAGGGCGCTGACGGTAAGGACCGGCGGGCGCCAGTTCGGGCTGCTGCTGCGCAGCATGGTCAGGGCGGCACGCATCTGACCGCGCGCAAAGGCAGCCGCACGCTCGTCGATGTCGGCCTTGTTGAAGACGACAAGGTCAGCAATTTCGACGATGCCTTTCTTGATCGCCTGCAGGTCATCGCCTGCGTTGGGCAATTGCAGTAGAACAAAGACATCGACCATGCCGGCGACGGTCGTCTCCGATTGGCCGACACCGACGGTTTCGACGATGATCACGTCGAATCCGGCAGCTTCGCAGACGAGCATTGCTTCACGCGTCTTGTCGGCGACTCCGCCAAGCGACCCGGCTGAGGGGCTGGGCCGGATGAACGCCTCGTCGCGCTGACAAAGCATTTCCATGCGCGTCTTGTCGCCGAGAATCGAGCCCCCGGAAACCGACGAAGAGGGGTCCACGGCGAGCACCGCAACCCGCCTGCCGGCTTCGATCAGATGAATCCCGAGCGTTTCGATGAACGTCGACTTGCCGGCGCCGGGAGCCCCTGAGATGCCGACGCGTATCGTTCGTCCGGTATGCGGCAACAAAGCGGCGAGCACCTGCCGCGCGCGCCGCTGATGATCGCTGCGGGTGGATTCGACGAGCGTGATGGTCTTCGCCAGCGCTCGCCGATGCCCCCTGAGCACCCCATCGACCAGATGCTGGTCGGCATGCGCCAAGCCGGCGGCGGCCGCGCCGCCGGCAGACTTGCTGCTGCTCTGATCCATGGTCAGGACCGCACGGCTAGGCTGGAACCTGCGCGCGCGCCTTGCGGATCTCGTCGAGTACGGTCATCGCCGAATCCTCGATGCGTGTTCCCGGACCGAAGATGGCTTTCGCCCCCGCTTGGAAGAGGAAGTCATAGTCCTGTGCCGGAATTACGCCACCGGCAAAAACGATGATGTCGTCCGCGCCCTGCTCCTTCAGCGCTTTGACCAGGGCCGGCAGCAGCGTCTTGTGACCCGCCGCAAGTGACGAGACGCCGACCGCGTGCACATCGTTTTCGATCGCCAGCCGGGCAGCCTCTTCCGGAGTCTGGAAGAGCGGTCCGACATCGATATCGAAACCGAGGTCGGCAAAGGCGGTGGCGACCACCTTGGCTCCGCGGTCGTGCCCATCCTGGCCGAGCTTGGCGATCATCACACGCGGCCGCCGGCCTTCGTCTTCGTTGAACTTGGTGATTTCGGCTTTCAGCTTCTCCCAGCTCGACATGCCTTCGACGACCGCACCGTAAACGCCGGAGACCGTCTGTTGCGTCGCACGGAAGCGACCGAAGACTTTTTCCAGCGCATCGGAGACCTCGCCGACCGTCGCCCGCAAACGCATCGCTTTGACCGCGAAGTCGAGCAGGTTGCCTTCGCCGGTTTCGGCGCAGCGCGTCAGATCGGCCAGTGCCGCATCGACCGCGGCGCTGTCGCGTGCTGCGCGTACCTGCGCCAGACGGGCGACCTGCGCTTCACGTACGGCGTTGTTGTCGATGTCGAGAATGTCGATCTCTGCTTCCTTGGCCAGCTTGTACTTGTTGACCCCGACGATCACGTCCTTGCCCGAGTCGATGCGCGCCTGTTTGTCGGCCGCGCAACCTTCGATCTTCATCTTCGCCCAGCCGGATTCAACGGCGTGTGTCATGCCGCCCATCGCCTCGACCTCTTCGATGATCTTCCAGGCTTCGTCGACCAGATCCTGCGTCAGCCTTTCCATCATGTACGAGCCTGCCCACGGATCGATCACATTCGTGATGTGCGTCTCCTCCTGGATGATGAGCTGCGTGTTGCGCGCGATGCGGGCAGAGAACTCGGTTGGCAGCGCGATCGCCTCGTCGAGGGCGTTGGTGTGCAGCGATTGCGTGCCGCCAAAAACCGCCGCCATCGCCTCGATCGCCGTCCGTACGACATTGTTGTACGGGTCCTGTTCGGTCAGCGACCAGCCGGAAGTCTGGCAGTGCGTACGCAGCATCATCGACTTCGGACTCTTCGGCGAGAACTCCTGCATGATCTTCCACCAGAGCAGGCGAGCGGCGCGCAGCTTGGCGACTTCAAGGTAGAAGTTCATGCCGATGGCGAAGAAGAAGGAGAGTCGCCCGGCGAATTCATCGACATCGAGACCGGAAGCCAGTGCCGTCTTGACGTATTCGCGGCCGTCGGCCAGCGTAAAGGCGAGTTCGAGCGCCTGCGTCGCGCCGGCTTCCTGCATGTGATAGCCGGAGATCGAGATCGAGTTGAACTTCGGCATGTGGTGTGCCGTATAACCGATGATGTCTGAGATGATCCGCATCGACGGCTTGGGCGGATAGATGTACGTGTTGCGGACCATGAACTCCTTGAGGATGTCGTTCTGGATCGTTCCCGACAGCTTTTCCTGAGCGACGCCCTGTTCTTCGGCGGCGACGATGTAGCCGGCGAGGATGGGGAGAACAGCGCCGTTCATCGTCATCGAGACCGAGATCTTTTCGAGCGGGATGCCGTTGAACAGAATCTTCATATCTTCGACCGAGTCGATCGCCACGCCCGCCTTGCCGACGTCACCGGTGACGCGTGGATGATCGGAATCGTAGCCGCGGTGCGTCGCCAGGTCGAAGGCGACCGAAATGCCCTGACCACCCGCCGCAAGCGCCTTGCGGTAGAAGGCGTTCGATGCTTCGGCAGTGGAAAATCCAGCGTACTGGCGGATCGTCCACGGCCGCACGGCGTACATCGTCGCCTGCGGGCCGCGCACGAAGGGCGCCAGGCCGGGCAGCGTATCGCTGTACGGCAGGCCTTCGACATCCTTCCTGGTGTACAGCGGCTTGACGACGATTCCTTCCGGGGTGACCCAGTTGAGTGCCTCGACATTGCCGCCGGGTGCCGACTTGGCGGCAGCCTTCTTCCAGGCGTCGAGGTTGGCAAAATCTTGTGGCGCAGCGTTGTTCGCGTTGGACATGACGGAACCTTTCACGAAATCTGTGGAATGAGGCGTAGCTCGCTTCGTCTGTGGGGGGAGAAACCGCGCCGCCCAAAGGGCAGGGCCGACTCGCATTCGGCGAGATTAGCGCTTGACACCCCGCCCGCCGAATAATACTGTATCCATAATTATGAAGGCAAGTTCCAATGCTCAAGCTCAGCAATTTAGTGGATGAATTGCCATGTGCCCGAGTCGCATAGCGCAGCCAGCGCTTTACCAGGAAGTTGCCGAGCGCTTGCGTCAGCGGATTTTCGCGCACGAACTGCAGCCCGGCGCACGGATCGACGAGCAGGCGCTGACGATCGACTATGGCATCAGTCGAACGCCGCTGCGCGAGGCCTTGAAGGTGCTTGCCGCGGAAGGGCTGGTGACCTTGAAGCCGCGGCGTGGCTGCTTCGTAACCGAACTGTCCGAGCAGGATCTCGATGAAATCTTCCCGTTGATGGCGATCCTGGAGGGTCGTTGTGCGCTGGAAGCGACCGCCAAGGCGCAAGCACGCGAAATCGCCAGCCTCGAGCAGATTCATCGACAGCTTGAGGGTTCTGCCGAGAGCCGCCAGATCGAGCGCTTTTTCGAACTGAACCAGGAGTTTCACGCGCGCATTCAGGACATGGCCGGCAACCGCTGGTTGCGGCAGACGGTGCGCGATCTGCGCAAGGTACTGAAGCTGACGCGCTTGCTCTCGTTGAGTATCGAAGGGCGGCTGGAGCAGTCGCTCGCCGAGCACGAGCGGATTCTGGCGGCAATCAAGGCCGGCGACGGCCTGCTCGCCGAGAGCCTGATGCACGATCACATTCTTTCCGTTCGTCAGGCCTTGGCGAGAAGCCACGCGGAAGCGGAGGTGAATCCGTGAGCGGCACGATTGTCGCTGCGCGCGCCGGGGCCGTGGCGACGGTCATTCTGTCGAATCCGGGCAAACGCAACGCGCTCGATCTGGCAATGTGGCAGCGTTTGCGTCAGGTGGTCAACGCGTTGTCGGCTGACGAAGATCTGCGCTGTCTGGTTGTGCGCGGCGAGGGCGGTGAGGCCTTTGCCGCTGGCGGCGACATCGAGGAGTTCCGTGTTCAGCGTGACACCGTAGACCGGGCAATGGCCTATCACGCCACCGCCGGTGCTGCGCTGGCGGCGCTGCATGACTGCGGAAAGCCGACGATTGCGCTGATCGAGGGCGCCTGCATGGGGGGCGGCCTGGAGATCGCCGCGCAGTGCGATCTGCGCATCTGCGGTGTATCGGCGCGCTTCGGCGTGCCGATCAACCGGCTGGGTTTCTCGATGTACCCGGGCGAAATGGAAGGCCTTCTGCGCCTGCTGGGCAGTGCAACGATGTACGAACTTCTGCTCGAGGGGCGGATTTTCGACGCGTCGGAGGCCTTGACCAAAGGTCTGGTGACGCGTGTCGTCGCTGACGACGAGGTACCTGGCGAGGCCTACGCGTGCGCCGGCCGCATTTGCGCTGGCGCACCACTGGTTGCCAAGTGGCACAAGCAGTGGATTCGCCGTCTGCAGCAAGGCCAGCCTTTGAGCGAGGACGAACGGCGTGCGTCGTTTGCCTTCCTTGCCACCGAGGATTATCGCGAAGGACTGAAGGCTTTTCTCGAAAAGCGGACGCCGGAGTTTCGCGGGCGCTAGAGCAGCACTGCGCGCTCGGCGCTCAGGCGAAGATGCCCCACGACATCTTTGCCGCGAGCAGAATCAGAATTCCCGCGAACAGCCGCTTCAACGTCCTGACCGGCAGCCGGTGGGCGAGGCGGGCACCGAGCGGCGCGCTCAGCATGCTCGCCGGGACGAGCCAGATGAAGGCAGGCAGGTAGATGTAGCCCAGGCTCCAGGCCGGCAGCCCGGGCTGTTCCCAGCCGTTGACGATGTAGCCCAGCGAGCCGCCGAGCGCGATCGGAAAGCCGACAGCGGCCGAGGTGCCGATCGCATTCTGCACGCGCACATTGCACCAGGTCAGGAAAGGCACGGTGAGCGATCCGCCGCCGATGGCGACCAGCGCCGAGATCGCGCCTATGCCAGTGCCAACAGCCAGGACGCCGCCGGTGCCCGGTAACTCGCGCGAGGGTTTGGGTTTGACGTCGAGGATCATCTGCAGGGCAATCAGGCAGACGAAGCCAGTGAAGAACAGGGCGAGTGGCCGGGCAGGTACGCTGGCGGCGAACAAGGTACCGAGCAAAGTGCCAAGCAGAATTCCAGGCGTGATCTGGGCCACCACGGGCCACAACACTGCACCATGGCGATGATGCACACGCAGGCTGGCGAGCGCGGTGAACAGGATGGTCGCCATCGACGTACCCAGCGCGAGATGCAGGACCTCGCCGGCCGGAAACGCGGCTTGCGCGGCAAACATCAGGGTCAAGGTCGGAACCATCACCAGACCCCCGCCGATTCCCAGCATTCCGGCAAAGAAGCCGGTGAACACGCCCAGGGCCGTGTAGGCCAGCCACCAGATCAAGTCGAGCTCCCGTCGCGCAGTGTGCGCTGCAATAGCGTCATGATCGCACGCTTTGCCGCCGGGCAAGCAAGCGCCCTGCGGCCTAACGGGCGAACAGTTCGTCGAGCATGCGCTCGACGCCGATCTGCCAGGCGGGCAGCTTGAGGTCGAAGCTGTTCCGCAGCTTCCTGGTGTCGAGCCGCGAATTGTGTGGACGCACGGCGGGCAGCGGATAGGCCGAAGTGGGGACCGCTTCGATCGCTCCGGGCGCGACGCGGATTTCCCGGCCAGCCTGGCGCGCATACTCGATGAGGTGTAGCGCGTAACCGTGCCAGCTTGTTTCGCCGTTCGCCGCCAGGTGGTAGAGGCCGGCCAGTTCGGGGCGATCGCGCAGGCTGCGCACGACTTGCGCGGTGACATCGGCGAGCAGCTCGGCGCCGGTCGGCGCGCCGATCTGATCGGCCACGATCTGCAGGCGCTCGCGCTCGCCGGCCAGGCGGAGCATCGTGCGGACGAAATTGCTGCCGCGCGCCGCATAGACCCAGCTCGTACGCAGGATCAGGTGATTGCGCCAAGTGGCGATGGCGTGTTCGCCAGCCAGTTTGCTTCGCCCATAGACGCTCAGCGGATTCGGCCGATCGCTCTCCCGCCAGGCGCTCTCGCCGCTCCCGTCAAAGACGTAGTCGGTCGAGTAATGCACCAGCCAGGCGCCCAGGCGAGCAGCTTCCTCGGCGAGCACGGCGGGGGCCTGCGCATTGATCGTCGCGGCCAGTTGTGGCTCGCTTTCAGCGCGGTCGACGGCGGTATAGGCCGCCGCGTTGACGATCAGATCGGGCGCCACCTGACGCACGCAGGTGGCGAGCCCGGCCGGATTGGTGAAGTCGCCGCACAGCG
Source organism: Accumulibacter sp. (assembly GCF_031732815.1). GTDB lineage: Bacteria > Pseudomonadota > Gammaproteobacteria > Burkholderiales > Rhodocyclaceae > Accumulibacter. The sequence continues at coordinate 12,358 of NZ_JAVMKF010000237.1, read as the reverse complement.
TTCCGTCGCCTTCATGATCGAGCGCGACGATTTCGCCCAGCGGCGCCAGGCTGCGCTGCAGCTCCCAGCCGACCTGTCCGCGCTTGCCGAAAAGCAGGATTCTCATGCTTGTCGCTCGCTGTAATTTTTCGCCAGCCAGTCGCGGTAGGCGCCCGATTGCACATCCTTCACCCATTCCTGATTGGCCAGGTACCATTCGACGGTGAGGCGGAGGGCACGCTCAAAGCTGTGCGCCGGCCGCCAGCCGAGTTCAGCTTCGATCTTGCGCGCGTCGATCGCGTAACGCCGGTCGTGCCCTGGCCGGTCGGCGACGTAGCTGATCTGTTCGCGATACGGCTTGCCGTCGGGGCGTGGGCGCAATTCGTCGAGCAAGGCGCAGACGGCGTGCACGATCTCGATGTTGGGTTTTTCGTTGTTGCCGCCGACATTGTACGTTTCGCCGGGGCGACCTGCTGCGAGCACGCGGCGAACGGCGCTGCAGTGATCCTTGACGTACAACCAGTCGCGGATCTGCCGACCGTCGCCGTACACCGGGAGCGACTTCCCGGCGAGCGCATTGACGATGAGCAAAGGAATCAGCTTTTCGGGAAACTGGAACGATCCGTAGTTGTTCGAGCAGTTGGTTGTCAGGACTGGCAGACCGTAGGTGTGATAGTAGGCCCGCACGAGATGGTCGCTCGCGGCTTTGCTGGCCGAATACGGGCTGTTCGGTTGGTAGCGATGCTCTTCGGTAAAGGCGGGCGCCTCGGCGGTCAGCGAGCCGTAGACTTCGTCGGTTGATACGTGCAGGAAGCGGAAAGCCTGCCGGGCATCGGGCGGCAAGGCCGACCAGTACGCGCGCACTGCCTCCAGCAAGTGAAACGTGCCGACGACATTGGTCTGGATGAAATCTTCTGGTCCGTGAATCGAACGATCGACATGCGACTCGGCGGCGAAATTGATCACTGCGCGTGGCCGGTACTGGGCCAGGAGGCTGGCGCTCAGGTGCTGGTCGCCGATGTCACCTTGCACGAAGAGGTGGCGCTCGTCACCCTCTACGCTGGCCAGGTTGGCACGGTTGCCGGCGTAAGTCAGTTTGTCGAGATTGATCAGTGGTTCGCCGTCGTCGGCCAGCCAGTCGAGAACAAAATTTGCGCCGATGAAGCCAGCGCCACCGGTAACCAGAATCATGTCATTTCCCTATTCTTGCTTGCCAGGCCGGTGCTTGCGGGGTAACGAGCGAAGCAGGCAGTGCGCGACCTGCGGCGCGCTGCCTGTGCAGCAGGCTCAGCGCCCGTAGGTATCCTGCAAACGGACAATGTCATCCTCGCCGAGATAACTACCGGACTGCACCTCGACGATTTCCAGGTCGATCTTGCCGGGGTTCGCCAGCCGATGGACGACGCCGAGCGGGATGTACGTCGACTGGTTCTCCGCCAGCAGCAGCGACTCATCGCCGCGCACGATCGCCGCCGTTCCTCTGACGACGATCCAATGCTCGGCGCGGTGGTGATGTTTTTGCAGGCTGAGGCTGGCGCCGGGTTTGACCAGAATCCGCTTGACCTGATAGCGCGGGCCATCGGCAATCCCCTCGTAGCTTCCCCAGGGCCGATGCACGATATGCCGGAATTCGGTCTCGGCGCGCGCGCCGCGTTTCAGCTCGTCGACCAGCGTCTTGACATCCTGAGCCTTGGCCTTGTCGGCGACGAGAACCGCGTCAGGCGTTGCGATGACGACCAGATCCCTGACGCCTACCGTGGTAAGCAGCCGGCCTTCGGAGAGCAGCACGCAGTTCTGCGTGTCCACGCTATGTATATCGCCGCGCAGCGTGTTGCCGTTGCGGTCGCTCTGGCCGAGCGCGGCGAGGGCGTCCCAGGCGCCGATGTCGTTCCAGCCGGCATCGAGCGGGATGACCACGCCGCGGTCGGTTTTCTCCATCACCGCGTAGTCGATCGAATTCGCCGGGCTGGCGCTGAAGGCGGCCGGTTCGAGGCGCAGAAAGTCGAGGTCGCGTTGGGCAGCAGCGAGTGCGCGGTCTACGCATTGGCGCATTTCGGGCGCGAACAGGCCGAGCGCTTCGAGGAAGCTGTCGGCACGGAAGAGGAACATGCCGCTGTTCCAGTAGTAGTCCCCCGAGTGCAGATACGATTCGGCGCGCTCCTTGTCGGGTTTTTCGACAAAGCGGTCAAGCAGGTAGCCGCCGGTCACCGGCTTCCCGCGGCGAATGTACCCGTAACCGGTTTCCGCGCGATCGGGGACAACGCCGAAAGTCACCAGGTCGCCGCGACCGGCATGCGGCAAGGCCGCCGTGACCGCTGTCCGGAAAGCGTCAACGTCGGCGATCACATGGTCTGACGGGAGCACGAGCAAGAGCGGGCATCCGCTCAGTCCCTGTGCCTCATGCAAGGCGTGTAACGCTGCTGCCGCGACCGCCGGTGCCGTATTGCGCGCTGCCGGTTCGAGCAGAATGTCCGCCTTCTGGCCAATTTCGAGGAGTTGCTCGGCGACCAGGAAACGGTGATGTTCATTCGCCACGGCGATCGTTGCGCCGACTCCGGGCAGGCCATCAAGCCGCCGTAGCGTATTCTGCAGCAAGGAAAACTCGTCGGCCAGGCGGAGGAACTGTTTCGGGTAGTGCGTCCGCGAGAGCGGCCAGAGACGGGTTCCCGACCCGCCGCAGAGAAGGACAGGACGAATCAGCGGAGAATTCATGCGCGCGTTTCCATTCTGGGCAAAGCCACCGCAGCGTCGCCGGCTGGCCGAAAAGGCGAATTATAGCGGTTGATTCGACGGGCAGAGGGGCGCCTTTTCCGCCGCCTGTCATCATCTTCTATAATGGCGCTCTTTCGTCAGACGATTCCTCCGTCGCCGACCCGCACACCGATGCGCATCCTGTTGGTAAAAACCTCCTCGCTCGGTGACGTCATTCACAACCTGCCGGTGGTCAGCGATCTGCGGCGCGTCTTTCCGGCAGTCCGGATTGCCTGGTGCGTCGAAGAGCGCTTTGCCGACATCCCACGTCTGCATCCGGCGGTGGCGCAGGTCATTCCTGTGGCCTGGCGGCGCTGGCGCAAGGCCTTGCAGCGACTCGACACCTGGCGCCAGATGCGCGATTTTCGTCGGGCCATCGGCGCGGTCGAGTACGACCTGGTGCTCGACACACAGGGTTTGCTGAAGAGCGCGCTGATTGCCCGCCAGGCGCACGGAAGGCGTTGTGGCTACGCCGCGGAAGCTGCGCGCGAACCGCTGGCGGCACGCTTCTACGATGCCACTTTCGTCATCCCACGCAACGCGCACGCCGTTCTGCGCAACCGCTGGCTGGCTGCCGCTGCCTGCGACTACCCGGTCGACCTGCCGCTCGATTACGGGATTTGCGCACCGACGGATGAGCTGCCCTGGCTGCACGGCGAAAGGCCAGTCGTTCTGTTTACCGCGACCAGCCGCGACGACAAGCTGTGGGACGAGGCGAACTGGTGCAACCTCGGCCAGGAGTTGCTGGCGCGTGGCTTGACACCGGTTCTGCCAGCGGGTAGCGCCAGCGAGCGGCGGCGCGCTGAGCGCATTGCGGCAGTGCTTGCCGGTGCGCTGGTGGCGCCGCCGCTGACGCTGCCCCAGATCGCCGGGCTGCTTGGCCGGGCCAGACTGGTGATCGGCGTCGATACCGGGCTGGCCCATCTGGCAGCCGCGATGAACGTTCCGGTGATTGCGATCTACGTCGCCAGTGAACCCGCGCTGACCGGCGTGCACGGACGCGGATTCGCTCGCAACCTCGGTCGCCCGGGGCAGCCGCCGGCCGTCGCCGAGGTCGTGGCGCACGCCGATCAAGCCTTGCTCGCGAGTCAATGAGGCAGTGCCCGAGCCAGGCGCCAAGCACGCGGGCTTGCCTGCCGCGTGCGCGCTGGCCTGGCCTCGGCTTGGCTTCGTGCCTGCTCGGCCGGCTACGCCACCGGCGGCCACACCTGCCGGTTTCCGCCGGTCAGCGATGATCCGCTTCCTCTATGCATTGCTCTTCTATCTGGCCATGCCACTGGTCTGGCTTCGCCTCGCCTGGCGTGCCGTCAGGCAAGCCGAGTATCTGGAGCACCTTGGCGAGCGGCACGGTCATTATCGGCGGCCATCACGGCGCCCGTTGATCTGGTTGCATGCCGTTTCGGTGGGCGAAACACGCGCCGCCGAACCCTTGATCGATGCGCTCCTCGGGGTCTTTGCCCAGCATGATCTGCTGCTCACGCACATGACGCCGACCGGACGCGCGGCTGGCCTCGATCTGCTGAATAAGCATCCGGGGCGGATCGTGCAGGCCTATTTGCCGTACGACCTGCCGCATGCCTGTCGGCGCTTTCTGGCCATCTTTCAGCCGCGCATCGGCTTGCTCATGGAGACCGAGATCTGGCCCAACCTGATGGCGGCCGCGGTCGCCAGGGGCCTGCCGATTGTCTTGGTCAACGCGCGCTTGTCGCTTCGCTCGCAGCGCGCCTATGCACGCGTGCGTTGGCTGATCGAGCCGGCAATCGCGTCATTCGCCGCCGTTGCAGCGCAGACGGAGGCTGACGGCGAACGGCTGCGCGAGCTAGGTGCGCGCCAGATCACCGTCTGCGGCAATCTCAAGTTCGACGTCACGCCGGCGGCTGAACGGCTGGAACTGGGCGCCCGCTGGCGGAGCGCGATCGGCCACCGTCCGATCTGGCTGGTGGCCAGCACGCGCGAAGGCGAGGAAGCGTTGATTCTCGACGCCCTCGGCGCAGTTGACCTGGCTGATCTGCTGCTTGTCGTCGTGCCGCGCCATCCACAGCGTTTTGACGAAGTCGCCAGCCTGCTCGAGCAGCGCCGACTAAGCTATCGGCGGCGCAGCACAGGGACGCTGCCGGATGCTGTGACGCGCGTCTGGCTCGGCGACAGCATGGGCGAAATGGCCGCCTACTACGCGCTCGCCGACATCGCGCTGATCGGCGGCAGCTTGCTTCCGTTTGGCGGGCAGAACCTGATCGAAGCGGCAGCCTGCGGATGCCCGGTTCTGATCGGCGAACACACGTTCAACTTTGCGCAGGCGAGTCAGGATGCGGTCGCCTGTGGCGCCGCTCGGCGTGTTGTCGACGCACCACAGGCCGCGCTCGTCGTCGCGCAGTTGTTTGGTGAACAGGGGGGCAGCAGGGCGTCGCTGCACGCCATGCGCGCCGCCGCAATGCGCTTCAGTGCAGCACACCGTGGCGCAACAGCACGCACGCTGGCGCTGATCCGCCCGCTTATCGAGTCTCGAGCAGCGCGTTGACCTGTTCGAGGTCGGCTTCGCCGAGTGCGCCGACTGCCGCCTTCAGCTTCAGTAGCGCGAGCAGCGCGTCGAGGCGCGCTTTCGCCAGGTCACGTCGGGTCACATAGACCTGGTTTTCGGCGTTCAGGACGTCGATGTTGATCCGCACGCCGACCTCGTAACCCAGGCGATTCGATTCGAGCGAACTGAGGCTGGAAACGAGTGCGGCTTCCAGCGCGCGCACCTGCGCCAAGCCGCTGACCACGCCGAGGTACGCCTGGCGCGCGTTGAGCGCCGAATTGCGGCGGGCATTGTCGAGCGCAGAGAGTTCGGCGTCGCGCTTGGCGGCTGCTTCGCGCGTTCGCGAGTTGACCGCTCCACCTTGGAAAATCGGGATGTTGAGCTGCAAACCAAGTTGTCGTGTGCGCGTCTCGATGTCGCCTTGGCCGAACTGGCCCGGGTTGCTGTTGGCCGAGTAATTGGCCACCACGTCAAGCGTAGGATAGTGCCCGGCACGGTTGATTTCGACCGCTCGGCCGGCCGCCTCTGCCGCCGCCTGTTGCGCCTGAACAAGAAAGCTGTCGCGCTCGGCTGCCTCGACCCACGTCTCCATGCTGGCCGGTTGCGGTGGCTCAACCACCGCTTTGTCCTTCAGCCGGTTGAGTTCGCCGGGCTCCTTGCCGATCAAGACGCGCAGCGCATGGCGCTTGACTTCGAGTTCGCTTTCAGCGGCGATCTCCTTCGCGCGCGTCAGGTCGAAGCGCGATTGCGATTCATAGGTATCAGTGATCGTCGCCGTTCCGACTTCGAAGTTCTTCTTGGCCTGCTCGAGCTGTTGCCCGATGGCGGTCTTCTCGGCCTGGACTGCGCGCAGGTTTTCGCTGGCGAACAAGACGTCGAAATAGGCCTGTGCGACGCGCACGATCAGTTCCTGCCCCGCCTGCGCAAACGTTGCTTCGACCTGCATCACCAAGAGCTTGGCCTGATCGTACTGGACCCAGTTCTGCCAGCGGAACAGCGGTTGCGTCAGGTTGGCGCCATAGCTGTTGGTGTTGTAGCGAGCCTTGTAGATATCAGTCCGGTTGCTGTCGGCAAGGTTGTACCGGTAACGACTGCCATTCCAGGACGTGTTGCCGGTCGCATTGACTGAGGGCAGCAGGCCGGCCAGGGCCTGCGGTAGCCGCTCACGGCCGGCTGCCGCTGTGGCTCGCGCGGCTGCGTACTGCGCGTCGTAGCTCAGGGCATCGCGGTAGACCTGCATCAGATCAGCGGCCATGGCGCCGCCAACCGCACACAAGGCAGACAGGCCGAAGGCGAACCGCAAGGGGCTTGATTTGCTTGACATGACCTCGTCCGATGCTGCGCGCTGCTGTCGCGGGCTAGAAGACAAAACCCGGTTGTGCTCTGGGTCTCTTCAGTGGCGCAACGACGGTTTCGAACAGGTTGATCGTGGTGAATGCCTTGTCGGCGGTTCGTGTGATCAGTTGCGCATGCATTACCGGTGCTTCGCCAATGAAGGCAAACAGCCGACCGCCGAGTCGCAGTTGTTGCAGGAAGGTCGCCGGCAGGCGCGGCAAACTTCCGGAAATCACAATAACATCATAGGGAGAAGCGGATGACCAGCCTTCCGACGCATCCCCGGTGTCGACGGTGACGTTGACCACCCGTGCCTGGCGCAGATTGCGCCGAGCAAGGTCCGCTAGTGCCGGATCAATGTCGACCGTGTGGACAAATTCGCCGCGCGAGGCGAGGAGAGCCGCCATGTAGCCGCTCCCGGCGCCTATCTCGAGGACCACGTCGGTGTTCCTGATGCCGACTTCCTGCAGAATCCGTGCTTCCATCTTTGGATGAAGCATTGTCTGCCCGCCGCCGATCGGCAACTCCAGGTCGGCAAAGGCGAGCAGCTTGTGCGCCGGGAGGACGAAATCCTCACGCTTGACCACTGAGAGCGCCGCAAGGACTTCCGGATCCAGCACCTCCCAAGGCCGAATCTGTTGCTCGATCATGTTGAAGCGCGCCCGCTCCATGTCCACCGTTACCGTAGCCATCACCTTCCCCGTCAGCATGTCGATGCCAGCACCGCCTGAGATTTGTTTCGTGCGGGTATTATAACGTGATCGGCAACTGGTCGCGCGCGGCTTGCCTTGAGGCGGCCTTCCGGGCAACAAAGAAAACGGCGCCGCAAGGGCGCCGCCTCGGTCATCATCGGGCTGTCCGGTCAGGCCGGCAGCGCCTTGATCTGAGCGGAAAGGCGACTCTTGTGACGTGATGCCTTGTTCTTGTGAATGATCTTCTTATCGGCAATGCGGTCGATTACGGCGACCGAGTCCCGGTAAATGCCCTGCGCGGCCACCTTGTCGCCAGCTACGATGGCTTTTTGCACGCGCTTGACTGCCGTGCGCAGGGTGGAGCGCAGACTGGCGTTGTGGGCGCGCTGCTTGGCGGATTGCCGGGCGCGCTTGCGAGCTTGTGCGCTGTTGGCCATAAATTGGTATTCCTATTAAACGCGTGGACGAAATTGGAAGCGCGGGATTCTACACGTGCGCCGTTTGTCACGCAAGGGAATCACTTGGAAGCCTGGCCCTGACGGATGATGCAGCGTGATTCGGGCGGCTTGCCGGAAACCCGTGGTCTGGCTGCTGGAGCGCTCAGATCGCGGGGCTGGCGGCAAGAGGCGCGGAATGCACCGCTGGTGGAGTCCGTGAAGAGGATGCCGGAAGGCGGCAGGCCCTGCGCTCCGATCACTGGGCGCTTGCTTTCCCGGTCGAGGAGATGCCGCCCAGGGCGCTGGCTGGGGTCGTTCTCGGCGGGTCACTCGATTTGCAGCGAGATGGCTTTGGCATGCGGCGTACACATGCGCGCGGAATCGGGCCAGGCAGCGGCGCAAGAGTGGCTGTTGGCAGAGGCGATGGCCGCGCGGCTCGCCGAGCCGGCGATACACGGGGCGCAGCGCTCGGGTGAAGCGTGCCAGGGTAATGAGGATTAGTGCCGCTTGCGCGAGGAAGTGGTAGCCCCGCAGGGCGCGCCCGTCGGAGGAGAAGGCATGCTCGTCTGGGGGGCTCTTCGACCAGCGGGCCCGCTTCGATGCCGCAGCGATGGTGGGCGCCGCGAGTGCAACGCGCATCGACGTTCTGCCGCCTGCGCGGCTGGATGGCGAGCATCAGGATGTACGACGGCTTGGTCACGGCCTTGCCGCGGGCAGGAGCCAAGCTGTCGTTGCCGTGTGCAGTGCATCAAGGATAGAAGAGGTAGAGCCGGTAGCCGGCTGCCTCGACCGAGCGGGTCTCCAGGCGCAGACGGATGTCGAGATCAGAACTGGCAGGAAAAGGCCCGGCTGCGAGCATCCCCGGCGGGAGATACTCTTCCGGGAGGAGCACACGGCGGACAATGACTTTGTCTCTGGTATCGGTAAGCGCAAGTTCGATTGCCGGGTACGCTTGCGCGTAGCCCGCCCGATTGCGTAGCGTCGCCTGCAGCGTAAGCAACGCGGTCCGACCGGGCTCGCTCTGCAGGTCGGAGGCTTCGATCGCCAGCAGGTCGGCACGCCGTGGCAGAGGGAGATCGCTGCCGACGAGTTCGCTGAGCGCGGCCAGCCACGGCTGCAAACCCGGCACGGAGAGACTGATCGTCGTGCGCAACTGGAAAACGAGTTGCCCTGCCAGCAGTAACGCGAGCACCCCGACCAGCGCACCGAGGACCTGCGCTTCTCGCCGCTGACGGCCAGGGCCTGGCGCTGGCTGGCGCTGTTCTCCCAGCCAGTGGCTGCGCGCCTGCGCCGGTTCGTCGCTGGCGGACGGGTGCTCACCGGGAACAATGCTTGCAGCCGCAGACGAGGCAGCGAGCGTGAGCGGTGTTGCTGCCTCTGCCAGGCGCGCGTCCGTTTGCGCCGCGTGCCGGCTGCGCGACGAGTCGGTGGCCGATGCCGCTTCGACGCCTGTGTCGACGCTCGCCGCGTCGCTTGCCGCAAGGCGGCTCGTCGGCGCGGCACGACGGTGGTCGTCCAGTTGGGCGTTGGGCAGGGTGGTCGGCAGGAGCAGTGGCGAAGCGTCGTCGGAGAGTTCGTCGAGGGCACTGAAAACGGTTTGGCAGCGACCACAGCGGACCTGCCCGGAGCGCGCGCGAAGTTCGCCGGAAGTAATCCGGAAGACCGTCCGACAGGCTGGGCAGGCTGTTTTCATGCGCTAGTCCTTGCGCCCGGTCAGGCATACCCAAGCCTCCCGCGTGTCGTTTACGGCGAGGTGCAGGTAGGGGGCGTAGGCCGCAATCAGTTCGTCGGTCTGTTCGACAAGGATTCCCGACAGCGCCAGGCAGCCACCTGGCCGGACGTAGGCACAGAGCGCCGGTGCGAGGATTTTCAGCGGATTGGCCAGAATGTTGGCGACGACGATGTCGAAATTGCCCGAGAGGACGTCCCGTGCATCCTGGAAGCGTGCGCGGACCGCATTTCGTTGCGCGTTGCTGGCCGAGGCGGTGACCGCCTGCGGGTCGAGGTCGACGCCAACCACCCTGTTGGCCCCGAGCTTTGCCGCAGCGATGGCGAGGATCCCTGAGCCGCAACCGTAGTCGAGCACGGAGGCCCCACTGTAGACGCGGCGCTCGAGCCATTCCAGGCAAAGCCGGGTTGTTGGGTGCGATCCGGTGCCGAAGGCCATGCCCGGGTCGACGACGAGTACGGTTGCCTTGGCGTCCGGCGGCGTGTGCCAGGAGGGAACGATCCACAGGCGTGGCGAGACGCAAATTGGCTCGAATTGCGACTGCGTCACCTGCACCCAGTCCTGTTCAGCGACCTTTTCCTGGGTGAAGGTGGGTAGTTCCGGAAGGCCGGCGCGCGCGGCGCTGGCGCCGATGAGTTGCAGCAGGTTCAAGCCCGGCGCGACGAGCGCGACCACGCGCGAACGTTCCCAGCCAAGCTGGGGTACCGCGCCCGGCTCGCCGAACTGCGGCTTCTCCTCGGCAGTTCCGGCGTCGGCATCCTCTATGCTGACCGACAGCGCACCGTTGTCGAGCAAGGCGTCGGCCAGCGCCTCGGCGTGTCGGCCATCGGTGTCAATGCGCAAAGACAGCCAGCTCATCGCGGTCACCATTCAGTGCGAGGCAAGATGGGAAGGGCGGTGCCGACGAAGCTTGCCCGGGGTGCTCTGCCGGCCGGGCAATGCGGTCCCGCTGCCGGGCGCGGGTGGCTCATGCGCTGGCTGCCGAAAGCTGGCGAAGGGGGCGCACGCTGGCTCAGCCGCCTTTCTTGACCTCGTCCTTGGCCGCCAGCCGATGCTCCAGGTAGTGAATGCTCGTACCACCTTCCATGAAGCGCGCATCGTGCATCAGTTCCTGGTGCAAGGCGATGTTGGTTCTGATGCCTTCGATGCTCATTTCCGACAGCGCAGTGCGCATCCGGCGGATTGCCTGTTCGCGGCTGTCGCCGTAGGAAATCACCTTGGCGACCATCGAGTCGTAGTGGGAGGGGATCGTATAGCCTTGATAGATGTGCGAATCGACGCGAATTCCGGGACCGCCCGGCGGATGGTAGAAACTGATCTTGCCCGGTGAGGGGACGAAAGAGTAGGGGTCCTCGGCGTTGATCCGGCATTCGATCGCGTGCCCGCGGAAGCTCAGGTCGCGCTGGCGAAAGCGCAAGCGCTCGCCAGCCGCAATGCGTATCTGTTCGGCGACCAGGTCAACACCGGTGATCAGCTCGGTGACCGGATGCTCGACCTGAATCCGCGTATTCATTTCGATGAAATAGAATTCGCCGTTTTCGTAGAGGAATTCGAAGGTTCCGGCGCCACGATAGTTGAGCCGCCGGCATGCCTCGGCGCAACGTTCGCCGATGCGCACGATGTGGCGTGTGGCGACGCCCGGCGCCGGCGCTTCTTCAATGATCTTCTGATGACGGCGCTGCATCGAGCAATCGCGCTCACCCAGGTAGACCGCTCCCCGGAAGCTGTCGGCAAGCACCTGTATCTCGATGTGGCGCGGGTTTTCGAGATACTTCTCCATGTACACGTTTGGATTGCCGAAGAAGTTCTGAGCTTCCGCACGCGTCAGATTGACCGCGTTGATCAGGGCTGCCTCGGTGTGCACGACGCGCATGCCGCGTCCGCCACCGCCGCCGGCCGCCTTGATGATTACCGGATAGCCGACGACTTTGGCGATGCGCAGGATCTCTTTCGGATCCTCGGGCAAGGACCCTTCTGAGCCGGGAACACAAGGAACTCCGGTGACCCGCATCGCCTCCTTGGCGGAAACCTTGTCGCCCATCAGGCGGATCGTCTCCGGACGCGGGCCGATGAAGACGAATCCGGACGACTCGACGCGCTCGGCGAAATCCGCGTTTTCCGAGAGAAAGCCGTAGCCCGGATGTATTGCCTGGGCGTCGGTGACCTCGGCCGCCGAGATGATTGCCGGGACGTTGAGGTAGCTTTGCGCAGAGGGGGCGGGACCGATGCACACCGACTCGTCTGCCAGGCGGACATACTTGGCTTCGCGATCCGCCTCGGAATGGACGACGACGGTCTTGATGCCCAATTCACGGCAGGCGCGCTGGATGCGTAGCGCAATCTCGCCGCGATTGGCAATGAGGACTTTCCCGAACATGGCGGAAGTTTCCTTATCAGCCGATGACGAAGAGGGGCTCGCCGTATTCGACCGGTTGGCCATTCTCGACCAGAATGGCCTTGACGGTGCCGGCGGTTTCCGCTTCGATTTCGTTGAGCAGCTTCATCGCTTCGATGATGCACAGCGTCGCACCGGCCTTGACGACGCTGCCGACTTCGACGAAAGGTTCGGCTCCGGGGCTCGATGCGCGGTAGAAAGTGCCAACCATCGGTGCCTTGACGATATCGCCTTCCGGCAGTTCCGGCTCGGCCGGCGCGCTTGCGCTGGCTGCCGGCGCCGGCGGGGTGGCCGGATGCGCCTGAGCAAGCGGCGGATAGGCGTAGGCCTGGGCAGGCGCGACACCGTGTTTGACGATGCGCACCTTTTCCTCGGCGTCGTTGATTTCCAGTTCGGTGATGCTCGACTCCTCGACCAGGTCGATCAGTTTCTTCAGTTTCCGCAGGTCCATCGATATGCTCCGGGAGATTACGCTTGCAGGGTTGAACGCTCGCCATCAGGGCCGATGCTGGTCTGGCGATG
>NZ_JAVMKF010000236.1:0-19179 GCF_031732815.1 Accumulibacter sp. | reverse complement strand
TACGCTACCAGACGCCGTCAGGGATTTCACGCAGGGTTGCCGAAAGGACACGTTCACTGAAGTGGAGGCTGCACGGCCGATCCTCTACTCACCCGAAGATGTGGCCCGAGTGCACGTCGATGCCGGCCAGAACCGAGGCGCATTTGGGGCGAACCTGCTCGTAATCACGCTCGATCTGAGGTGATCTGCCCGCCAGCGGAGGGAGGTCCGGCGCGCTCAGACCAAGCGCCTGAAGCCTCGCCTTCTTGTCGCTGCTCACGGCGTGCGTGGATGGCTGGCCGACGCGGATCGTCGACCGCGCCCTCCTGGTACCGCAATCTCGCGATAAAGCACACGAGCATCTTGCATCTTCCGGTCAAGGCCGGGGTCGCGCCGTGCACGATAGTCGCTCTTCTTGTGCGGCTTGCTCGCCCGTTGTTGTGAGTCTGCCACACCGTACCTCGGCCAGTTTGCGCCAAACTGGCGTGCCCGGCCTGGAGGGCATGGATCGAGGCAAACTCCGACAACGCCGAGATTGACCACACTGCTGCCATCCGCCCATGGTTCTTCGCTTGGCTGCAGGTCAAACTCGCCACGCTGGCCTTTGCCTCATCGCTGATTTCAGGCGTATGTGGACGATGGCAAGCGTCCTTCAACCCAGCGATCACTCTACCGGCCAAGGGCTTGTCGACACACTTGCATGTAGATGGTTGAACCTCTCACTCCCACTCGGCGCATCACCCTTCAGCAATCGACTATGCTCCACGTACGCCAGCAGAATCCTCGGCTTCGCGGCCCCGCGCGTTGGTGCCGGCCTCGACCTGCCCGGGCCCCCAAGCATCTGTCTGTCCGAACGTCAATAGCGGTGCTGTGGCGCTCCTGGTGTCATCCAACCGGGAATCACGATGAACGAATACTCCGCACAACTTCTCTGGCTCCGTCGTGAGCAGAGTTTTCTTGATCAGCGTTACAGCCGGCGGCACGTCCTGCGTTTTGACGGCGGCGTCGAAGTCGCCGCTTCGTCTTCGCCGCATGTCGTGCCGCTGCCGATGTCGGATCCGGCAGCGATCGACCCGGAAGAGGCTTTTGTTGTCTCGCTGGCCAGTTGCCACCTGCTCTGGTTTCTGTCGATTGCCGCTGGGCGCGGCTATTGCGTCGATTCCTACGCCGACCATCCGGTTGGCGTCATGGCCAGGAATGCGGAGGGAAAGCTGGCGATGACGGTGGTCACCTTGCGCCCGCAGGTAGCCTTCTCAGGCGATCGTCAGCCCACACCGGAGGACGTTCTGGCGATGCACCACGCGGCGCACGAGGCGTGCTTCATCGCCAACTCGGTGCGCTCGGAGGTGCGCTGCGAGCCGCGCCTAAGGTAGGGTCGTCTGCGGCTGGCGCTCGCGCAGCGCTTCGGCGAGCTGGAAGACGGCCATCGCATAGAAGCTCGACCGGTTGTAGCGCGTGATGACGTAGAAGTTGTCGAAGCCGAGCCAGTATTCGGTCGCCGCTTCGGGTGTGACGAGGTCGATCAGCGCTGCCGGGCGATCAGCGTCGGCGGTTGCCCGGACGCCCTGTGCGGCCAGTTCGCGGACACTCAGCGTCGGCTTGATACCCGCTGCGATGAGCGCGCTGGCGTCACCCGGCACCTGCGCCGGAACGGCGATCGGCGCGTCCTTTTGCCAACCGTACTGCTGCAGGTAACGCGCGACGCTGCCAATCGCGTCGCTGGTGCTGGCGCGCAGGTCGATGCGGTCGTCGCCGTCGAAGTCCACCGCGTAGCGCCGCTGGCTGCTCGGCATGAACTGCGGAATGCCGATGGCACCGGCGTAGGAGCCCTTGACGCCGAGCGGGCTGAGGCCGTTCTCGCGCGCCATGAGCAGGAACTGTTCGAGTTCGCTGCGGAAGAATTCGGCCCGCGGCGGATAGTGGAAAGCCAGCGAGGCGAGCGCTTCGAGGACAGTGAAGCTACCCATGTTGCCGCCATACTCGGTTTCGACGCCGATGATGGCGACGATGACTTCCGGCGGTACGCCGTAGATCGCTGCTGCCCGGGCCAGCACGGCGGCGTGCTCGCGCCAGAAGCGCTGACCGCCGGCGATCCGCCGCGGGTTGAGGAAGCGCTCGCGATAGCGCTGCCAGGAGCGCTGCTTTTCGGGTACGGCGGCCGGTCGAATGGCGCGCAGGACGATGGCGTTCGGGCGGATCTGGGCAAACTGACGCGTCAGATGAGCGACATCGAAACCGTGCTGCTCGTGCATGGCGGCAATGAAGGCGCGCACTTCGGTTTGTTCGCTGAACGGGGGGGGAGGCTCGGCGTTGGCGGTGAGCGGCAGAAGGAGCGCGCCGAGGGCTGCAACGAGGGCTGACAGCAAGGTTGAGAACCGGGCCGAGAAGCGCGCCAAGAGGCAGGCCGACAAGCGGGCCGACGAGAGGGTGGTGCATCGTCTGGTCAAATCGTTCTTCTCCTTGGTTTGGGAATCCGGCGTACGCATTCCTGCAGGTGCTGCAATTGTCCGGCGTCGGCGAGGCCGTAGCGCAGTTCGGCGTACTGGCTGGCAGCGGCTGCCGCCAGTGCGGCCAGTTCGGGCTTTTCGCGCGCAACGCGGCCGGCGAAATCGAGTGGCCCTTCCCATGCGGGACGATTGATCCCGTGCCGCGCCAGGCCGGCGCAGAAGCCTTGCCAGGCGCGCTCTACCGGGTCACGCCGCCGCCCGCGCGGCAAGGTCCACCAGGTCACGGCGGCGAGGGTCAGCGCGCTGAATATGGCGAGCGCGGCAGTCATTTCCTGCCAGTCTGGTTGGCGCAGGCCCAGGCGCGACAGCACCTCGCGCTGGCGCTGCGGATTGTAACCGAGCACCCACTGGTTCCATGCGTTGTTCGCCGCTTCCCAGCGATTGCGCAACTGGCGCGCCCAGTCCGCGTCGAGGCGGACGACGACCGGCAGCGGATCGCCATCGGGCAGCGCGGCGGCGATTCCCTGCTCGACGCGCGAGGGTGCGACGGCTGCCGTCGGATCGACGCGCACCCAGCCCTGTCCGGCGAGCCAGATCTCGCTCCAGGCGTGTGCGTCCGACTGGCGCACGGTGAGATAACCGTCGACCGGGTTGATTTCTCCGCCCTGGTAGCCGGCGACGACGCGCGCCGGAACGCCGGCGGCGCGCATCAGGAAGACGAAGGCCGACGCGTAGTGCTCGCAAAAGCCGCTGCGCGTGACGAACAGGAAGTCGTCCATCGCATTGGCGCCGAGCAGCGGCGGGCGCAGGGTATACACGAAGTTCTCGCGCCGGAACAGGGTCAGCGCGGCTTCGGCGATGCGCTCCGGCGGCAACGCCTGCCAGCTTGCGGCCAGCGCGCGCGCGCGCGGGTTGATCTGGGCCGGCAGGCGTAGCGCACGCTGGAGGACCGCCGGCGATTCGCGCTGGTTGACCCGATAGGCGAGGACGGAAGAAAAGCCGAAGCGCGCGCGCGCGCGCAGCGGTTCGCGGGCGAGAACCTCGAGGCCGAAGCCGAAGGCGCTGTCGGCGGGCAGCGTGGTGGGCATGTCGAGGGCCAGCAGCCAGCGCTGGTTATGGGCTTCGAGAATCGTCGTGTAGGCTTGTGCCGGCGCGCTGGCGTCGATCGCCGGTGGAACCGGACGTTCGCCGGCCGGCGCGCTGCGTGCGCGCCAGGTGAGGCCGTCGTACTCGTCAAAGACCGGCCCGCGCCAGTAGAGGCTGGCGTGTTCCGGGACCTCGCCGACGAAGTGGCTGCGGAAAGCGATGGCGCCAGACTGGATCAGATGGCTGATCGAACCCGGCGCCAGGCGATCCGACAAGCCGCTGAGTCCGGCATGCGCATCCTGCGGCAAACCCCAGAGCGGGCCGGAAATGCGCGGGAAGAGCAGGTAGAGGACGAGCATGAAGGGCAGCGACTGGGCGAGCAGGACGAGCGCCTGGCGGGCGATCTGCGGGAGTGGCTGAGCACCGCCATAGAGCCGGATCAGGGTCGCCGTCAGCCAGCCGGTGGCGAGCAGCAGCCAGCCGCCGGTGGGGATGCTCTGCGAATAGAAATAGTGCGTCAGGAGAAGAAAGTAACCCAGCATGACGACGACCAGCGCGTCGCGCCGGCTGCCCATTTCCAGCGGCTTGAGGGCCATGAAGACGACGAGCAGGGCGACTCCGGCGTCGCGCCCGAAGAGCGTTCGATACTGCCAGCCGATGCCGCCGAGGCAAGCGGCGACGAGGAGCGCAAGCCAGGCGCGGTGCGGCAGGCGGCCGCGTCGATGCCAGAGCCAGGTGCGCCAGGCGAGTGCACCGCCGGTGAGCAGCGACAGCCAGGTCGGCAGATGTTCGACGTGCGGTGCGGTCGTCGCCAGGGCGGCGACGAGCAGCCAGGGCGTGGCCCCGTGTTCGAGGTCGGCGGCCGCCGATCTAGTCGTCACCTGCGGCTTCGCTCGTGCCGAAGAGTGCCAGTGCACGCAGACAGCGGCGGCGCTGCGCGTCACCGAGCGCCGGCGGGAAGTGACTGCCGGGCAGGCTCAGTCCGTAGGGCAGGTGCCGCTCTTCGGCGATCTGCAGCCAGCCGGCGAGTATCGACAGGCGCAGCTCCGGGTCCGCGTCGGCCGGCGTCAGTGACCAGTCGAGCCAGAGTTCGTCGCTTGCACCGCCGGCGAACTGCTTGACCAGCAAAGGCTGATCGTCAGTGCGCCGGGCGACGGCGCGCCACGCGATGTGCCGGGTCGGGTCGCTGATCTGGCGCGTACGCAGGCCGGCGAAGTCCTCGCGGCCGTTGACGCCGTGCCGGCTGTCCGTCTGCTGGCCGGACGAGGCAGCGGGCAGCGGGGTACGCAGCGGGCGCGGATAGACGAGGCAGGAAAACGGCGGGTGCGGATAGCTCCAGGCACGAAACAGGCCGAGTGGATAGCGCGTCGACAGGGTGATCCGGCCGGGGTCGAGGCGTCCGCGGCGCGAGGCGACGAAAGGTATGGCGACGGTCGCCGAGCTGCCTGCGGCAAGGTCGAGGATCGCTGCCGGCTGGCCGGTGAAGGCGAATTCGAGCGCCCGTCGCGACAGTCGGCGTGGGTTTTCGACGAGCAGCGGAAAGCGCGCTGTTTCGCCAGCGAAGACGGCGGCACACGGTGCGGGTAGCAGACGCAGGCCAAACAGGTTGTTGAAGGTGTGCACCATGCCCACCAGGCCAAGGCCGGCAAGGAGAAAGATCAGCGCGTGACCGAGACTCAGGTTGTAATTGATCGCGCCAACCGCCATGACCAGGAGGACGGCCGCGTAGAGCAGCCCGGCGGCGCTCGGTACGATGAAGATCCGCCGTTGGGAAAGGACGATCGGGAGTTCTTCGTCGCGCCCGAGGCGGAACAGCCAGCGCTGGACGAGAGCGAACGGGCGCATCAGGGGAGTGGCACGCGTCGGAGGAGCACGAGCACGTCGTCCTCGGCGGGATGGCTGCCGCTGGCCAGGCGCAGACGATGCCGGCTGACCGCGGCAAAGACGGCCTGCACGTCTTCCGGCAGGACCATCTGGCGTCCCCCGGAAAAGGCCCAGGCACGCGCTACGGCGAGCAGTGAGAGTGCCGCGCGCGGGCTCAGGCCGTGCACAAAGCGTTCGTCGTTGCGCGTGGCGCCGACCAGTGCCTGGACGTAGTCGAGCAGCGGCGGGGCGGCGTGCACGGCTGCCGCGGCCTGCTGCAGCCGGGTGAAATCGGTCGCCGCCAGGCGCGGCGCGAGAGTTGGCAGATGATCGCGTCGGCCGCCGCTTTCGAGCAGCGCGCGCTCGGCTGCGCGATCAGGATAACCCAGTTCAATGCGCAGCAGGAAACGATCGAGCTGCGACTCCGGCAGCGGGAAGGTGCCGATCTGGTTCGACGGGTTCTGCGTTGCGATGACAAAAAAGGGTTCGGGCAGCCGGCGCGTTTCGCCTTCGCTGGTCACCTGCCCCTCTTCCATCGCTTCGAGCAGCGCGCTTTGCGTTTTCGGCGTGGCTCGGTTGATCTCGTCGGCGAGCAGCAGCTGCGAGAAGATCGGGCCGGGCAGGAATCGGAAATCGCCGCGCTCACGGTCGAAGATCGATACGCCGAGAATGTCGGCGGGCAGCATGTCGCTGGTGAACTGGATGCGCGAGAACTGGAAGCCGAGCAGGCGGGCCAGCGTCTGCGCCAGTGTCGTCTTGCCGACGCCCGGCAGGTCTTCGATCAGCAGGTGGCCACGCGCCAGCAGACAGCACAGCGCCAGCCTGGTCTGCCGGCTCTTGCCGAGAACGACCGTGTTGGCGGCGGCGAGGATTTCGCTTACGCGAGCGGTTTCAGCGGTGGGCGGCATGGCTTGTCGTGGCGGCGTAAATGGGACGATAATAAACCATCAGCGAACAACTCGACTTCCCGCGGATTCCGGCGCCGGTGCCGGCTTCCCTCTGCGGCACGAAAGGCAAACGTGACCAGCACTGCATTCATCACCCACCGTGACTGCCAGCTCCATGACATGGGTTCCTACCATCCGGAATCGCCGGAGCGGCTGACGGCGATCAATGATCACATGATCGCGCAGGGGCTGGACTCGTACCTCATCTACCACGACGCGCCGCAGGCGACTTTCCAACAACTCAAACGGGTCCATACCGCGACGCACCTGGAGCGCCTCAAGCGTGCCTCGCCTGAACTCGGAATCGTTCACCTCGACCCCGATACCGCGATGAACCGGCATACCTGGCAGGCCGCCTTGCGCGCTGCCGGCGCCGGCGTGCTCGCCGTCGATCTGGTGATGAAGGGCGAAGTCCGCAGTGCCTTCTGCTCGGTTCGTCCGCCTGGTCATCACGCCGAACGTGCAAGCGCAATGGGTTTCTGTTTTTTCAACAATATCGCGGTCGCTGCGGCGCATGCGCTGGAAGCCTACAAGCTGGCGCGCGTGGCCGTGGTCGACTTCGATGTGCATCACGGCAATGGGACTGAAGACTGCTTCCGGGCCGATCCACGCGTGCTCATGGTGAGCACCTTTCAGCACCCCTTCTATCCCTATAGCGGCACCGAGAGTCCGGCGCCCAACATGCTCAACGTACCGCTCGCCCGAGGTGCCGACGGCGAAGAGTTCCGGCGCGTCGTGAGCGACCTGTGGATGCCTAGACTCTACGAATTCCGGCCGGAAATGGTCCTCATCTCGGCCGGTTTCGACGCGCATTACGAGGACGAGATGGGTGGCCTGCGCCTGCTCGAAAAGGATTACGCGTGGGTCACCGGCCAGCTCAAGCTGCTCGCCGAAGAGACAGCGCAAGGACGGATCGTCTCCATGCTCGAAGGCGGCTACGCGCTCTCGGCACTGGCCCGCTGCGTCATCGCGCACCTGCGCGTTCTGGGCGACCTCTGACGCTGGTCGCACACCTTGAGCGCGCCGCCGAGGGCGGCGTTTTTCGTGGTCAAGCGACTTGCCTTCGGTTAGAATCCGCTGCTTCAAGGCCGCGCGCCTCCGCCTAACTCCAGAGCACCAGTCATGAAAACGATTACCGGATCGATCGTCGCGATCGTTACCCCGATGCACGCTGACGGCAGCCTCGACCTGCCGGGCTTGCGCCGTCTGGTCGATTTTCACGTCACCGAGGGTACCGACGCGATCGTCATCGTCGGGACCACCGGCGAATCGCCAACGGTCACCCTCGCCGAGCATTGCGAACTGATCCGCGTTGCCGTCGAGCAGGCGGCTGGGCGCCTGCCGGTGATCGCCGGAACGGGCGCCAATTCGACCGCCGAAGCGGTGGAACTGACGCGCTTTGCCCAGCAGGCCGGCGCTGATGCCGCACTGTCGGTGGTTCCCTATTACAACAAACCGACGCAGGAAGGGCTGTATCGCCATTTCCGCACGATTGCCGAAGCGGTCGATCTCCCGGTCATCCTCTACAATGTGCCGGGCAGGACGGTCGCTGATCTGAGCAACGATACGGCCTTGCGCCTGGCCGAGATACCCAGCATTGTCGGCATCAAGGACGCGACGGGCAGCATCGATCGCGGCAGCGAACTGATCAATCGGGCGCCGGCGGGTTTTTCCGTCTATAGCGGAGACGATGCGAGCGCTTGCGCTCTGATTCTGCTTGGCGCCAAGGGGAACATCTCGGTTGTCGCCAACGTTGCGCCCCGCCTGATGCACGAAATGTGCGCCGTGGCGCTGCAGGGAGATGCGCTGCAGGCGCGCGTGATCAACGCTCGTCTGCACGGACTGCACCGGCAGCTTTTCTGCGAGGCCAATCCGATTCCGGTGAAATGGGCGTGTCAGCAGCTCGGACTGATCGAATCCGGTCTGCGCCTGCCGCTGACACCGCTTTCTGCTGATTGCCAGGCGCGCGTCCGGACTGCCCTGGTGCAGGCCGGCGTGCTCGCCTGATTGCGAGGCCAGCAGATAATGGCCATAGGCTCGCATCAACGGCTGCTTGTCGTGGCGCTCGCCAGCAGCGTGGCGGCGTGCAACGGTTCCCTTTTCGAAAGCAAGAAGATCGAGTACAAGACGGCGTCGAGTACGCGCGCGCCGTCGCTGGAGGTTCCGCCCGACCTCACTTCGCCGACGCGCGACGAGCGCTACGCCGTTCCCGACATCGGTGGCGGCAAAGGCACGGCCACCTTCTCGGCCTACAGCGCCGAGCGCTCGCCGGAAGCGCGGTCGCAGCAAAAGGGCGACGTCCTGCCCCAGGTGGACAAGGCGCGCATCGAGCGCGCCGGAACGCAACGCTGGCTGGTTGCCGCCGGATCGCCCGACAAGCTTTGGGGAACGATCAAGGAATTCTGGCAGGAAACCGGCTTCCTGATCACGCTCGAGTTGCCTGACGCGGGCGTGATGGAAACCGATTGGGCCGAAAACCGGGCCAAGATTCCGCAGGACTTCATCCGCAACTTTCTTGGCAAGGTGATCGATTCGGTGTATTCGACACCCGAACGCGACAAGTTCCGTACGCGTCTCGAACCGGGCAGCGAAGCGGGAACGACCGACATCTTCATCAGCCACCGCGGGATGTACGAGATCTTCGTCAGCGAGGGCAAGGACCAGACCAAATGGCAACCGCGCCCGGCCGATCCCGAACTCGAAGCGGAGATGCTGCGGCGCCTGATGATTCGCCTGGGGAGCGAAGAAAAGCGGGCGGCAGAGGTGGTCCGTGCGGCGCAGGAAACGCCGCCCGAGCGGGCGCGCCTGTCGCGTGGCGCCGATGGTGCGGGAACGCTGGAAGTCGAAGAGTCGTTTGACCGTGCCTGGCGGCGGGTTGGCTTGGCGCTCGACCGGGTGGGCTTCACGGTCGAAGACCGCGACCGCTCGCGCGGGCTTTACTTCGTTCGCTACGTCGATCCGGAAATCGACAACGAGAAGAAGGACGAAGGTTTTCTCTCCCGGCTGAACATCTTCAAGTCGAGTGCCAGCAAACCGCAGACGCAGTACCGCATCTTCCTCAAAGATGTCGGCAGCCGGTCGACGGTTCAGGTGCTCAGCGCCGAAGGTGGCGTCGACCAATCGGAAACCGCGAAGCGCATCCTTGGCCTCTTGCACAATCAGTTGAAGTAGCCTCCTGAGGTGTCTTGCGTTTGGCTGCTCGGCAGCTCTCGCCTTGGAAGCGGTGCTGGTGTTGCTCGCCGCTGACCGGATGTCCGGGCGGCGCCAGGTCGGTAGCGCGATTGCTGGCAGCGGTCCGGGTCGCACCGGCCGGGCCAAAGGCTCAGGACACGCAGAGCAAAGGCAGAGCAAAAAAAAGCCGGCCAATGCCGGCTTTTTTCGTCTCGCGGACGATGATTACTTCTTCATCGCGTCCTTGGCGGCGTCGGCAGCACCTTGGGTGGCGGCACCAGCAACTTCCTTGGCCTTGTCGGCAGCTTCCTTGACCTTGTCGGCGGCGGCGTCCTTGGCCTTGTCCATCGCGCCTTCGGCCGGCTTGGCAGCATCGGCGGCCGGCTTGGCGGCATCGGCTGCGGGGGCAGCAGCCGGGGCGGCAGCAGGAGCAGCGGCCGGGGCGGCAGCAGGAGCAGCAGCGGCCGGGGCGGCCGCGGGAGCGGCGGCTGGCTTGGCCTCTTCCTTCTTGCCGCAAGCGGTAACAGCAAGAGCGATCAGCGCGGCTACGAGCAGGGAGTTCTTCATATTGGGTTCCTTATCGACATAGAGATTGGTTACAACGGGCTAAGAACTGATTGGTTGACCGGCTAGCACGTCGATCAATGGCGTATTTTAGCACCTATCCAGCGCTCAGACGTTTCTTCTTCCCCCATTTGACCTGCCCTGGCGCTCTGTGGCGCAAATGCGACGGTATTGCGTGCGGTTCTAGTGCTATAATTATCGGCTCGGTGGTTGGCGTGTTCGGCCATCGTAAGCGCACCGCGAACCGTAACTCCGAACCTTCCTGTCCCCGGGGCTGCCTGTCGCAGCATTCCGCCGGGTACGGCCATTGGCCGGTTCTGTCCTCCGCAGCGAACGGAGTCTTTTCTTCAGCTTCTTCGTCTGGTTGGCGTTGCATCCTTTTGCCATGGCCGCGTGCATTTCCACCAGGTGGACGTACGCGCATCCACACGAGAAAGAGAAGTATGACTTTTGCCGAAATCGGCCTCCATCCGGCCCTGCTTGCTGCCCTTGCCGACTGTGGCTACAGCCAGCCGACACCCGTGCAGCAGCAGGCGATTCCTGCCGCGCTCGCGGGTGACGATCTGTTGGTTTCGTCGCCGACGGGTTCGGGCAAGACCGCTGCCTTTGTCCTGCCAGCGCTTGACCTCCTCGCCAACGAGCAGCGCCCGCTGCCGGTCAAGGCGCCCGCTCGTCCGGCGCACACGCCGCGCCGTGGCTCGCAGGCTGGGCGTCGAGCGTGCTCACCGGCGCAGCCGCGCATGCTGGTTCTGACACCGACGCGCGAACTGGCGCTGCAGGTTACCGCGGCGAGCGACCGCTACGCTGTCCGCTTGCGGCAGGTGAATGCCGTAGCCATTCTTGGCGGCATGCCCTACGCCAAGCAGATGGAACTGCTGGCACGCAATCCCGAGATTCTCGTCGCGACGCCTGGCCGCCTGATCGATCACCTGAACTCCGGAAAGATCGATTTCTCTCTGTTGCGCGTACTGGTTCTCGACGAAGCGGACCGTATGCTTGACATGGGTTTCATCGAGGACATCGAGACGATCGTTGGCGCAACACCGACGACGCGCCAGACGCTGCTCTTTTCGGCGACGCTCGACGGTACGGTCGGCGAGCTGGCGCAGCGCATGACGCGCTGCGCGCGGCGCATCCGAGTCGATGCCGTCGCCGACCGGCACGAGCCGATCGAGCAGCGCATGCACTTCGTCGACGATCAGGCGCACAAGAACCGCTTGCTCGACTTTCTCCTGCGCGACGCGGCGATCGGTCAGGCATTGGTGTTCACCGCCACCCGGCGCGATGCCGACATGCTCACTGATCGCCTGAATCTCGCCGGATTGAACGCGGCTGCGCTGCACGGCGACATGCATCAGGGGGCGCGCAACCGGACGCTCGCCGCCATGCGCCGCGGTCAGGTGCGCATTCTCGTGGCGACCGATGTCGCCGCGCGCGGCATCGATGTGCCGGCGATCACGCATGTCTTCAACTATGATCTGCCGAAGTTTGCCGAGGATTATGTGCATCGGATCGGTCGGACCGGCCGGGCTGGGCGCAGCGGCTTGGCAATCTCGCTGGTGCACCATGGTGAGCGCTTCAACGTCAGAAAGATCGAACGTTTTACCCGGCAGACGATTCCGGTGAGCATCGTTGCCGGGCACGAGCCGACTCGCCAGGCGCCGACGGCGCCTCGCCCGACCGGCAAACCCGGTTGGAAAAAGGCGGCCAAGGCGGCGCCCGGCCGCGCTCGCCCAGGCGCCGGTCGCCCGATCGCTGCCGCGTAGGCCGCTCTCGTCGGGCAGGCTGCTGCCTCTGGAGGCTGAGTGAGCGCTGACCGAGTGGAGCGGGCGCCGCCCGGCGGCTTGCCAGGCGGCGTTACAGCGGCTTGCCGCCCAGTGCCGGGCCGGTCGCCGCGCCTGGTCGGCGGTCACCGCGCGGGGCTGCGGGTGCGGCGACCGGGCGGCCGCCGATTCCTGGGAAGCTCGCCTTGCACTTGATTCCCGCCGGCAGTTTCAGACCCGGGTTGTTCATTTCGAGACGCACACCGAAAGTTCCGCTGGCCGCGTCATGGACGCGATCGATGACTTTCACGCTGGCGCTGTAGCGTCCGCCGACGGGGGCTTCCGGCAGTACCTCGACGCTCTGCCCAAGGCTCAGCTTGGCGAAGGCCTCGATTGGCATAAGGACTTCGACGAATAGCTTGCTGATCTCCGCCAGGCGCAGGATAGGCTTGCGCAGGTCGCGGTTATCGGCCAGTTCGCCGGCATTCAGCATGCGGTCGACGACGACTGCGTCGATCGGGCTTCTGATCGTCCGCAGGCGCAGTTGCTCGGACAGGCGGCGGTATTCGATTTCCGCCAGCCGCCGGTCGTCGCGCGCTTCGAGCAGCTCCGATTCGGCCAGTTTCTTTTCGGTCAGCGCCTCGTCACGGTCGTGCAGTGAAATGAACGACTGGCCGGCCAGCTTCTCGCGGCGGTCGTACTTTGCGCTGGAGAAGGCCAGTCGGCTTTCGCCAGTCCGTATCTTGCTCTGCATCGTCGACCGAAAGCGCGCCGATTCGGTTGCCGCGCGCTCAACTCCCGACTCGAGGGTGACCAGCACCTGTCCTGCCTTGACCATGTCTCCGCGGTCAACCCAGATCTTTTCGATCAATCCTTCGCTCGCCGCCCGCACGTCGACCGTCTTGCTCGGCTCGATGATGCAGTCGAACTCGCCGGCGGCTGCCGGCCCGCCGGCCAGCAGCCCGAGCAAGGCGACAGCGCCGAGCGCCTCGTTCAATCGTCTTGTCATCGTTCTCCCATCGCTGGTTCCTCTCACTTACTCGCCTTTCCCGGCAAAGGCCAGGGACTGCGCCATTCGTTTGTCGAGTTCGACCGTCTGCCGACGAATCCGCGAGTTCTGTCGCTCGGCGGCCGCCTGCGCGTAGCGCCTGAGCAGGCGACCAAGACGATCAGGCAACAGACCGTCGGGCGAAACGCGCGTGCGCAGCCAGGCCAGCAGGCGCGCCGCATGGGCGACAAACAGCTCATCGTCGAGGGCAACGATTGCCTCGCACGATCCGGGGTCACCCTGTCTGCCAGCACGACCAAAAAGCTGCCGGTCGATGCGCGCCGAGTCGTGATACTCGGAGAGGATCACGTGCAGACCACCGGCCGCGCGTACCGCCTGGGCGAGCAGGATGTCGGTGCCGCGTCCGGCCATGTTGGTGGCCACGGTGATCCGCCCGGGCTGCCCGGCCTGGGCGATGATTTCGGCCTCACGCGCGTCCTGGCGGGCATTGAGCACCTCGTGCTCGAGTCCGGCCGCCGTCAGGTGGTGGCTGGCCCGTTCGGAAGCTGCCACCGAGCGCGTGCCGATCAGCACCGGCCGCCCCGCCTGGCGCATCTGCGCGGCGCGCTCGGCGATCGCTGCCCAGCGCTGGTCGCCGTCGCGAAAGACGCGCTGCCCGAGGTCGCGGCGGATTACCGGCCGGTTGGGCGGTATGCGCAGGACATCGAGTGCGTAGACCGACCGCATTTCGGGCGCGACTTCGGTGGCCGTGCCGCTCATTCCGGCCAGGCACAGATAGCGGCGGAAATAACGCTGATAGGTGATGCGCGAAATGGTTTCGCGGCGCTCGCTGATGTCCAGGCCTTCCTTCACCTCGATCATCTGGTGCAGGCCGCGTTCCCACGAACGATCGGCCATCACCCGACCGGTGTATTCGTCGACGATCTGGATCTTGCCCTCGCTGATGATGTAATGGCGGTCGCAGGCAAAGAGGTGGAGCGCCGACAGGCCCTGCTCGACGAGTTCCTCGCGCGCCCGCGAGATGGCCCACAGTCCGCTCAGGCCGTGGGCAAATTCGGCGACCACGGCGCGTCCGGCGTCGGTCAGTTCGACGCTGTGTTCGTCAGCGCGCAGCCGGTAGTGCTCGCCGTTCGCCAGGCTGCCGGCGAGCGCCAGCGCCTGCGCGTAGAGCGCACGCCCGTGCGGATCATCGATGTTGCTCGAAATGATCAGTGGCGTTCGCGCTTCGTCGATCAGCACGCTGTCCGCCTCGTCGACGATGGCGTAGAAGAGGCCGCGCAGAAGCGCCGGTGAGCGCTCGCCGGTGGAGCTCAGCCAGTCGCCGACGACCGCGCGGGCGCCGCCCAGCGTGTGCTTGGCGGTGATCCGATCGCGCAGGTAGTCGAAGACGAGGTCCTTGTTGACGCAGTAGGTGACGTCGCAGCGATACGCTTGCGCACGCTGTGCGTTGTCCTGCTCGGGGACGATCAGCCCGACGCGCAGGCCGAAAAAGGCATAGACCGGGGCCAGATACTCGGCGTCGCGTCGCGCCAGATACGCGTTGACGGTGATCACATGTACGGCCGCACCGGCCAGGGCGATGGTCACGGCGGGCAGCACTGCGGTCAGCGTCTTTCCTTCGCCAGTCTGCATTTCGGCCAGCGTGCCGCGCAGCAAGGCATAGCCGCCCATCAACTGGACCGGATAGTGGCGCAGGCCGAGTCGGCGCGCGCAGACTTCGCGGATCAGGGCAAAACTCTCGGCGGCATGTTCGTCGTGCGGTCCGGCCGAGGCCAGCGTTTCCCGCAGTGTCTGCGCGCGCCGCTGCAGTTCGTCCTCGGAAGCGCGGCCGAGATCGTCGGCGAGCGCCGCACAGCGCTCGGCAAAACCACGCAGCCGACGCAGGCGAAGCGGCGAGCCGCGTTGCGCCCAGCGGCCGAGCAGGCGACCGAGCCAGCGATCGAGCGCGCCGTCCTTGCCGTCGCGTCGTTCCGGATACAGGCCCGGGCCGAACTCGTGGACCTGCCAACTGGCGAGCAGTGGCCTAGACATTGAAGCGCGCCAGGAAAAGTTGGCGCAGGCGGCGCGCCCACTGCTCGCCGAGCGGTTCGGCGTGATGGTGGAAGCGCACGTAGACGCGCGTTCCGACCTCGACGCGGCCAATCTCTTCGGGTAGTTCGAGATCGAACTGGAACAGCCTCTGCAGCGACTTCAGTCCGTGCGTGTCGCGCGGATCGGTGGCGTGCAGTCCGCCACCGGCGGTGGACAGCGCCTTGCTCGGCAACTGGTCGTGGCCGCCGGGCACTTCGCGCAGGATGCGTGCCGGATACGTCTGCGCGAGCCGGTCGGCGACCTTCACTTCGACGCGTTTCTGGCGTTCGCGCACGAGCGCAATGTCGTCCTGCGTGACGACGACGCGCACCAGGCGCGGCGGACCGCTGAGCAGATAGCCGAGCATCTCGCCTTTGCGCACGTAGCGCTCGGGCAGATCCTCGGCGCGTGCCAGCCTGAGCACGCCGGGCACCGCCGCCACGACGAGCAGCGAGGCCAGCTTCTCCTCGGCGCGCGCCAGCGCCACCTGTTCGCGCGCGATATCCTCGCGCATCGCCGCCGCTTGCGTACGTTCCTCGAACATCAGCGACGCGTATTGCACTTCAAACTGGCGCAGGCGGGCACGCGTCTGCTCGGCCTCGGCCACCAGTGCGGGCTGGTTCATCGCCAGCACCAGGTCGCCCGCCTTGACCGGCGTTCCCGGGTTGGCCAGAAGACGTTCGACGAAACCGTCGCCGGCGGCGCGCAACTCGGCGTTCTCGGGCACCCAGACGACGCCTTCGGCGTGCGTGCGCAGCGGCATCGGCAAAGCGAGCACGCCGATTACGGTGAGCGCCAGCAGGCCGAAAGTGACCACTCGGGCGCGCGTCCGCGCGCGCTGCAGCTCCGGGCTGTTCAGTACGTAGTTCAGGCCCTTGGCGAGCGGCACGACGAACATCGTGATTGCCGCCCAGAGCGCGAGGACGACGCCGATGAAGAAGAACTCGCCGGCAATGAACAGCGTGATGGCGATCATCACCATCGTCCGATAGACGAACGACGCCGCGCCGTAGAAGACGAACCAGCGCCGTTCGCCGGGCGTCGCCACCGGTGGATCGAGCGTGCGCAGGCCGAACAGGTAGCGCTTGGCCAGCCACTGCCAGTACTGGTTGGCGCGATTGCCGAGGTTGGGGATCTCGAGGAAATCGCTCAGCACATAGTAGCCGTCGTAGCGCAACAGCGGGTTGCCGTTGAAGAGCAGCGTCGAGGCGCCGGCGACGACCAGGACGTTGAAGGCAATCGAGCGCAGCAGTCCGGGTTCGACGAGAATCCAGACCCACATTGCCAAGCCGGCGAGAAAAAGCTCGACGAGGATGCCGGCAGCGCCGACCACCATCCGCCGCAGCTTGCTGCGAAAACCGGCTGAGGCGGTCGCATCGACGTAGGGAATCGGCGCCAGGACGAGCAGCATGATGCCCATTTCGTGCACTTCGCCGTCGCCCGATTTGACCGCGTAAGCGTGCCCCATTTCATGCAGCAACTTGATCAGCGGATAGACGAACCAGAGCAGCAGCAGATTGTTCGTGGCGAGAATCTGATCGCTCAGGTTGGCGGTCAATTCCTGCCAATGTACGCCAGCCAGGAGCGTCGCCGGCAGAACGACGGCCAGCCAGGCGAGCAGGCCGAGTTTTCCGGCCAAAGCGCTGACCAGCGGCCAAGTCCGGTTGAGGAAGGCGTCGGGATCCCACAGCGGAAGGCGGATCGACATCGGATTGACAAAGCTCTGCAGCAGCTTGCGCCGTTTCTGCTGCGCACCGCGGCTGGCCAGTTCGTCGACATCCGGCGGCACGTTCGACTGCAGCAGGTCCCCGGCGTGCAATTGCGCGAGCAGGCGGATCACTTCGTCCTGCGTCGGTGCCTCGGTCCCCGCCTCGGCCGCGACGATGCGCCAGATTTCGTCGATTGTCCGCTCGCCATCCATCAACTGCACGACGCGGTACGCCGCCGGGCTGAAACGATGCAGCTTGCCGGAAGCGCTGTCGGCGAGCACGTACCAGGGTTGGCCGCGAAAGCGCTGGCGGTGAATGCGCGCGTGCCGGCGCAGTTCCGGACGCAAGTCCGCGACACGGTACCAGGAGGCGCTGAGAAACGGGCCGGACATTCCTCGGCGCAGCCTAGGGCAGCCAGGTCCAGGCCTGCATGCGCAGCCAGTCGGTCAGCCGATGCGTCCAGATCCAGGCATAGCTCTGCTCGCCAACGCTGATCTTGCCGACGCCTTCCATACCGGGACGCAGCTTGAGATCGCTGCGCGCCAGTTGCGCTTCAACCCGAAACACGTTCTTGCCGTCTTCGGCTTCGGCCATCGAAACGTTGCGCACGGCGAAGTCGAGGGCCTCGCCGGCCAGGCCGGCGAGTACCAGGGTGCCCGACTGGCCGACGCGCACGTCGCGAATGTCGCGATCCTCGACCTTGAGGATCACCCGGTAGGCGTCGAGCGGTGCGACCTCGAAGAGCAACTTGCCCTGCTCGACCGGCGAACCGAGCAACTGGCTCAAGTCGCCGGAAACGACGACGCCGTCGAAAGGTGCGACGATCGTTGCGCGGGAGAGCTTTTCCTCGACCAGCGCCAGTTGCGCTTCGGCTTCGCGCACCTGCGCCAGCGCGACATTGGCGTTCGCGCGCTCGTGCTTGGCCAGCCCGTCGCGATAGCGCGCCAGATGCTGCTCACGCTCGGACAACCAGCGCTGGCGCTCGACGAGCAGATCGCGCTCGTCGAGCACGGCGAGCGTCTGCCCCTGCTTGACGATGAAACCGGCACGCACCGGCGCTTCGCGCACGAAGCCATCGAACGGCGCGACCGCCGCGCGCTGTACTTCGCCTTCGACGACTGCGCGCGCGCCGACGCGGTACTCGCCGTCGAGCAGAACGGTGCCGGCGACAAGCAGTGCAGCAATCGCCAAGCCGACGCGCAGGCCGGGTCGTCGCGTGTCCTGCAGGTGGCGCCGGAAGTCGCGCAGGCGGTCGACCGCGCGCCCGGCGAACCAGCGGTGCAGCGCGACCTTGCTCTCCAGCAGCGGCGCGAGGAGTGTGGCAAGCGCTTCGAAGCTGCGCAGTTCGTCGGCGGCAAACGGTGTCGCGTCGTGGCGCTCGAAGGTCAGCACACCGATTCCCCGGCCGCGGCTGGTCAGGACGACCGAGCAGACGGCGCGTCCGGCGGCAAGATCGCGGTGCGCGACGGCAATGCCGCTGCTGCCTTCGGCGCTGGCCGGGAAAGCAATGCTGCTGCGCTGATCGAGCGCTTCGTCCATGGCGTTTTCGAGGGCTGCGACAAACTGGCTCTTCTTTTCGAAGAACGCCGAATGCGACATCGCCAGCAGCCGCGTGCGCCCGCGCTGGTCGATCCCCAGCGAAACGCGCGCACAGGAAAAGCGGCTGGCCAGATCGTTCACCACGGCCATCGCCAGCGGCTGCAGCGCTTCGTGCTCGGCGGCGATGGCCAGTACGTCGAGGGCGGTGCGTGCCCGTTGCAGACTCTCGGCGTCGTGCAAGGCGCTGCGGCGCAGGTAGAGGACCTCGAGCCAGCCGATTCCCCAGTGCAATTGCCTGAGGACGAGCTGCAGTGCCGCTTCCGCACGTTCGCTCAGGTCGAGTACGACAGCGCCCTGCATCTGTCCGTCGACCTCGATCGGGTAGGCGACGACGACCAGCGCTCCCGGCTGAGCCCGCAGAATCCTGGCGCGGCGCTCGCTCAGACATTCCTCTGCTGCCGGTGCCAGATGGCTCACTTCACTCGTCGCCAGCGGCCAGATCGCCGCCGGAACGTAGGTCCCGCCGTCCTGTTCGAGCAGAAGCAGGCCACGACGCACGTCGGCCACCTGCGCGCACTGGATTGCCAGCCAACTGTGGCAGAAATCAGCCGCCGACTGTGCTGCGGCAAAGCTCGCCCAGGCAGCCGCATCGTCGGTAGCGGTCTGGCCGCCAGCTGCGGACGCCTGTCGAGCCTGATGTTGCGTTGAGGCGTTTGCGGAGTGCGATTCGCTGTGCAATTCGGGACGGGCCTGGCGGTGGGCGCAAGAAGAAGGGTTCTGAAGGGGAATGGGCAAGGCGCGCGACCGGGCACCAGGACCTTGACGCCATTGTACGGCAACACGGAGTGAGCCGTGCCCTTCCTCAGGCGCTCGGCTGGCTGCACGCTGCGACGTGCCGGATCGCCGCGAAAACGGCCGATCGGATTCTCTCCTTGGGCGCGGCGCCTGCTCCGGCCGGGAACGGTCGAGCATGCCCGGTTGTTAGTGGCTGCGAAGAACCGCGGAAATCTGGCGCGCGAAGATGGCGGAGAA